>JBFLXE010000001.1:0-52773 GCA_040757455.1 Nitrospirota bacterium
GCTTATTTTCTGTGAGATAATTATGTAATGTAACTGCTGCTTTCATATCGCTTGCTTTTATTTTTTCTTGTGTCGCCCCTTATTCCCTGAAAATATTGTCTGTTATTGAACAGCCTTTCCTTATTATATTCATTCACCACCTGATTAACAATCCGTCTTGCAATCTCAAAGGCTGCTGCAATTCTTATAATCTTGACATCCCCCAGTCCTTTAATCTCTAAAAACTTCTCAAGTGGCTGATTGGCCATCCCTTTAAAGGAGCCGAATTTATCGAGGATTTCATATGCAACTTTTTCAGCTGGTTTGCCTTTTGTACCGGTAGAGATCAGAATTGACAATAATTCAGCATCTGTTAAAAATTCAGCGCCAAGTTCTCTTAACTTGCCACCAGGATGTGTCCAAGTTTTCATAAAATTTTTACAGGTTCACCTATATCTTCAGTTTTCGTCTCCTGTAACCGACGGCGATAAAGTCATTCTCTTCCCGATCTTTAATTTTCTTTAGTCCTAATCTGAGCAGTATCTCTCTTTCCTCCGGGTCCCTCTTAGTTGTCTTTTTATACCGTTTTAATCCCATAGCATCTATCTGGAGGAGAACCTCAACGGGTGATATTTCTTCATATGCTTTTATTCTTTTTCTCACCGTTTCTCTTCCCTGTTCTTCACTTTGAGAAGCTCCGCTAAGACGTTATTTTCCGGCAACACGGCCTTCTTTTCAAGGTACTGCCAATCGAGTTCCTTCCCGTATCGCACAATCATGAGTTCGACCATTTCACAGTCAATTTCCGATTTCCAGTGTTTGCAGGCATTCAACCGGTCTATGATCAGGTCTTCAACTCCGATGATCCTGCACCGAAGTTCGTCTCCAAGCTCAACAATCTCAACAGGCGAATCTTCTCCAACAAGCATCGATGCAGGCACTTCTATTGCCATCTTCAGATCTTCACTTACCCAATATCTTCCCCGCTTGATGAATCCGACATCCTTCAAAACCCCGTCCAATGATTCCCGATCGGAATATGCCAGGTCTATATCGGCAGTGAAATAGACCTCCCGGGAATAATATGATAATGCACATCCTCCGATAACCGTAGGCACATCCTTTCCCTGTTCCTCAAGAAGCTTTGATAGCAATCCAACCATGAGTAACTGCCTCTTCAGTGGCGATTCCGTCTGCCGGATCTTTTCGAGTATTTCTTCAGTATTCATGAGTTTCATCTTACCCAATTCGTTCGATAACTACAAGTAATGTTGTGGGTAATATAAATGGAGAGAGAAAAAAGTGCTTTAGCGGACTGTTATCAACACTTGATAAACCTAATACACCGCTGTTTTTATCGAAAATATATTTCTTATCAGCCAATTAGAGAAGAAATTTAACGTTCTTTTCATCATCGTGTAACATTCTTTTGATAAGTTTTCTTAAAGTGGAAATATCAGAAGCAAAAATTCTTTTGTAAGTATGAACGGAGTAAAAATGAACAGAGATGAAACGACGTGTCCTTACAATGGTGTCGATGTATGTATGGCATCATTGTCATCGATGACAATCGATAGTAAGAAAAAGGCAAGTTGCTGCTGCACAGAAGATTTTGACAATTGCCCAATTTTTTTATCAAAGGTTCTCCGGAAGGCCTGATGCGAATATCTGATCAAGGAGTGAAATGCCCGCATATCATAAAAATAACCTTTGCGTGCAAGGCAAAAGAAAAGCTATATTTTCCGAGCTCTTTTCAGCTTCAGGAATATTGCAAAAAGAAAGAATCCTTTTTATGAGGTGAGCAATGGAGGAGGTTAGAAAAAGATATGAAAATGTAACATAAAATTAATAAAATTGTAACACAACCGTAACAATTTTAGTTTATTTTAAAGCCAGAGAATGTATGCTTTTTTCGTGACGAAATAGGTTTTTCAGGTTGGAAAAATGTTTCCTGAAGAGGAGGAAAATAATGAAAAAATTTCTAGCAATTTTGATAGCTACTATCGCTGTGTACTCCTTATCAGCATTTTCATACGGTGCTGATGTAAGGATTGACGGTTCCACCACCGTCCTGCCTGTTGCACAAAAGGCGGCGGAGGTATTCATGAAGAAGAACCCTGGTGTAAAGATATATGTCTCAGGAAGCGGTTCAGGAACAGGAATTAAGGCGCTTATGGATGGTACAACCGATATTGCAACAAGCTCAAGGGAGGCAAAGGATAAAGAGATAGCCGTAGCCAAAGGGAAAGGCGTTAACCTGACTTCGCACAAAGTTGCTCTCGACGGAATAGTGCCGGTTATCCACCCTTCTATGAAGATCGAAAATGTTACGCTTGAACAGCTCAGAGATATTTATAACGGCAAGATTAAGAGCTGGAAAGGAATCGGAGGTCCGGACAGACCCATCTCGGTGGTATCGCGGGATACGAGTTCAGGCACTTATGAGGTCTGGGAATCAAAAGTCCTGAAGGGGGACAGGGTCAGAGCCGATGCCTTGCTGGTTGCCTCCAATGGGCAGGCTGTTCAGACCATTGCAAAAAACAGGTATGCCATTGGCTATATAGGAATCGGCTATGTTGATAGGTCAATAAGGGTCCTTAAAGTTAACGGTAAAACACCAACTCCACAAAGTGTGCGTGATAGCTCATGGCCAATTTCGAGGCCTCTTTACATGTACACGAACGGAAAGCCAGTCGGCGTCATCAAGAAGTTTATCGATTTTGTTCTATCCCCGGAGGGTCAGAAAATAGTCGAAGAAGTCAAATATGTAAGTATAAAATAATTTAGGATAGGCAAAGGAATTAATTTACGAACGGAAAGAACCACCCGGTTCCTTTCCATGTTAATGTCTGTATATAAACAGTTAAGATAATCCGTCGTCATTCCCCGACTCGATCGGGGAATCCATGGTTCGACAAGCTCACCATGACAATTGTCACCCTGAGCCTGTCGAAGGGTGGTGGATTATCCGGTCAAGCCGGATAATGACAAAATACGACGTTAGAAGCAGACTCTATTTAAAGAAGAGGGACTATTGGCATTACGCTGGCAGACAAAAGAAAAGGCCATTGAGATCATTGTCAGCTCTGTCGGTCTCGTCTCGGTTATCGTTCTTTTCCTCATCGGCTTCTTTCTTTTTAAAGAGGCATTTTATATCTTTTATAAGGCAGGAGTAACAAAAGTCATTTTTGGCGCTGACTGGTATCCCACATATGAACCGCCGGGTTTCGGAATGTTACCGCTCATTGCGGGTACCCTGGCAGTTACCATCCTTACCGCAGTTATGGCTATACCTTTAGGATTGGCAACCGCAATATATGTAGCGGAGATTGCGCATCACAGAATAAAAGAAATACTGAAACCCCTCATAGAGATGCTCGCGAGTTTCCCGTCTGTTGTTCTCGGTTTTTTTGGTATGGTGGTCATCGCACCCATCCTTTCAAACTGGTTGTCGCCCATCATTTCCGAACAACTCCCGGAGTTCCTGCGAAGCACAAACTTGCCTTTCATCTCGACCACTCTGGCTGATTTGGCATACGACAAATTTTTTATAGCCTCAGGACTCAATATTTCGACTGCCGCTCTGATGTTAACTGTAAGGGCTATTCCTGTCATATCCAGTATCGCAGAGGACGCTCTGACTGCTGTCCCCCGCACGTACCGGGAGGCTTCGTACTCTCTGGGTGCGAGTAAATGGCAGACAATATGGAGGGTGGTCATTCCGGCCTCTGTATCGGGTTTGAGTGTCGCCGTTATCCTTGGTATCGGGACAATAGTCGGTGAGACAATGATCGTATTGATGGTGGCAGGAGGTGCTGCAGTGATTCCCCACTGGATATTCGATCCAGCCAGACCGATGCCGGCAGCAATAGCTGCAGAAATGGCCGAAGCGCCCTACCGGAGTCTTCATTACCATGCGCTCTTCGGTGTCGGAGCGATTCTCTTTCTCATTACCTTTTTATTGAGCCTTGTCTCTGATATGGTATCCCGGAAATATCGCGCGGTTAGAATCGGGGAAAAGATATGATAGAGGGCGTATCTAAGAATCGCGCGCCATCTGATTTGATCCGGGGGAAGAAAGTAAATCTCAAGGAAGGTTTTTTCCTCTCCCTTGTCAGAGTTCTCGGTTTTACAGGGGCAATAATTTTAATCATAATATTGTTTTTCGTAACATATAATGGCGTTGGTATTTTGAGCTGGCAATTCATCACACAGCCACCCGTGGATGCCATGACAAAGGGTGGTATCTTCCCGGTTATTGTCGGTACAGTGCTGCTGACAGCAATATGTATGATTGTCGTAATACCTATAGGCGTCATCACCGCAATCTTTCTGGCCGAATATTCAAAGCCGGGGATAATTCTCAAAATGGTGATGATGTCAATATACACTCTTGCAGGCGTCCCCTCCGTGGTTTTCGGGCTCTTTGGATTGACCGTCTTTGTTGTCGCATTTAATTTCGGCATGAGCCTCCTGGCAGGTTCGTTAACACTCGCGGTCATGGTCCTTCCTTATATCATTTCGACCTCTGAAGAAGCTATTAAGGCAGTGCCTTACAGTTTCAAGGAAGCATCACTCGCCTGCGGTGCAACTAAGTGGCAGACTATAAGAAAGGTAGTTCTTCCCACTGCGATACCAGGAATCCTTACGGGATCAATACTTGGCACGGCAAAGGTTTCCGGCGAGACAGCACCGATAATGTTCACTGCTGCCGCTTTCTTTGCACCCGGCGTGCCGAGGTCTGTGTTTGAGCCTGTGATGGCCCTGCCATATCATATTTATGTCCTGGCCACCGCCGGCACGCACATCGAGGAGACAAGACCCATACAATACGGGACGGCCCTTACACTGGTCGTTCTGGTCCTGGGCATGAATCTCCTCGGCATTATTCTCCGATCCCGCCAGAGAAAGAAAAAGGCATGGTAGACGGCGAGAAGATATTTGAGATAAGAGATTTCTGTGTGTATTATGGCGACTTCAAGGCTGTGAGCAATATCAATCTTGATATAGAGGCAAATAAAATTACGGCGATCATCGGCCCCTCAGGGTGCGGCAAATCAACACTCCTCAGAGCCCTTAACAGGATGAACGACCTAATTATCATTTCAAGAACAGAGGGAAAGATTCTCTTTAAGGGAGTGGATATCTATGATAAAAATACCGATGTCATCGAATTAAGAAAGAAGGTCGGCATGGTCTTCCAGAAACCCAACCCTTTCCCGAGTTCTGTCTATGAAAACGTTGCCTATGGGCCACGAATCAGGGGAGTGAAAAAGAAGAGCAAGCTGGATGAGATCGTCGAAAATGCGCTCATACGGGCGGACCTGTGGAAAGAGGTCAGTGACAAATTGCATGAGTCAGGTCTCAGCCTCTCAGGCGGTCAGATGCAGAGGCTTTGCATTGCAAGATCTCTTGCGCAGGAGCCGGAGGTCCTTCTTTTCGATGAGCCAACGTCGGCTCTCGATCCAATATCGACTTCCAACATAGAAAATTTGCTCCAGGAATTACAGAAGGCAATTACTATAGTAATAGTTACTCATAATATGCAGCAGGCCGCCCGTATATCTGACTATACAGCATTCATGTACCTCGGAGAATTGATCGAATTCGGAGACACTGATACAATATTTGTTAATCCTCTCAACAAGCTGACCGAGGAATATATTACCGGAAGGTTCGGATAATGGCCATCTTCGATGAAGAATTAAATGCGTTGAGGGAAAACGTGCTTAAACTCGGCTCAATGGTTGAGGACGCAATACGTGACTCCGTAAGATCCCTCGTGGAAAGAGATAGCGACCTGGCTAAAGAGGTAATCAAAAGGGATCATCTGATTAATGCTCTTGAGGTGAAGATAGACGAGGAGTGTGTGAGGCTGATTGCCATCCGCCAGCCAATGGCAAGAGATCTCAGGCTGATAACTACTGCCATGAAGATCACGACTGACCTGGAAAGAATGGGTGACCTGGCTGTCAATATCGCGGAAAGGGCGATCGAGTTGAACGAAGAACCTTTGTTAAAGCCTTTTGTTAACATTCCCAAAATGGCAGACATAACTCAAGGGATGGTGAGAGATGCTCTCGACGCGTTTGTAACGGGCTGTTCTGTCTTACCTTATGAGGTAATAAAAAAGGACGACGAAGTGGATGATCTGACTGTCAGAAATTTTGAAGAATTATTGGCCCTCATGATTCAGGATCCAAAAATTATTCCTTTGGCAGTGAAAAGAACTTATGTCGCCAAATACCTCGAGAGAATCGCCGACCATGCGACTAACATCGCCGAAATGATTATTTATATGTGCAAGGGAAAGATGATCAGGCATACTTCTATTATCGAAGACAAATGAAAAAAGGCGGGGCTTAAACTCAAAATCAAATATCAAATATCGGCTTCGGAATTTTGAAATCCGCATATCCGCTTGAAAAGGTTTATGGCTATATTTGACAAAGAGCTGGCAGCATTGAAGGAACGCGTCCTCAGACTCGGGTCGATGGTAGAAATGGCAGTGAAGAATTCTGTGCACTCACTTGTCGAGCGAGACAGCACTCTGGCTGAAGACGTAATCAAGAAAGATTATCTCATCAATGCACTTGACGTCGAGATCAATGAAGAATGCATAAGACTCATTGCCCTGAGACAACCCAAGGCAGGCGATCTCAGATTCATTATAACAACCATGAAAATCACGACAGACCTCGAAAGAATCGGTGATCTGGCTGTTAACATTGCAGAAAGGGCGTTAGAATTAAATCAGGAACCTCAACTTAAGCCCTATATAGATATTCCACGAATGGCAGAGATCTCGGAAAGCATGGTAAAAGACGCTCTTGATGCGTTCGTCAGAGGTTGCATAAAACTGCCGCATGAAGTTGTGAAAAAAGAAACCGAAGTGGACAATCTAACCGTGCAGGTCTTTAATGAGTTACTCTTTTACATGATTCAGGATCCCCGGTTGGTAACGAGGGCGATGAGAATTACATACGTAGCAAAATATCTGGAACGCATTGCAGATCATGCCACGAATATAGCGGAGATGGTTTTTTATCTCTGCAAAGGCAAGCTCATAAGGCATATGGCTCTTCCCGAAATGGATACATAGACTGAAATTCACCATCTGCGGGCACTTTTTTCTTGACAAAACATCCTCCTTTAAGGTAAAAAAATCGCCGATGCGTGGATTGAGGCTAATAATTCAATTCATGGTTTTACTAATTGCAGCGTCACCCGTTCTCGCATCGGAAACGTACCACATCGGATCATCCGAATTACGGGTCATATCTCCACTGGCAGAAGGCGAGACCCCACCCGATGATCGCAGGATAATCACCAATTACGACCAAAACGATCTCGCGGTGGCCGCGGTCAAAGAGCAGATCACCATCTTCACAGAAAAAATAAAAGAAAAGTTTTCTCTCTGGCTCAGCAGATCGGGCAAATACATGGAATTGATGAAGACTATTCTTAAGGAACAGAATCTGCCTGAAGAGATCGTCTTTTTACCCCTCATAGAGAGTGGTTTTAACCCGAATGCTTACTCGCCTGCAAGGGCTGCCGGATATTGGCAGTTTATCGCCTCCACGGCAAAGAGGTACGGTCTTGAAATAAACTGGTGGAGGGACGAAAGAAGGGACCCAGAGAAATCGACTCTCGCTGCCGCAAATTATCTGAAGGATCTTTATGACATGTTTGGATCATGGAATCTGGCCATGGCGGCGTATAACGCCGGGGAGGGGAAAATACTGAAAGCGCTGAAAAAAACGGAAACAGACGACTACTGGGAGCTTGTGAAAACAGATTATATTAAGAATGAAACGAAAAATTATGTTCCCAAGTTCATTGCGGCAAGCTTGATTGCCACCAGTCCTCAAGATTTCGGTTTTGATAACCTCGAGTTTCATCCACCCCTCGAATATGACAGAGTAACAATCAATTCTCCTCTCGATCTGGATATAATCGCGAAATGCGCCGAAACGTCATTAGGCATCATAAAAGAATTGAATCCGGAACTCAGAAGATGGTGTACACCACCTGATCTGCCCGAATATACCTTGAGGATACCAGCGGGGAAAATGGATGTTTTTTTCGAAAACCTTGATACGATTCCACAGGAGAAAAGATTTTCGATAGACGTTTATAAGGTCAAAAAAGGAGACACCTTTAAGAAAATTTCGAGAAAAACGGGTATTCCCCTTCAGGTTATTCTCGATCTGAATGCTTTCGAAAAGATGATCCCTCTAAAGGCCGGTATGAAGATATACCTCCCTCCGAAGGGAAAGTTCAAATTGGATACAGAAAAAAAGAAGGGAGTAAAGAAGGCTTCCTACAAATATAAGAATCGTAAAAAGAAGGCTAAATCCAAAAAAAGGAGGAGGATTTAACCTTCTTTTTCGTCTGACAACTTTGCCCTTGCCTCACTGAAAAAAGGAGAGTCTGGAAATCTTGTAGTGAGTTCTTTATACTTTTTCTTTGCATCTTCGGGATTCCCGGACTTCTCAAGAATCCTTCCGTACTCCATGAGTGCAAAATCCTCATAGATTTGTCCTTTTAAGTTATAAAGACTTTCCAATGCTTTCATAGCCCCATTCGTATCGCCCCTCCTGATGTAGACAGTGGCCATCTTTCTATAAACGAGAGGCAAGAACTTCTCTGCATCCGGATATCTTTTAACGAACTCCCCGAGCGTCTTCAAGGCATCGTCATACTTGCCGAGTTCATAATTGCATGCCGCGACATAGTAAAGTGATATAGGTGATTTCTTTGTATCGTAAGCTTTCCTGAACATATCCATCGCCTTCTGGTAGCGTTCGCCACTATCATTTTGCGCCTGGTTATGAAAAATTTTGTATGCCCCGTATTCCAACATCCGGGCCTTTTTTTGAAGGTTATGGGAATAGATCATAAACCCGGCAAAGGCGATTAATATTGCAAGCATTCCGGCAGTCACGAGTAATACTATTTTCTGTCTCTGCCTGAATGTATTTTTCAGTGTACTAAGTCTCTGTTTGACATCTTCTTCGGTCGTTAACGGTTTCTTGGCAACCCTTTTCTTTATGGCTTTCGGCATCAGTTCCTCCTGAGAGATCTGTCAACAATCATTCGTGAATTCTCGAGAATTGATGCAATGCGGCTGTCCTCTATTCCCGAAGCGAGAAGTATCTTTCTGGCGAACTCTTGAGTAATTAAATCTGAAGGGCTGTGGGCATCCGTGTTTACACAGAGAGGTACCCCAAATCTGACTGCCTCCTTAGCAACGTAGCCGTTCGACAAGGAATGTCCTTTACGGGAAGTTATCTCGAGACTGACACCTTTTTCTTTGGCAAAAAGAAGATCTTCTTCGGATATGAGGCCTGGATGAGCAAGAATATCTGCGCCAGCATCTATGGCAGCTCGGTTCGTGCCCGCTGAGACAGGCTCAACCAATGTTTCGCCATGAACAACTACTATCTTCGCTCCGAGGTTTCGGGCCTCCTTGACCAGCTCGGGAATAAGGCGGGGTGGCACGTGAGTAATCTCTACCCCGGGAATCGCCTCCACGGAGATAAAGGCTTTAATTTTCTCAAGGGCACGTACTATCCTGGAGATTACGTAATCTATGTTCGAAGAATCAACATGATCAGTGATCGCAATGGCTCTGTAGCCAATCGCTTCGGCTCTCCTGACCAGTTCAGAAGGAATGAGTTCACCATCGCTTAAAAGACTATGAGTATGTAAATCGATCATCGGGTTTCTTAAAGAAAGATAGTGATATTCTATCAGATTTTCGAAAGTTTCGTCACATCAATCCTGCTCTGGCAAGGATAAGAACGACAACTTCCTTTGCCCCTGCTCTCATCAGTTGCATCGAGCATTCCCGCACGGTAGTGCCTGTAGTCATCACGTCATCAACCAGAAACAATTTGAGACCTCTGACATTTCCCCTTATCTCGAAAGCACCCTTAAGATTTACTAATCTTTCTTTTGCCGGAAGATCTGTCTGTGGCTGAGTCTCTTTTTTCTTGGACAAAACATCCATCAAAAGGGCGATTTCTTTCTTCTTCGCTATCCTCCTTGCTATAAGAAGAGACTGGTTGAACCCCCTTTTCCTCAACTTCTTGACGTTCAAGGGAACAGGCACAATAGCGTCCATCTCAGGAAGGTCCATGCTCAGCAGCAAGTCCCCGAGATACCTGGAGAGTCTCCTTATTCCCCCAAATTTGAGCTGGTTGATCGCCTCGGCGAGACTTCCTTCATAAAGTCCGTAGCTCATGGCTCTGGAAAAAGGGGGAGGACTTTTCATACACTGCCCGCAGAGCTCCGAATATGATGAGGAAAGTGGCAGCGAACATATCCTGCAGGCAGGACCTTCATATCTTTCTATCTCCGCCCAGCATGAAAGACAAATGGGTGAGTACCGGTATGTATCCGTTTTGCGACCGCAAAGAGGGCATTTGGATGGATAAAAAATGTCCAGGAAGGCAGTGATCAGGGAGCAGGAACGGTTAGAGGTGTTCCACATTTACCACACCGAGGATTTTGAGATAGTCTGCTCAAAAAGACAACATTCTTAACGCGGCAATTTTTGCAAAAGACTATTTGAAAGTCGGAGGCTTGTTCCTTTCTCTCCGGTCTTGGTTCCCCATTAAATGAGCTCACTAAATTCATGAAAGTCTCGTCTCTTTCGATCAGCTCAATGCCCATACCATTCTTGATCGTAGAGACAGGTGTCTTGATTGTCCTTCTCACAATACCCTTGAGGCGAGATAGCCTGTTGTCAGGCATCACCAGTTCAATATCAATAATGGTATTTGGCGCGAATCCGCGATTCGTTCTGATAAAAAGACCTTTTTCTGAGATATTACTCAGTATTCCTCTGTAGCTAAGTCCGCCAGAACTGAAAGAAGCCTGAAGCCTTTTGGTAAATCTCTGATGTTTTCTTTTTGGACCCATCAGAATTGTCCTTCTAATTCAATCAATTCATCTCTTCTCTGTCCGGTTGAGATCAACTGGACTTCTGTGCCAAGCATCTTTTCGATCTTTTCGATATACACACGGGCTTCAACAGGAAGTGCATGAAAATCTCTTATGCCTGACGTATTGGCACGCCAGCCCTCCAGTTCTTCGAATATAGGTTCACACTCCTCAAAGATATTCATCTCCTTCGGAAAATCCTGATAGATTTTTCCTCTATGTCTGTAAGCAGTGCAGATCTTTATCACATCCAATCCATCGAGAATATCAAGTTTTGTGATCGCAATACCTGTTACCCCGTTTATCCTTAGAGAATGCCTCAGCACCACTATGTCGAGCCATCCGCATCTCCTCGGCCTACCCGTGGTAGCACCGTATTCGCCGCCTCTTTCTCTGAGTTTTTCTCCTAAAGCGTCTTTTATCTCCGTAGGGAAAGGACCGCTGCCGACTCTTGTTGTATAGGCCTTTACTACTCCAAGGACCTTCGAAATCTTCGTAGGACCGACACCGAGTCCGGTACACGCCCCTCCGGCGATGGCATTAGATGAAGTCACATAAGGATAAGTGCCGTGGTCTACATCAAGAAGAGTGCCCTGAGCTCCCTCAAAAAGTACATTTTTGTTTTGAGCAATCGACTCGTTGATAATTATATCAGTATCACTTATGTACTGTAAGAGTATCGCTGCATACTTCATGTATTCTTCAAATATAGATTCGACATCAAGGCGGGGTACACTATAAAGATTTTCAAGGATGAAGTTGACGTGGAAGAGGTTCATGTTCAACTTTTCTTTAAACACCGCGGGATGAAGCAGGTCTGCTACTCTGATTCCCGCCCTGGCGATCTTGTCACAATACGAGGGGCCTATGCCCCGTCCCGTAGTTCCAAGGCTTTTTTCCCCTCGCACTCTCTCATTTTCCCTATCTATGATGATGTGGTAGGGCATTATGAGATGGGCATTCTTGCTCAAAACAAGATTATTGTCAACCTTCACTCCTCTTTTCTTGAGACCATCAATTTCCTCTATAAGCGCAGCCGGATCGACAACGACGCCGTTGCCTATAAGGCAAACCTTGTTCGGGTACAATATTCCGGATGGGATCAGGTGAAGAATGAATTTCTCATTATTGATGACGACGGTATGGCCTGCATTATGGCCACCCTGAAACCGAGCAACTATATCCGCCTTTTTGGAAAGAAAATCAACAATCTTCCCCTTCCCTTCGTCTCCCCACTGTAATCCCACCACAACCACATTTGGCATGACCAAACCCTCTTATTAGATACTTATTCTCTTCACTGAAATGATATTCGGCAGTCTCTTTATCTCATCGATAAGCTCAGGAGAAGCCGGGGCATCTATGCTGACGACAGAGATCGCCGTGCCCCCGGGGGTCTCTCTTCCAAAGTGCATTCTTGCAATGTTGATATTGTTTTTCCCCAGAAGCGCACCAATATTCCCGATCACTCCCGGTCTGTCGTTGTTATACATAAAAAGGAGCTCTCCTTCGGGCACGATCTCTACCTTGAAAGTATCTATCATCACAATGCGGGGATCTCTCTTGCTGAAGAGAGTACCTGCAAAATAAGTCATCCTGTCCCGTGCCTTTAGCCGGAGACCAACCAGACTCTGATAATCACCACTGTCTGTACTCTTGATCTCCTTCACCTCGATGCCGCGCTCTTTCGCAATAATCGGCGCATTCACGAAATTAACAGTCTCCTCAAGTATCGGGGTAAGGAATCCCTTTATGATAGCGATGGTTACAGGCGCGGTGTTGATCTCAGCGGCATCACCCTGGTATTCAATCGTCATCTGAGTAACAGCACCTTCGAATATCTGCGCAGCAAACCCGCCTAATTTCTCGGCAAGATTTATATAAGGCTGAAGCCTTGCCACCTGATCCGCGGGGATTGACGGGAAATTTACAGCATTCCGAATTGTATTAAACACAAGATAATCAACGACCTGCTCGGCAACGGCAGTGGCAACATTTTCTTGTGCCTCCTTTGTCGAGGCGCCAAGATGGGGTGTACAGATTACGTTCTCAAGACGGATTAAAGGATTATCTTCAGGGGGTTCCTTTTCAAACACATCGAGTGCAGCACCGGCAATCCTTCCATCCAACAGGGCATCATACAGATCCTTTTCGTTTATGATTCCACCCCTTGCACAATTTATTATTCTGACACCAGGCTTCATAAGACGGATAGTCTCCCTGTTTATCAGGTTTTTCGTCTCCGAAGTCAATGGAGTGTGAATAGTAATAAAATCAGAGCGTCCGAGCAGTTCTTCAAGGGATACTTTCTCAACACCCATTGCCTTTGCTCTGTCCTCACTGAGAAATGGATCATACGCGATGACATTCATATCGAACCCTTGCATTCTCTTCGCAACCTGGCTTCCTATGTTACCTATTCCGATGATTCCGAGGGTCTTGTTAAAGAGTTCTACTCCCATAAATTTCTTCTTGTCCCATTTTCCTTTTTTCATGGATAGCGTGGCCTGCGGCACAAGCCTTGCCAGCGAAACCATCAATGCGATTGTGTGTTCTGCTGTGGTGATTGTGTTACCACCCGGAGTATTCATAACGACAATGCCCTTTTTTGTGGCGGCTATCCTGTCAACGTTGTCCAGTCCTGAACCCGCTCGTGCTATAACCTTTAAGTTCCTTGCAGCTCTTATTATGTCTGACGAAACTTTAGTCGCCGATCTGATTATTAACCCATGATAGTCCCCAATACGTTTCTTGAGATCCTCCGGTTTTAAGTCCGTCATGACATCAACCTCAAGACCAGCTTTTTTAAGTATTTCAATACACTTTGCCGAAATATTGTCAGTTATAAGAACTCTCATTTGGTCTGCCGGGCCATGAGTAATTCCTGGGCAACAGCTACTCCTGTGCCAAGTTTCACCGGATAACCCATTCCTTTCAACACCATTTCTATCGCTGCGACGGCTATTATGATATCGAATCTATCCGAATATCCAAAATGTGCGATCCGAAAAATCTTTCCTCTCGCTTTGTCCTGCCCTCCTGCAGCAGTAATTCCATACTTTTCGCGAAGATTCTTATATATTGCCTGTCCGTCTATTCCGGCAGGTGCCATGACGGCGGTGACGGCATTAGACGGAGACTCCTTCGAAAAAAGCTCTAATCCGAGCGCCTCCATCGCCTTCCTCATGGCGTTTGAAAGAGTCTGATGTCTTTTAAAAACATTATCGAGTCCCTCAGCCTGAAGCTTTTTTATACTCTCATTGAGTCCGATGATTAGCGTGACAGGCGATGTGAAGTTCGTCTGGTTCTTCGCCAGATTTTCCCGTTCCTTTCTGAAGTTAAAATAAAATTTCGGAAGCTTCGCTGTTTCTGCCCTTAACCAGGCTTTTTCGCTTACGCTCACGAATGCCAGGCCCGGGGGCAGCATTAGACCTTTCTGAGAACCGCCAACCATTATATCTATGCCCCAGTCGTCTGTCTTAAGATCGTGCGCGACAAGGGCGCTGATCGCATCGACAATGAACAGTGTCTCTTCGCTTTTTTTTACTACAGACGCAAGGGCGTGAATATCATGATATACACCCGTTGATGTCTCGGATGCCTGAACGAATACCCCCCGGATATTTCCTTTCTTAAGCCGTTTATCCACTTCATCCGGCTTTACAGCATACCCCCACTCCACGATAATCTCTTCAACATCCAGTCCATAACTCTGACATATCTTTGTCCATCTTTCACCGAATTTTCCACCATTGACCACAAGAACCCTGTCACCTTTATTGAAGAAATTATTGACAGCTCCAACCATTCCACCTGTTCCGGTTGAGCATAAGATTAGAACATCATTCTTTGTCTGATACAACCACTGAAGGCCTTTTTTCGCAGAATCAAGCACAGGCAAGAAATCGGGCGAACGGTGGTGTATTATCGGCATCGCCATAGCAAGCAGAACCTCTGCCGGTACGGGCGTGGGACCGGGTGCCAAAAGATAACGTTTCAACATGATGTCCTCCTCAAGGTTTTTATTATAAATCAGGTAGTAAAAATTGGCAAAGCTTAGCATTTAGCATGGTCATGGCGGTTTGTCAAGGGCCGCTACTTTACAACCTGCTAACACGCTGATTATAATTAATTTTATGAATAAGAAAATATTCCTTGCCGCGGCAATTCTTTTGATTGGATTCCTTCTCGGAGGAGTCACTTTTTATGTGCTGGAGAAGTCCGTAGAACCTCGCGGATACTTCCCGCACGGCCACGGCTTTACTCCGAATGTCCCTCGTCAAATAATGGAAACCGGAAGGGCTTTTTCCGACATTGTCAATTCTGTTACGCCTGCTGTGGTAAATATATCAACGACAAAAATTGTGAGAAGGGAAACCGGAAGCCCCTTCGATGACCCTTTCTTCGATTTTTTCGGACCTTTTCATGACTTCGGGGCTCCAAAGAAATGGAAAGAATGGAGTCTGGGATCCGGCGTTATAGTCTCGCCAGACGGCTATATAATAACAAATAATCACGTCGTGGAGAAAGCCGACGAGATAAATGTGACCTTGCTTGACAGAAGAACATTTAAAGGCAAAATTGTAGGAGTCGATCCAAAAACGGACATCGCGATCGTGAAGATAAACACCCACAATCTGCCCACACTCATATGGGGTAATTCTGATACTTTGCAGGTTGGTGAGTTTGTTTTGGCCATCGGTAGTCCATATGGCTTAAGCCACACTGTCACAATGGGAATAATAAGCGCCGTAGGCAGGGCAAATGTTGGGATCGCGGACTACGAAGATTTTATACAGACGGATGCAGCCATCAATCCCGGGAATTCGGGTGGTCCACTCGTTAACGTAAGGGGAGAGTTCATTGGAATCAATACCGCGATATTCTCAAAGACCGGCGGCTATCAGGGAATAGGATTTGCAGTGCCCAGCAATATGGTTCGGCTTATAATGGAGCAATTAATACAAAAGGGGAAGGTTGTAAGAGGCTGGATCGGTGTTACCATCCAGGAACTGACGCCCGAACTTTCCGAGAAGTTCGGCCTTAAAAGAACACAGGGAGCATTGGTTAGTGATGTTTCAAAAGGCAGCCCTGCGGCAAGAGCTGGAATTATGAGAGGTGATGTGATAATCGAATTTAATGGAAAGGAAGTAAAAGATGTAAGCGGTCTGAGAAATTTGGTCGCTCAAAGCAAAGCAGGCACCGCAGTACCTGTAAAAATACTGCGTTCAGGGAAGGAACATACTTTCAAGGTGGCTATTGTGGAATTGCCAAGAGAGATTGCGGAGATCACGCCGGCGCGTCTACCTGATGAGATCGGTGAAAACCTGCTCACAGGTCTGACCGTAATGGATCTCACGAGGGAGATCATAAGACAGCTTGGATTCAATAAGGATGAGAAGGGTGTGATCGTCGTCCAAGTAGAACCCGGAAGCCCCGCTGACGATGCCCAGATTAAAAAAGGTGATATTATAAAAGAAATAGATAAGAAAGAAATAGATAACCTGGGCGATTTTAACAGAACTGCCGCGAATTTAAGGAATGACGAGTCGGTTCTTCTTTTTGTGAACAGAAGCGGCAAGAATTTTTACGTTATCCTCGAGGCGCCTTAGAGAATCTGACCGCAAGTTCCGGTTGTCTTCTTGAAGCGTAAAATTCATTCCCCGATTGTCGATTTTATTTTTACAAAGAAAGAAGGTGATGGAGAATGTTTCTTATTCTAAGATTTCTCATTTTTTTACTCTTTTTATTTTCAGGGTACATCATGGGCATCAAGTATAATTACGGCTATTACGGAGTTTTGATCGGTGGTCTTTTGGGGATGATCGCTAATTTTACAGAAATGCTCTTCAAAAAAGTCGAACTCGGATCAATCATAGGAGGTCTCCTGGGAATTTCCTGCGGACTTCTTTTCGCTTATCTTCTCGTTCTCCCGCTAAGATTCTTGTTGGGTGAGGACGTCAGAGCTATCTATTTTGGCCTGATGGCAATTTTCGGATATGGCGGCCTTCTTCTCGGCCTGAGCAAAGGCAAGATGATCTCTCTCGCAAGTATTTTCAGGCTTTTCAGAGGGCAGGGTGTCGAGGAAAATCTGAAGATTCTTGATACGAGCGTGATTATAGACGGACGTATCGCGGACGTCTGTGAAACTGGCTTCCTCGAGGGAATTTTTATACTCCCTCAGTTCATTCTGCAGGAGCTGCAGCATATTGCTGACGCCGCGGACCCGATGAAAAGGGCAAGGGGTAGACGGGGACTTGATATCCTCCACAGGATGCAGAAGATGCCCCATATCACGGTCAGAATAATCGAAGAAGATTTCCCCAAAATAAAGGAAGTTGACGCCAAACTGGTCGCACTGGCAAAGCTCCTGAATGCGAAGGTAGTAACAAATGATTTTAATCTTAATAAGGTCGCTGAATTACAGGGCGTATCGGTTCTTAACATTAATGAGCTTGCTAACGCTCTGAAGCCGGTTGTCCTTCCCGGCGAAACGATAAACGTTTTCATTCTCAAGGAGGGTAAGGAATATAATCAGGGCGTTGCCTACCTTGATGATGGAACAATGGTTGTTGTCGAAAATGCGAGAAAACTGATCGGCAAGAATTCCGATGTGACCGTGACAAGCGTACTTCAGACCACTGCAGGCAGGATGATATTTTCAAAATTGAAAGAGGAATATGAGAAAGAAGAAGCCAGATCTACAAAGTAAATGAAAAAACAATCTGTATACCGTGATGTTATCGCGATCATACCGGCTGCCGGCAAAGGCGAAAGATTTGGCCCGGGAACAAACAAGCCATTTCATATACTCGGCGGCAAAACCCTCATTCTGTGGTCTCTTGAAGTACTTGAGACTGTAGACGAAATAGTTGAGATAATTCCTGTGCTAAAGGCCAACGATATCGAGCAAGGGAGAAAAGTCTTTAAGGAAAACAGCCTTTCCAAGATACGGAAGATAGCCCCGGGGGGACAAGAGAGGCAGGACTCGGTTTATAATGGCCTGAAGCTTGTGAAAAATAGAAATTGTTTGGTGCTCATTCACGATGGTGCCAGACCGTTTATAGAAAAAGGCCTGATTGAAAAGATAATAAAAGAATTAGTAAACCCTTCTTTGTCCCCATTTATTAAAGGATTAAAAAGGGGCGGGGAAGAAAATAGGAGTTACGACGGAGTTATTCTCGGTGTTCCGTTAAAAGATACGATTAAACAGTCAGAAGATGGAATAATAACGAAGACTTTAAAAAGGGATTCATTATGGTCAATACAAACACCTCAGTTATTTCCTTACGAAACCATTTTTTCTGCATATAATAAGGCAATGGAAGAAGGATTTTACTCGACAGATGACGCAGCCCTTGTGGAAAGATATGGTGGAACGATAAAAGTTATAATGGGGTCGTATAAGAATATTAAAATTACTACCCCGGAGGATATGGATTTAGCAGAATTCCTCATTTCGAAATAGGAGCTGATCACGGTGCGAATAGGCATAGGATACGATTCTCACAGGCTGGTTGAGGGCCGGAAACTGATAATCGGAGGCGTTGAGATCCCTTTCGATAAAGGTCTTTCCGGCCACTCCGATGCGGATGTGCTCTGCCATGCGGTTATCGATTCGATTATCGGTGCCCTTGGGCTCGGCGATATAGGAAAGCATTTTCCCGATACCGACCCACGCTGGGAAAATGCTTCGAGTATCGATCTCCTGACAAGAATTGTCCAGCTCACATATTCAAAAGGTTACGATATCGCATGGATCGATTCTGTTGTGATAGCCGAACGACCCACGATTTCTCCGTACTTTGAATCCATGAAAGAATCCATATCTAAATCCGGGATAAAGGCACCGTTTATCAATATTAAAGCCAAGACGAACGAAGGTATGGGTTTTATCGGTCAGGGTGAGGGGATTGCAGCATATGCCGTATGCATATTAAGACGGCGTGAGTAATTCACTTTAGAAGAAATTTTCTTATATCACCAACTCTCAGGGTGATTTTATTTGAATCGAGATATTCGAGAAAAGGAAGGGCATATTTTCTGGTTGTCCCGAGCAAGTCTCTGAATTCCGCCACTGTCATCTCGGGCTTTTTTGAGAAAAAATTTTTAAGGTTCTCCATCATCTTCTTATAGAAAAAGGAAGTGATATACAGAGAATCATTAATTCTCACGAGACTGCCTTCCCTTGCCATAAGCCTCAAGATATCAGACAGGCTCTTTTGATCGATTTTGAGCAATTCCATAAGCTCTTCCTTTGACGGCGGTTGGAACCCGTTCTTTTCCAGAATCTCCAGGATTTTCGCCTTTACGTCTTCATCGACCTCTGATAAAGCAACACTGAATGTCGAAAGCCTTACGATTTCCTTTTCAGCAATAATCTCTTTTATCTCATCGATCAGACGGCTGAAAAGCCGGGGCTCGATATTGAACCCGGCTCTCAATTCTTCTTTTGACATGCCGGACTTGAGAGGATTTCTCTTGTGGAAGTCGCTAAGAGCCTTTATAAGTGTTACCTTGAATGAATTAAAGACGATTTGATGAATAAGAATATCATCGAACTGTTCCAGTGCCCTCTGATCCTTCAATGCCTTTGCCGCATCTCTTATGGCGGGAATCTCCTCCTTTATCCACCCCTCAACAAGTGGCATCCTGATGCCTTGTAAGCCAGCATTCTTAATCTTTGTCGCGATCTTTTCAGAAAGACTTCCCTTCTCGAATATTACAAGGTCATCGAGTCCGGATTTACGGGTTCTTCTGTAAGGAAGAGGGTCAAGAACCTCACCTCCCCCGATGGTATCCACCGGAGAGAACCTCCTTATGATATATCTGTCTCCTGATGTGGCAATGACCGGGTCATTGAGCCTGAACTGACAAAAACAGTTCTCACCCTCTCTCAGTTCATTCCTCTCATAGAGGATAACCCTGGCTACGGTCTCCGCTGTCCCGAGATGAAAATGAACAAGACTTTTGCTCTTGAGAACAGGAGAACCGGAAAGCAGTTCGACTTTTGCGTCAATCCTTTTTGTGGGAATGAATCTATCGGGGGGAACGACAGAATCTCCTCTCTTCAATTCTTCTTTATCAACCCCTTGAAGATTAATGGCTACCCTCTGACCGGCATATGCCGTGTTAATGGCTTTACCGTGACTGTGAAGGCCTCTCACCTTACTTTTAATATTACTCGGAAGTATCTCAACCGCGTCATCAACGGAGATGGTTCCCGAAACAGCAGTACCTGTCACAACAGTCCCGAATCCCTTTAGTGAAAATACCCTGTCTATGGGAAGCCTGAAAAGACCCTCCGCTGGTTTTGGTTCAACCTTTAATGCGACCTCCTTAATCTTTTCCTTGAGGAGATCAATATTAACCATCGTCTTTGACGAGACAGCAACTATCGGAGCACCTTCGAGAAAGGTTCCCTTGACAAAGTTCCTGATATCATCCTCAACAAGCTCAAGCCACTCTTTCTCCACAAGATCCGCTTTTGTGATCACAATAAGTCCTGACTTTATCTTGAGAAGATTGCATATGTAAAGATGCTCCCTGCTCTGAGGCATTATTCCCTCATCGGCGGCGATCACAAGGAGCACAAGGTCAATTCCACCGGCTCCTGCCAGCATGTTCTTGACAAGTCTCTCATGGCCCGGCACATCGACGATCCCAACGGTAAGTCCATCGGGATATCTCAGGTCTGCAAAACCCAGGTCAATGGTTATCCCGCGCTCTTTCTCCTCTTTCAGTCTGTCCGGGTCAATACCGGTCAATGCTTTGACGAGGGCACTCTTTCCGTGATCGATGTGACCTGCTGTGCCAAGTATTACATAACGCATAGAATTCATCTTTGAGAAAATACAGATGTTGTGTCAGACTCGTCTGGTTCGCCGGAGCGAAAGCAATATCTGTATTTCTTCTAATTTAGTACATTACTCTCCCGACCTTAAGAATATCCTTTCTGCTACCGTCTTTATTAATCAGAGTCACTGTTGGTTTAAAAAAAACAAAATCCTCATGAAAGGGCGTCTTCACATTTCCGCCGAAGGAGCTGTTATCGCCAAGTGCGATATGGATGGTGCCAAGAATTTTTTCCGATTCGAGTATATTATCAGGTCTCCTCGCTGCCTCATTCGTGCCGATTCCCAACTCCGCGATATTTCCGTTCTCCCTTCTTTCAGAAATCTTTCCCCTAAGATATCCGGCATATCTCTCTTTACCTGATATATCCGTGACAAAACCGTCATTGACGGTAAGAGTCACCGGACATTCAAGATGTCTTGTTGGCGCCCATTCAAGAATGAGTTTGCCGCATGCAGTCCCCTCAACTGGCGCCAGGAAAACCTCTCCGGCCGGAAGATTTCCGAAAGAGCCGGGTTTGGTGAGTATTCCCGTATCAGACAAGGCTTTTCTTTCTTTCTTTGAAAATGAGAGGTGTGAGCCATTTGAACTCTTTACTTCAACAAACTCAGCCATACTCACAATTTTTGCTATCCCTTTTGTCCTCTTTTCGAGAGCCTTCCAGTCCACATTCATCGCACCTTCAAGCATAGAAATGTCAAAAAGCGGCATGCTCGCATATCTGCATGCGCAAATTCTCGTCAAGAAATCTCTGAACCTCGTATGGCTCGTCGAAAAGTTTGCAAGGGCAATCACACAGTCGACAGAAAATCTTCTGTTTTTTTTGATTATTTGCTCTGCTATCCTGATCTGGTCATCAGTGGCTGTTTTTCTGAGAATCGGATGAAGAATTCTCTCCTTCTTAAGATCTTCAATCGTTTGCCTGCCGAAAGCAAGCTCCCACAATTCTACAGGCGGCTCAATGCCATGCCCCCCTGTAGCCAGGTACTCATGTACTATTATTGACTTACAAAGATTCTTGCCTGTCTCAGATGCCAGTAAAGACAAACATCGGAGCTTCATCATCCTTTCCCTGTCGTCCCGGCCGACCTGTTTTTTCGGTGGGATTCTGTCGTTGAATATAAGAACTCTTTCGTTCTTCTTTACTGCGAGATTTATTCTGAATATGTTCCTGAAGACGCTCGTCAAAGTATGCCCCTGCTACCTGAACAAAAATTCCATTTGCTTGAGGTGCTCACCGGGAAAACTAATAGGGTAGTTACAGTCGAAACAGGCCATGCAATAATTCTGGGAGTGGGGCACTATCTTTTTGAGCCCTTCCAGGCTCAGGTAAGCAAGGGAGTCGGCAGTTACATATCGTCTTATCTCTTCTAAGAGATGCGTTGAGGCGATAAGTTCCTGCCTTGTAGGGGTATCTATCCCGTAAAAACAAGGGCCGATTGTAGGAGGAGAGCTTATTTTAAGGTGCACTTCTTTTGCTCCACCTCCTTCTCTCAGCATCTTCACTATTTTCTTGCTCGTCGTCCCTCTGACTATTGAGTCATCTATCACGATCAACCTCTTTCCCTCCAGAAGTTTCCTCACAGGATTAAGCTTTATCTTCACTCCAAAGTGTCTTATGCTGTGTTTTGGCTCTATGAATGTCCTGCCAACATAATGGTTTCTAATAAGTCCAAAATCAATGGGTATCTTGCTAACTTCTGAAAACCCGAGCGCCGCCGGAACACCCGAATCAGGCACCGGGATAACAAGATCTGCGTTTGTGTCCGATTCTCTTGCAAGCTGTCTCCCGAATTCTTTTCTCATCTCGTTAACGTTCTGTCCGCCGAATATATTACTGTCGGGCCTTGAGAAATAGATGAATTCAAAGATGCAGAAAGCCCTCCTTTGATGGTTGAAGATCTTCAGGGAATCAAGCCCGTCCTTATTTATTATCAGTAGCTCTCCGGGCTCTATATCGCGTATATATGTCGCACCGATGAGATCAAAGGCACAGGTCTCCGAGGCGAGGACGTAAGCACCGTCTTTCATGCCGAGACTGAAAGGCCTGACACCATAAGGATCCCTTACAGCTATAAGCTCTTTTTCTCTCAATATGAGGAGGCTGAAAGAGCCATTTATTTGTGTTACAGCATGTGCTACGCGCTCATAGAAGTCACTGCCTTTTGAATGGGCAATAAGATGGACTATGACTTCACTGTCTGATGTGGACTGAAAAATAGCGCCTTCTCCTTCAAGGAATGTTTTTAGTTCCAGAGCATCCACGAGATTTCCATTGTGTGCGATAGCAAGTGAACCCAGGGCGAAATTTGCTACTATTGGCTGAACATTCTTCAGCATGCTCCTGCCGGCCGTTGAATAACGATTATGGCCAATAGCAATGTGTCCCGGCAGTCTCCTCAGCCTCTTTTCCGTAAAAATGTCAGCGACAAGCCCCATGGATTTTTCTACGAAGAGTTGTCTGCCGTCCGATGAACAGATGCCCGCTCCTTCCTGTCCCCTGTGCTGAAGTGCATATAATCCAAGATAGGTGAGATTGGCTGCTTCGGGATGTCCATATACCCCGAATATGCCGCATTCTTCATGGATATCATGAAACATATTTACGTTCTTGTTACCTCTTCATGAAGGGAGGCAAATTGTTTATCGAAACATATTTATTGTAACATATATCTCTTTTTCGAGGACTGGACAGGTTCACACGGCTGTCTGGACCTTGCGATGTAAGCGGAATTATTGACCTGAACTTAATTATATGGTAGAAAAATACATGAATGAAAAACAGAAGTTGCTTTCCGCCCTGCCCTCCGTCGACGAAATCCTGAAAAGTGGCAAGGGTGTTGAGTGGCTAAACCTCTATCCCCGGCGATTTGTGCTTCAGGCCACAAGAGAAGCCATCGATAAAAGGCGAAGGGCGATCTTTGAAGGTTCTGTCGGCGATACATCGGACAAAGTGATTATGGCAGATATCGAGATTATAATTTCAAGGCTTTCTTCTTTTAGTCTCAGGCCCCTTATAAATGCAACAGGTGTTGTAATCCACACAAACCTCGGCCGGTCGGTGCTTTCCGAGAATGCTCTTGAGAATATCAGGAGAGTATCAGAAAGCTATTCCAACCTCGAGTATGATATTGAAGAAGGAAGAAGGGGGAAAAGGTATACACATGTTAAAAGGATCCTCAGGGACATAACCGGCGCTGAAGATGCTCTGGTCGTAAATAATAATGCAGCCGCAGTTCTCTTATGTCTCAACACACTTGCAAAAGGGAAAGAGGTGATTGTCTCAAGGGGAGAGCTCGTCGAGATCGGGGGATCATTCAGAATGCCTGATGTGATGGCCTCAAGCGGTGCAATACTCCGCGAGGTGGGTACGACAAACAAAACTCATCTATTTGACTACGAAAAAGCAATAAATGATAATACTGCCCTGATTCTCAAGATTCACAAGTCCAATTTCAGGATCGTCGGATTCACCGACGAGGTGTCGATCGAAGAACTTGTAGCACTCGGAAAGAGACACGAACTGCCGGTTATGTTCGACCTCGGCAGCGGATGTCTTATTGATCTCAGACCATTCGGGATTCATAACGAACCGGCTGTCAGAGAGATCGTCAAGACCGGCATCGATCTCACGACGTTCAGCGGGGACAAGCTTCTCGGAGGCCCACAGGGTGGCGTGATTGTTGGTAAGAAGGAATATATCGAGAGAATCCAGAAAAATCCTCTTACAAGGACTGTAAGAATTGACAAACTCACCCTTGCGGGTTTTGAGGCAACACTAATGGAATATGTGGACGAAGAAAGAGCGATGAACGCTATCCCTACTCTACGCATGTTGCTCCAGAAACCGGAAGAAATCAGAGCCCGCGCTCAGAAGATTGCGCGGAGATTGAGGAAAGAGATACCAGAGGCTGAGACAGAGGTCATGGCCGATTCTTCCAGGGCTGGAGGAGGAGCGCTACCCGAGGTTGATCTGCCAACATTTGTCGTCTCTATCCGTTCGGGCCGGTTTTCGGTAAACGAGTTAGAAGAGAGATTGAGGAAAGGCGACCCACCAATTATCACGAGAATAAAGGAAAATTCTCTCATCATTGATGTGAGAACGATAAGAGACCAGGATCTGGATAGCCTCGTTAAAGGGATCAAAGCGGCTTTTTTCGGATAAATCAACTTTTAGCAACTCTTGCTAACGAAGACCGGGGAAGATTAAAAAGCAACGGGAGCCTGGGGTGTCGAAATGAGAGGGTTCAAAAAGGGTCGTATTCTTGTCGTTGATGACGAGGCAGAGTTACTAAACCTGTTGAGAGATTTCCTCACAGAACTGGGCTATGATGTGACAACCTGTAATTCTGGTGAGGAAGCGCTTGAAATACTGAGGGAGCATGCATTCGACGTCCTTCTGACCGATCTGTTGATGCCCGGCATGAATGGCATCCAGTTGATAAAGGCGGCTGTTGAGGCAAATCCGATTCTTGTCTGCATTGTCATTACTGGAAGGGCAACGATACAGACTGCGGTGGAAGCGATGAGGTGTGGAGCCTTCGATTATCTCCAGAAACCTTTGGAATGGAAAACCCTGGCACCAGTAATTACGCGTGCGATGGAGGTCAGAAAATTAAGGGAGGCGGAAGAGAAATACCGCACTATTGTAGAGGATTATCAGACTGAATTCATATGCCGTTTTCTCTTCGACGGCACCCTTACATATGTGAATGAGGCCTACTGCCGGTATTTTGGCAAAAAGAAGGAGGACTTGATTGGAAGAAGTTTCATGGATTTCGTTCCTGAAGGGAAAAGGGAATCCGTTCGAAAAATTCTCGCCTTGCCAGGTCAGAGGAATCCTGTAGTCTCTCTGGAGCACCCTGTAATCGCACCCAACGGCGAGACATGCTGGCAAAGGTGGACCTGCCGGGCCATTTTCGACAAACACGGTCAATTTGTTGAGTTTCAGGCTATAGGACGTGATATCACCGACCGAAAACAAAACGAAGAAAAGTTGCGGCAGTCACGCAATCGATTGCGCGACCTTACCATGCGGCTCACTGAGGTAACAGAGGCCGAGAGACAGATCCTGGCAAGGGAACTCCATGACCAGATAGGGCAAAACTTAACGGCTCTGGGAATTAATCTAAATATGATTCGTTCACAAATGTCTGACGACAGGAGGCAAGCCATAGCGAGAGTTGACGATTCTCTCGCACTGGTGGATCAGACTTCGCAACGTATTAGAGATCTAATGGGCGAGCTGAGACCATCAGTCATTGATGACTACGGCCTTCTGGCGGCACTGCGTTGGTATGGAGATCAGTTTTCTAAACGGACGGGCATAAATCTACTGGTGGAGGGAGAAGAGCTCTCATCAAGATTGCCGCAGGTGATCGAAACCACTCTTTTTCGTATTATTCAAGAGGCGCTGACGAATGTTTCCAAACATGCGAAGGCATCTGAGGTTTGTCTGACATTGAAGGAGATCGGCAAAAAAGTACAAATAACCATAAAGGACGATGGGCGTGGATTTAAAGTCAAGGACCTCCGGAGATTAGCAGAACGGCCGAGGTGGGGAATCATTACCATGCGGGAAAGAGCTGAGGCCATCGGTGGGAATTTACGCCTGGAGAGCTCACCGGGCAAGGGTACCACGGTCATAATTGAGACAAGCCTTGAACAAAAAGTCAAACTTTCCTGACAGACAACTCTTTTAAGTTCCATTATATTTAAAAATAATAAACTTTTATTAGACAGTTGCCGATATGCAAAAAGGTGCAATGAGTATTTCATCGCCGACGACCTAACCCTTGATTCAAAGATAATCTGAGAAAAAGAAGATGGAAAGAAAATGTCGAAACAGTTGAAGCTTCCCGGGAAAAAAGATGTCGGAAACAAAAGCAAAGTTAAGTGCTGGGAAGTTTTTAGGTGCGAGAAAAAGACATGCCCGGCATATAAATCAGGGAACCCGAAGTGCTGGCTCATCACCGGCACTCATTGCCGGGATGAGATACAGGGAAAATTTCTTGATAAGATTGGAATGTGCCTGGATTGCAGGATATTCAAAAATAGTGTGGACGTTAATTCTATGAGAGAAACCTACGAAGTCTTCAATGATCAGTTAAAGCAATATAGGACGATTGTCGAGGAAAGAGACAGGGAACTGGAACATGTTGGTCGCGAATTAGCTTTGGGCCTCTCTGAAGTCTTTGAGGCGCTTAAAAAAATTTCCGCCGGTGACCCTGCTGTCAGGATATCCGAAAAATCAGAATTCGAACTGATCGAAAAGTTAAAACATCTGGTCAATATAACCGCCGAAAATATCGGCGAGATCGTTGATCTGTCACACGAATTTGCAATAAGCCTCGCAGAGCTTTTCGACGTTTTTCACAGGGTGTCACTGGGCGATCTGAACGCGAGAGTAACGGGCCTTTCCCGAATCGAGCTTCTGGAATCCCTGAAAAATATTACAAATGAGACTATAGAAAGCATCTCAAAAGAGATGGAAGAGCGCAGGGCAGCAGAAGATGCTCTTCGTGAAAGTGAAGGGAAATATAAGGATTTTTATCAGAAAGCTCCTGACGGATATCAATCGTGTGGACCTGACGGGATAATCCTTGAAGTGAATGATACGTGGCTTGAAATGTTCGGTTACAAGAGATTTGAGGTTGAAGGGAAGATGAGAATGACGGATCTTCTCACGGGTGAGGGCATGGAGATTTTCCAGAAAAAATTCCAAGATTTAAAATATGAAGGTGCTTTCGAAAATTTGGAGCTGGAAATAAGAAAGAGTGATGGCACCTTGCTGCCTGTTCTGTTAAATTCGACAGCTGTTTATGATGAGAGCGGCAATTTTTCAAAAAGCAGGACAATTATCAGAGATAATACGACTAAGAGAAATTACGAAAAGATTCTTCTTGATGCTGCAAAGCAGTGGAGGTCAACATTCGACTCGATGCCGTACGGAGTTATGGTTCTCGACAGGAATTTCAAAGTCGTCAGGGTTAACGAGTATATATCAACACTGATCGGCAGGCCAATCAAAGAAATAATAGGGATGAACCTGCAGGATCTGATCCGGAGTGAGGACATACATTCAATGCTTTCTCAGATGACAAGAATGGAAGATGCGTCCCGCAGTGAAACCTTTGAACATTACATCTCGGACTCCAAGAAATTTTTTATGGTCAGCGCGACGCCAATTGCAAACCATAGGGGACTGATCATGAACTACATTCTTTCTCTGGTTGACATTACAGAGAATAAAGAAAAAGAGAAGCGTCTTATTCAAAGCAGAGATGCTTTTTTGAACATGCTCAAAGAAATTGATTTCTCCTATAAAGAACTTAAGGAACTTTACAATGGTCTTATACTTTCCTTTGTCAACGCGATTGATGCGAAGAGCCCCTGGACCAAAGGTCATTCAGAACGAGTTACACATCACGCGATATCAATAGCACAGGAAATGGCACTGAAGGAAAAGGACATCGAGACCCTGAGGATCGCGTCACTACTCCATGATATTGGTAAGATCGGAACTTACGACATTATCCTTGACAAGCCCGGAAGACTGTCTGAAGAGGAGTTCAAACTGATAAAGATGCACCCTGAAAAAGGAGTGGAAATCCTGAGGCCTATACGCCAGCTTCAGCACATATTGCCGATAATCAGGCACCATCATGAAAGGATGGACGGTGACGGATATCCTGATGGACTCAGGGCTGAAGAAATACCCATTCTCTCAAGGATAATTTCGATTGCAGATTCTTATGACTCCATGACATCAGATCGGCCTTACAGGCCTTCGCCTCCGAGGGAGTATGCGATAGAAGAAATCAAAAGGTGCATAGGTACGCAGTTTGACCCTCAAGTGGCGGAAGCATTCCTGAAAATTCTCGAAAAGGAAAGAAAATCAAGGCAGACCGTATGTGTTTTCTCGCAAAATAATCCCCGCTGAAAAACGGGATTTGCAGATTCGAGAACCATGACTTTTCTTTACAGGATAGGAATATTTTAAAATCAGACTTATCCAAAATCATAAAATCAAGATGGCTGGATGCTCATAAACAATGAATTTGAAGAAGGAATATTCATTTTCCGTTATAATTCCTGTCCTGAACGAATCGTCTCGCATTAATCAGACCATAGAACACGTGTTCAAAACCAGTTCCCTTTCAGGCTTTGATGTCGAGGTGATAGTTGTGGATGGGGATCCCGGTGGCAAGACAGTCAATTCCATCCGAAGCGATAGTGTCATTAAGATCATCTCCCGGAAAGGCAGGGGAGCACAGATGAACAGAGGTGCAGCAGTTGCTCACGGAGATGTTCTCCTGTTTGTACATTCAGATACCATGCTGCCTGAAGATGCCCTGAGAGCAATCTCTTCCGTGATGAAGGAAAAAACACAGGTGGGCGGGGCCTTTGACCTCGGAATTGAGTCTGACAAATTAATCTTCAGGATTATTGAAATAGGTGTGTACCTGAGGACGCGACTCACGAGAATTCCCTATGGCGATCAGGCTATATTCATCAGAAAAGATTTCTTCAGAATGATACAGGGATACCGTGAAATACCTCTGATGGAAGACTTCGAATTGATGAGACGGATAAAAAAATTGGGATACAGGATATCCATTATCCCGCAGAAAGTGAGAACATCTCCGAGAAGGTGGGAGAAGAAGGGAGTCTTATATTGTACATTCACAAACTGGGCGCTCAGAAGTCTTTACCTCTGCGGAGTGCATCCCGAAAAGCTGCTTAAGTTCTATTATAAAAATTGGTAGATACGCAGACTTGTCCAGACTAAGAAAATTGATATTTTGGACAGCAGTGATAAATATTTATGATTGCTGCTCTTTTTTACCTATCCTGTCGAAAATCTGTTGCAATGCAGCGCAGATTTCATTCGATAATTTTTGAAGCGTATCCATTCTCTCCATGGCCTTTAAAAGAAGACTGTGCAGGTCATCCTCTTCAACAGATGCATCAACGAGTTCCAGCGTTCCTTTTACTGCTATGATGTGCTCATTGATCTGGTCGGATATTTCTTCGAGTCTGTTGCCTTCTTTCATATCTTCTCCCTTTATTACGATAATTGCTGGATTCGGGTATTTATTTTACGTTTGATGCCTCAATATTTTTAGATCGCCCGCGCTTATTTTTCTGGTTTCACCAGAAGGAAGTCTTAAAATCAGCATGCCTTTCTCATCTATTGACTCCGCGAATCCTCCATAAGTCTCATTACCGGCGATCACCATGACTTTTTTGCCAAGCGTGGAATTAAGCCTCTGCCATTCAAGGATGAGATTACTCCCTCCCTTTTCCTTCATAATTCGGTACCACCTGTCAAGCTCATTCAAAATTTCCGCGATTATTTCAGTTCTCGAATAACATCCGCCTGTCTCGTTCCTTAGAGACGTCGCTATTTCTCTCACATCTTCCGGAAGAATATCCAGGCTGACATTCACGTTGATTCCTATGCCTATGATAGCGAAGATTATTCTTTCATCCTGAGTTCTGAGTTCGGTGAGAATCCCGCCCAATTTTTTGTCACCATACACGATATCATTCGGCCATTTTATGGCAACGTCAAGGCCGGTTGATCTTCTGAGAGCATGAACACATGACACGCCGGCCATTACCGTGATCAGCGTCCCATCCTCCACATGGATTGACGGTTTTGTTATAACACTCAGATAGATGTTTGAACCTGGCGGGGATATCCATGTCCTGCCAAGCCGCCCCCTGCCTTTTTTCTGGCTGTCCGCGACTACTACCGTTCCATCTTCAACCTTTTCGGCAAGGTCCGCAGCAAATGTGTTTGTGGAATCCACAGTCTCAAGAAGAATGATATTTTTCCCGATGAGCCCCTTAGCCTTTACTTCTATTTCATTGGCAGAAAGATCGCCGATCACCGAAATCATGAATATTACTTCTCTTCTTCCAGAACAACTACCTCTATCTTACCTTTTAGCCCTGCCGCAAACCTCTTCGCATCATCCTTTGTGCCAACTATCGAGTCATAATGCATTGGTATTGCAACCTTCGGCTTTATATCAAGAGCTGCTTTGATAGCCTCTTCTGCTGTCATCACGTATGTTCCTGATACGGGAAGAAGTGCAATATCCACATTGAAGTTTTTCATTTCTGGAATGTAATCGGTATCTCCAGCAATGTAAATACGCCGCCCCTTCACCGTGAAAATATATCCAACCCACCCCTTCTCTCTGGTATGAAATGGTTTGTTAGTGTTATAGGCTGGCACAGTCTCTATATCGATGCCCTCGATGTTGATTTTGTCGCCTGGTTTCACAATCCTGACATTTCCTGACAGTTTTTTAGCACAATCAGAGGTTGCCACGATAACTGTTTTTGCTGTCTGAATCTTCTTAATGTCATCAGGCGAGCAGTGGTCAAAATGCTCATGAGTTACTAAAATTATATCTGCGGTATCTTTTTTCTTAATCTTGAAGGGGTCCGTATAGATAACCTTCTCACCTGCTATTTTAAAAGTATCGTGTCCAAGCCAGTGTATGTCCTCCACCATTGCTCTTACTCCTTTCTCCCCTGCCAGGGCGCTCACAGGCAGAAGCATTATGAGAATTGCAAAAATGATCGGCATTGACTCTTCCCTCCTTTCAAGAATTATATCATACGTTGTTGCTATAATTATGCATTGACCGTTTGTTAATATTATCCTTATTGTTCCCACATAATATATGGGAAAAGTCATAACGATTGTCAACCAGAAAGGTGGAGTTGGAAAGACCACCACAGCCATAAATCTTGCCGCCTCTCTGGCCCTTGCTGAAAGAGACATACTTATAATCGATACCGATCCTCAGGGGAATTGCACGTCAGGACTTGGAATAAACAGGGATAACCTGGATAAGAGCCTCTATGATGTTTACGTTGGCAGATGTGGCATAGAGGGTGCCTTGAAGGACACAGCCATCGAACATCTGGATATATTGCCTTCGAACATTGATCTTCTGGGAGTAGAAATCGAACTTATCGGAAGAGAGGGAAGGGAAAAGGTACTCGCCACTGCCATTGGCCCGGTCAGAGAAAAATTTAAGTACATATTTATCGACTGTCCTCCTTCCCTGGGGCTTCTGACATTGAATGCACTTGTTGCTGCGGATTCCGTAATAATTCCGGTTCAATGCGAATATTATGCCCTCGAAGGACTTGGTCTCCTCACGTATACCCTGCGCCGGGTGAGAAGTTCTTTCAATCCTGATCTTGAAATAGAGGGAATAATTCTTACAATGTATGATATGAGAAATAACCTGTCACAGGAAGTCGCCAATGAGGTCAGGAAACATTTCGGTGAAAAGGTTTACAATACGGTTATTCCGAGGAATGTGACGCTTGGCGAGGCGCCAAGCTACGGGAAACCAGCAATACTTTATGACATCCGTTCAAAGGGCGCCCAGGGTTACCTATCCCTTGCAAAGGAGATTCTAAATGAAGACGGCTCTCGGAAAAGGTATTGAAGCACTTATACCAGAAAAGGGGGATGAAGTTCTTCATCTGGACATTGAACGCATTCTCCCGGGTGAACAGCAACCGAGAAAGACTTTTAAGGATGATTCGCTCAAGGAACTCGCTTTATCGATCAGGGAAAAGGGTGTTATACAGCCTATCATCGTCTCAAGAGTTGGAGATGGCACGTTCAGAATCATTACGGGTGAGAGAAGGTGGAGAGCTGCAGCACTTGCAGGATTAAAAAAGATACCCGCCATTGTGAAAAGCCTTGCTTCAGAGGACGCTCTTGAAGTAGCACTTATAGAGAATATTCAGAGGGAAGACCTGAATCCTGTCGAGACGGCAGAGGCATTCAACCGCCTCATCGTTGATTTTAACCTCACACAGGAGGAACTCTCCGGCAAAATCGGCAAAGATAGGGCGACGATCGCCAATTACCTAAGGCTCCTTAAACTGCCCGAAGAGGTGAAAATCCTCCTTTATGATGGCTCGTTGAGTATGGGCCATGCCAAGGCCCTTCTGACAATCGAGGGAAAAGCCAATCAGGTTGAGGCAGCGAGAAAGATGGTGAGAAAGGGACTTAGCGTGAGAGAGGCCGAATCATTATCTAAAAGGTTCGTCAAACCGCGGAAGATACCGCGGGAGGATCCACAGATTTCGGCACTGCAACAGAAACTAATTCGAAGCCTCGGCACAAAAGTGAGGATAATCCATAAAGGAAAGAGAGGCAAAATAGAGATAGAATATTATTCTCTTGAGGAGCTTGACAGGCTTCTGGAGATTCTGCTGGGATAGATAGATCTATTGTTTCGCAGGAGGATTTGATGCAAGATTCTGTCGATACCTATGATGTCATAATAATCGGTGGCGGACCTGCTGGTCTTGCCGCAGGGCAGTACGCTGCACGAGCGAAACTAAAGACGGTGATACTGGATAAATCGTCATCCGCCGGCGCCCTCGCATACTCGAGCCGGATCGAAAATTATCCCGGCCTTGCCAAACCAGTTTCTGGCAAAGAATTACTTGACATCATGAGAACACAGGCTCTTACTTTTGGAGCTGAATATCTGGAAACCCAGGTGGTAGGCGTTAATCTCACAGATGATGTTAAGAAAGCCTTGACTATGGATAGCGTATACGGCGGCAAGACGGTGATCATCGCCACCGGCGCTATGGGCAGAAAGCCATCCATAAAGGGCGAGAGCCAATTCCTTGGGAGGGGCGTCAGTTATTGTGCTATTTGTGATGCCGCCTTTTACCGGGGTATGAAGGTCTGCGTGATCGGAAATAGCGAGGAGGCCGTGAAGGAGGCAGGTGTGCTTACGCGATTTGCCGAGACTGTCTACCTCATCTCGCCGACGTCAAAACTTCAAGTAGACGATCATCCTGCCCTGAAGGAGCCAAATCTGAAAGTGCTACCGGGCCATACCGTGACATCCATCGAGGGAAATGAACTGGTGGAGAGGATAAGGATGCGGGATCATGAAAATAAGGAGACGGAGCTGGAGCTTGCCGGGGTTTTTGTTTATCTTCATGGAAACAAACCGATTGTCGATTTCCTTTACGGCTCTATAGAGACCAGAGACGACGGGTGCATACCGGTAAGCTGCATGATGGAGACATCAGTCCCGGGGGTTTTTGCTGCGGGAGATGTGACCTGTACCGAGATAAGGCAGGTTGTCGTCGCGGCATCACAAGGGTGCATTGCAGCACTGGCAGCAGAAAAGTATATATACAAGAGGAAACGGTACAGGATGGACTGGGCGAAGTAGCCTACTTCTTTCCCTTTGTGAGGACAATGAGTTCTTCAGCATTTTTCGGAGCGTACCCGAGGGCGTCATTATTGAAATAAACGAATACATCTTTTTTCTTTCTCAGATGCATCTTGATGAATTTTGCGTCCTCTTTCAGAGACTCAGTACTGTAAGAGGTTGCATAACTGCCTTCCATGCCGTGTCTGCGGACATACAAGAAATCAGTGGTTACGGGAAGCCTGTTCAAAAAGTCAGGATAGTCTGCCATACACAGTGCAATCTTCTCTTTTTCGAATAATCCGATCACCTTCTTATTTATCCATGACCTATTTCTGAATTCGAAAGTACTCCTTATCAAATAAGGCTTCAGTGCCTCGAGAAATTTATTGATGCGTTCAAGGTCGAAACCAAAGTTTGGTGGAAGCTGCCACAGTATGACACCTAATTTCTCCTTAAGAACAGAGGCCCGGGAGAAGAAAGCCTCTAAAGGTTCTTCGCAATCCTTGAGCCTCTTTACATGGGTGATGAACCTGCTCCCTTTCAGAGAAAAAAGAAAATCCTCAGGAGTGGATGAATACCATTTCATAAATGTCTCCTTCTCCGGCAAGCGGTAAAAGGTCACATTTAATTCGACGGTGGCAAAATGTTTGATGTAATACTCGAGCCAGCGATTCTTGGGTAGATTTTCAGGATAAAACTTTCCTCTCCAATGATCATAAAGAAATCCACTGCATCCTATTTTCAGGTCTGCCACATAACTATTATATCACTCCGAAAACGGCGCTAAACCTCGGGGGCAAAGAAGATATCATCTTATCCTTACTTCGGTGAGATTTGAGGAAAGGACACGGCTTCAAAATATTTCAACTTTTTATTCTGGACAAGTCCGGGGAAAGGATTATCTTGAAACTCTGATGACCCCTTCGAGTTGTGCGATCTTCTGGGTCAATCCGGAGAGCTGATGCTTATCTTTCACTTCGAGTATAAAAGTGATGTGGGCTTTCTTATCTTCAGTCGAACTTGCCTCAATATGACTTATGTTCACATTTACCGAGGATATGAGTGCACTGAGATTTGCAAGTATACCCGGTTTGTCCACGGTCTCCAGGTAGAGCTTCACCGGAGAGGTCATGTCGCTGCCAGTCTTCCACTGAACATCAACAAGCCTCGCATCATCGACAGCAAGTCTGTCAAGATTGGGACAGTCCTTTCTGTGTATCGTTACGCCCCTTCCTCTTGTTATATACCCGACAAGGCCGTCACCGGGTATGGGATAGCAGCATTTTGCGGTATGATATAAGACGTCATCCAGGCCTCTGATGGTTATTCCTCTTGATCCCTTTCGCGGTTTTATAATCTTTGCGATCGGAACCTCTTCTTCGGGCTTCTCCGGAGCTAATCTATTTACGACCTGATGGGACGATATTTTTCCGTGACCGATGGAGGCGTAGAGGTCTTCAAGAACTTTGAAATTAAAGAACTTCAGCACATTGTGCATCGCCTCTGACTTAATTACAGACATGCTCAGATCATGCCTTCTTATCTCTCCCTCCAGCAATTTAAGACCGAGTTCACTGCTCTGCTTGCGGTCTTCCGCTTTTATCCACTGTTTTATCTTGCTCTTGGCACGCTGTGTTACCACAAATTTAAGCCAATCCCTGCTCGGTCCGTGGGAGGGAGAAGTTATTATCTCAACGGTATCGCCGTTTCTCAACACATACCTGAGTGGAACGATTCTGTCATTTACCTTTGCGCCAACGCACCTGTTACCCACTTCAGTATGAATACTGTAAGCAAAATCAACAGGAGTGGATCTCACGGGTAATTCCTTTATTTCCCCTCTGGGTGTAAAGATGTAGATTACCTCTGGAGTAACCTCTCCTTTGACCGCCTCAAGAAAATCCTTGGCGTCAACAAGATCCTTTTGCGCCTGTATAAACTCCCTCAACCAGGAAATATATCTGTCACTTCTCTCATCAATTGCGCCCTTTTCCTTGTACCTCCAGTGGGATGCAACGCCGTGTTCTGCTACCATATGCATCTCCGATGTTCTTATCTGGAATTCCACCCGTTCACCTTTTGGCCCGATGACGGTGGTGTGCAGAGACTGATACATGTTTGACTTTGGAACGCCTATATAATCTTTAAATCTCCCCGGGATTGGCGTCCAGAGGGAATGAATAAGGCCAAGAATGGCATAACAGTTTGCTTTGCTATCCGTAATTATTCTCAAACCGAGGACGTCATGGACCTCTTCGAAAGTAATCTCCTGTTTCTGCATCTTCTGATAAATGCCATAATAATGCTTGACTCTCCCCGACACGATGCCGGGAATGTTTTCCTCTTTAAGTTTTTTCTGTATTATCCCGCTCACCTCTTTAAGATAGGCCTCCTGCTCCTCTTTTCTCTTCGCAACTTTCTTAACGAGTTCGCTGTAAAGATCGGGCATAAGACTCTTGAAACTCAGATCTTCAAGCTCGGTTTTCAGCCAGCCGATCCCGAGCCTGTTGACAAGTGGAGCATAAATCTCAAGTGTCTCCAGGGCTATCCTCTGTTGTTTATTCTCCGGAAGATGCTGCAAGGTGCGCATATTATGAAGTCTGTCCGCAAATTTTATGAGTATTACTCTAATGTCTTCAGACATGGCGAGAAGCATCTTTCTGAAATTCTCTGCCTGTGCTTCTTCTTTTGTCGTGAAATGCATTTTGGAGAGCTTCGTGACTCCTTCAACAAGAAAGGCTATCTCCTCTCCAAATGAATTCCTTATGTCTTCTATGCGTGTACTTGTGTCTTCGATCGTATCATGGAGCAGACCTGCCGCAATCGTCTCAACATCCATCTTCATATCTGCGAGAATCGAGGCCACTGCCAGAGGATGCTCGATAAAAGGTGAACCCTCCAATCTCTTCTGTCTGAAATGGGCATGACTCGAAAACGCATAAGCCCTTTTTAAAACTTCAATGTCCGCATCAGAATTGTAGGAGAGTACTTTCTTTACGAGGGAGCTAATTTTTACAGGTTCTTCTTTCATAGTTTATTATATAACTTTGCATGGAGGAAGCTGGGTTCATGTACCCGGTTTAAGATCTACTTACAACTTCATGGACTGGGTCTCAATGCCTTCAGATTAAGCTGCAGATGCCTGGTCCCTTCCCATTCATTAATGCAAGGGGTGAAGGCCGCATCAACAGTGTTCAATGAACCTATTTTGTCTAAATAAAATGCCATATCGAAACCTATTGCATCAATAGACTGGCTCTTTTGTCTGAGTTTCATCTTCACATGGACATCTTTGACTATTCTCGGGTTAAGCATTTCAAGCCCCTTTGAACCCAGGAGCGGCTCGGGGTTGCCTGCACCGAATGGTTCGAGCATCTCAATTTCCTTTATTAAATTCAATGTTATTTGGGAGAAGTCTATATCTGAATCGATCTTGAGGAGTGGTATGAAGTCTTCTTCTTCCAGGGTCTCCTTTGCAATTCTGTTGATATATTCTTCAAAGTGTGCAATATTTTTCGCCTCTAATTCCAGGCCGGCAGCCTGCTTATGCCCTCCGTACCTTTTAAGGAGATCCTTGCATCGATCAAAGGCTTTGTATATATCAAAGGCTGCTATACTCCTTGCCGATCCCCTGCCAATACCTTCTTCTACAGAAATAATGACCGCAGGACGGCGGAAAACCTCCACGATCCTCGATGCAACAATTCCAATTACTCCTCTGTGCCATCCCTCGGAGTAAATAACAATAACGGGCGCCATCTCCCTGCGTGCAAGCATCGAAAGTGCTTCTTGATATACCTTTTCCTCTATCTGCTGTCTTTCCGTATTCAGCCTGTCAAGTCGTGACGCGATTTCAATCGCATCATCTTCAGAATCGGTTAGAAGAAGCCTCACCACATCAGTAGGGTCGGAGATCCTACCAGCTGCATTGATTCGCGGTATGAGTGTGTACAGGAGAAGACCTGTTTTCAGAATTTTGCCGTTAACCCCTGAAACCTCTTTCAACGCCTGCAGACCGGGTCTCGACCACCCTTCTATGAGCTTTAGTCCCTCTTTGACAATAATCCTATTCTCTCCAGTGACCGGCACAACGTCCGCTATGGTGCCGAGGGATGCAAGGTCTAAAAAATCGTAAATCGTGATTCGTGGATGGTCAACTGATAAGGCTTGTGCGAGTTTGAATGCAATCCCCGCGCCCGAAAGATGGGAGAAGTGAGATCTAAGATTAGAGATTTTGGGGTTAATAACAGCAATTGCGTCCGGAAGTGAGAAATTATTAAACGTGATTCTTGATTCTGCATCTGGAAATCCCCCCACACCCCCCTTTTCCAAAGGGGGGACGGGGGGATTTTGGCTACTGATTACTGACTCATGACTTATGCGCGGTTCATGGTGGTCGGTTATAATGACATCAATACCCTCTTTTTTACATAGTGACACGGTTTCGATTGCACTAATGCCGCAATCAACAGTTATGATGAGTGTTGCACCTGTTTTTTTTGCTTTTTTTATGCACAGAGGCGTGAACCCATATCCATGTTCCATCCTGTTCGGTATGAAGTAATAGCTTTCTATCCCGACCATCTCCAATGCCTTCAGGACTATCGCTGTCGCCGTAAGCCCGTCTGCGTCAAAGTCGCCGTAAACAAGGACTTTTTCCCCTCTCTTAGAAGCTGCAACTATTCTGTCAACAGCTACTCCCATGTCTTGAATATCAAATGGATCAGATAATTGCGAAATGTTGGAATTCAGAAAGGAACTGATTTCTCCGGCTGTTTTTATACCCCTGTTTACAAGTATCTGAGCTAATACAGGTGAAATAGAAGCAGCTTTTGAGAGGTAGTTCAGGTATTCCTGATTGGTACGGTTAACGAACCATCGCCTGTGCATAAAGAACGATACATGATACATGATGCAGGATGCAAGTCAGATTCAGGTCATCAGGAATCGTGCATCTTGTATCTTGCATCAGTCTTTATATCCTTCAATAAACATGTTTTGTAGGACCCTTAAAGCTATTTCTTTGCAAAGGGCCTTTTCCCCTTCCAGAGCAACACGACCGGGCTTGCGACAAATATTGATGAATAAGTGCCAACCAGTATCCCTATTATAATCGCAAGGGCAAAATCGTGAATAACCTCCCCTCCGAATAAGAAAAGAGCCAGTGCTGCGAGCAGGGTTGTGAAGGACGTGATGATAGTTCTTGAAAGGACCTCGTTAATGCTCTGGTTTATGACGACTTCAACGGGATCCCTGAGCCTCGTCTTCAAATTCTCTCTTATTCTGTCAAAGACCACGACTGTATCTGTGAGTGAATACCCTGCAATGGCGAGAAGGGCTGACACGATAATAAGATTTATTTCGCGGTTGGTGATATAAAAGAAACCCAGTACTGCAAAAACGTCATGAAGCGTTGCAATCGTAGCCCCTATGCCAAACCTGAACTGAAACCTCCATGCAATGTAAACAAGGAGTCCAAGAGTGGCGGCAAGGATAGCCCACAAAGCATCCCCTTTCAGTCTCTCTCCAACCTTGGGGCCAATTTCGGTTGTCGAGTCAACAACAAGATTCTGATCCGTAAATTTTTGAGATAGCGCTGCAATTATTTTATCGGAAAATCCGCCAAGTGTCTCTTCCTTTTTTTTAACTCTTATCAGGACCTTTCTTTCGACGGGCATATCCTGCAGATCGGAATCCCTTACCCCTCCTTCTTCGAGGGCCCTTCTCACCTCATTAAGAACAACGGGGTTCTCGAACTTTATCTGTACGGCGGTGCCTCCGATAAAATCTATGCCCAGATTGGCAACCCCTCTCGCAATCTGTATAATCGCAATAATGCCAAGAGTAAAAATTATTCCGGAAAGGGCGAAGGCATAATATTTTTTGCTCATGAAATCAATCTTCGTTTTCTTCAGGAACTCTCTCATATACTTATGGTCTTCACCTGAAATTTACTCGTAATAACATCGAAAACAGTCTTCGTGCCTATTAAGGCTGTAAAGAGATTTATGGCCACGCCAAGACTTAAAGTCACCGCAAAACCCTTTATCGGCCCTGTACCGAACTGGAAAAGAACCGCGGCTGTGATCAGCGTTGTTACGTGAGAATCGAAGATCGTCCAGAATGCCTTGCTGTATCCTGAATCAATCGCAGCCACCGGTGTCTTGCCCGCCCGCAATTCTTCTCTTATTCTTTCGAACATAAGGACGTTGGAATCAACTGCCATTCCTATGGCAAGGATGATGCCGGCAATGCCCGGAAGAGTGAGTGTAGCATTCAAGGATGCCATGGCGCCAAGAAGCAATATCACGTTTAGAAGTAGTGCGAAGTCAGCAATAACACCGGAAAGCCTGTAATAGAAAACCATGAATGCAACAACAGCTATAGTGGCGATTATGGCCGCAAGTTTGCCCGCTTCGATCGAATCTCTTCCCAGAGACGGCCCTACCGTTACATTCTGAAGCATTTTAAGGGGTGCGGGTAGTGCACCTGCCCTCAATACGATGCTCAAATCCTTTGCCTCCTCCATCGTAAAATTTCCGGTAATCTGAGCGTCACCCCCTGATATCTTCTCCTGTATGACCGGGGCTGAATAAACAGTGTTGTCAAGGACTATAGCCAGTCTCCTTTTGACGTTTTCCCCTGTGATCTCTTCAAAGAGCTTTGCGCCCGCATCATTAAATGTAAGAGAGACGTAGGGTTCGTTAAATCTTTGATCAATATTCACCTTTGCGTCGCTGAGAAGGTCACCCGTAAGGACAGCTTTCTTTTTTATAAGTATCGGTATCTTTACGGCCCTGCCCGTTTCCCTGTCTATCCTCTTCTCAAAAAGTATCTCGTCACCTTCTGGAATCCTCCCGGCGAATTCTTTCACGAGAGCTTCTTCCTCACCCGAAGATACTGCCTGGGGAAGCTCAGCAGCGATGGGAGCGTCATCATCCACAAGCTTGAATTCAAGCTGGGCAGTCTTGCCAATCAGTGTGATGGCGCGCTTCGGCTCCCTTACACCGGGCAGTTGAACCACGATCTCACTTTCTGCCTGTCTGTGAATGGTTGGTTCTGCAACACCAAACTGGTCGATCCTGTTTCGGATGGTTTCGAGTGCCTGATCCACAGCACTATCCTCTATTCTGCGTGCCTCCCTTTCGGATATCTTGTATGTGAGACGTGTTCCTGTCTCAGCAGCCGCGAGACCGGGATAATTGTCCTCAATGAGTCTTCTTATTTCGGAACTTGAGGGGCTCACCGTAATGTTCAGCCCGCTCACTTTCACTTCGGCTGTTATTTTCTTCCTTTCAAAAAGATTTTTCAGTTGTGATGCATATCTTTCTGTGGTTATTCCGACGGCCTTATCTCCTTCCACCTCGAAAACAAGGTGCAGACCTCCTTGAAGATCAAGCCCCATAACGACACCTTTGTCCGGCATGGTTTTCCGCCACCATTCAGGCATGTAATGAAAAGCGGGAGTACTGGGCAGGAAAAAAACAACGGCAAGGATAAGAGTCACGCATATCAGTATTAACCGCCAGAGAACCTTCTTTTTCATCACCTCTCCCTAATCTTCTTCAGAAGGCGCCCTCAGTGCCGCAACATAGGCTTTGCCAAATTTCACCTTGACATTCTCGGCGATTTTGACCGTGATGGTATTCGTACCTACAGACTCAATGACACCATAGATTCCACCTGAAGTGACAATCTTATCTCCTTTTTTGAGATTTTGTATCATGGCTTTGTGGTCTTTTGCTCTTTTCTGCTGTGGCCTGATCAACAGAAAATAGAAAATGACAAAGATGAGAATAAGCGGTATCAGGCTGCCTATAAGACCTCCCGGACCTTGCCCGCCTCCCTGCGGCGCCGGCCCCATGGCATATGCTATATCTAAAATATTTATTAACATCCAACACACCTCCAAAATTTTTAGTTGATAATATACCCGCTTTAAGCGGTTTTTATCAACTCACACTTATTAAGGAGTTCATAAGTAAGACCGCCTTTGTTGTCATTCCTCCGCCAGAGGCGGATTGTCTGGTCGCCTTCTTAATTTGTTTTTGCTCTTTATTTTCTTTTATCCTAAGATAATATTTTATGGCCAAGATATTTTTTTCCGGTATCGGTGGAAGCGGTATGTCAGCAATGGCAGGCTTTCTTGCCGACAAAGGTAATATCATCGCTGGCTCTGACCGTTTGTTCGACAGAATCCCTGATCATCCGCTCTCTGCCGTATTGAAATTCAAGGGCATAGAAATAGTTCCTCATGATGGCTCCGGAATTGACAGATCCTTTGATTTTGCTGTCTTCAGCACTGCTGTGGAAAAAGATCAACCTGACGCCGTTAAGGCAAGGCAATTAGGAATCACGGTCAAATTACGCCCCTATTTTTTGAACGAATTAATCTCATCATATAAGACACTTGCTGTTGCAGGAACGAGTGGTAAATCGACCACAGCAGGGATGCTCGCTTTCTTGATGCAGAGACTTGGTTTGAATCCGAATTTCATAGGTGGGGGCAGGGTCAAACATTTCAAAAGCCCGGATAATCTCGGGAATTCTCTTGCAGGAAGCTCGGATTTTCTCATCGCCGAAGCCTGTGAATCCGATGGCTCGATCATTGATTATCACCCTTTTCATGCAATCATTATGAGCCTGACCCTTGACCACAACCCCGTCGAAAAGACTGCGCTAATGTTCGAAGCTTTGAGCAATAATACAAAAGGGCTTGTGGTTGTTAACGCCGATGATTCAAATTTGGTACGCTGTAATTTCAAAAATCAGATCAAATTTTCCATCCACGCAAATTCTGAGTATAGGGCAGAAGATATCGAATATCGGCCATTAGGGACAACTTTTCAACTGAAAGGTGTAAATTTCAGACTCTCACTTCCGGGCGAGCATAACCTCTACAATGCTCTGTCATGCATCGCCTTGCTTTCAGAGATGGGAGTCAGACTTTCAGATATGCCAGATGTGCTCGCTGATTTTTCCGGACTTGACAGGCGATTCGATATTCATCTCAATGATGGCAGACATCTGGTTGTCGACGATTATGCACATAATCCCCACAAAATTTCCTTTCTCATGGAGACTGTCAAGAACATATGCCTCAGCGCCTGTTATGTTTTCCAGCCACATGGATTTGGCCCGACACGCTTAATGAAGCAGGGTTATATCGACATATTCGTACAGAAGCTTCGAGGTGACGATCACTTGATCTTATTTCCCATATATTATGCAGGAGGTTCCTCGCAGAAGGACATCTCAAGCGACGACCTGTGCCGTGAAATTAGAGCTGCGGGGAAATCTGTCGAAGTGCTGAAAGAGCGCTCTTTCCTTTTGAAACGTCTGCGGGAGTGGGATAATTATATTATTTTTGGAGCACGTGATGAGTCCCTCGCTGATTTTGCAGGGGAGATTGCATCGAGACTAAAATAAATGTACTAAATGCGTTTGTATTAATATGAGATGATGAGGTCGGAGATACCGTGACTTATACTGAGGCTTTAAAGAGTGGAGTAAGATTGATTAACCAGAACTGGCAGATCGTTTTAATACAGGTTATCGTCGTGATTCTTAGCAGTCTTGGCTTTTTCGTAATAGTCGGGATACCCTTTGCCATAGCCTTCATAATATTCGGAATTGACCTGACAAAGTTTACAGAAATAAGAGATATCCTGGAAATATTGAGGACTCCTTCCGAAATTATAACAAAATATATCGGTCTCTTACTCATAGTAGTCGTAAGTCTCTTCATATACCTCATCATGATCACGATTCTCAGTATTTATGCATTTGCCGGTTCTCTCGGAATCATTTGCAGGTCGGTCGTGGATAAGGAATTGAGATTCAGAGTCCAGATTTTTTTTGACGAGGCAAAAAAGAACTTTTCCAGATTACTCGGTTTCACGCTTGTCATGGGGCTTATAATGGTCGTAATGGCCTTTTTTCTCGGCATCCTGGCCGGTGGCATAGGGGCTCTGGTATCTATTGCGAGGAGTCAAGATTCAATACTTGCGCTTTTCCTTGCTACCTTTTTTTCATTAATCTTAGCATTAATTGTGCTCACCGTTGTCCTCATAATACTGTCAGTAACCTTATATGGAATCGCGCCGCTCCTTTTTAAGAGCATGGGACCTATAAAATCGGTGAAAGAATCAGTACGTTATTTAATCAGGCATCCCTACGCATTCTGGTTTTACGCTGCACTTTTCGGGGGATATCTGTTCGTCAGTCTGACACTGATTCTCATCAAATATCCTTTAACGCTACTGCCGATTATCGGCACGATACTCTCCTTCCCTTTACAGCTCATCTCTTATGCGTTCGAAACCTATCTCGGCCTCGTAATCATTGCCTCCATACTCACTTTTTACTATTCAACGGAAATCAGGAAAGAAGATGCTATTGAGAGTGTTCCCGATGAGGAAATGGCACAGGAGAAGGAATCAAGCTAACTGTCTTTAGGATTATATTATCTTCTGCCCAGCAGCCTCAGCGCTTTTTCATGAAGCTGCCGATTTCCGGACGCAAGCAAAGAGACAGTCTTTTTGAGGCTCACTTCAGCCGCTTCAATCGCATTTCCTTTAATGTCCGTGATAATACCCCCTGCCTCTTTAACAATAAGCCACCCCGCTGCAAAATCAAAACTCCGCGAGGGCGACGGATTGGCAAATATGCTGATCGACCCATTTGCGAGATATGAAAGATCAAGGGCGGTTGCGCCGAGACATCGCGTTTTCCTCGACTTTGCAAGAAGCGGCATTATATAAGGCAAATCTTTGTGGGGAGTCTGGGCTTCGTATGCCACGAGATAGAATTCTTCATCTTTCTGAGTAGTAATCATCTCGCCATTCAGGAATGCGCCCCTGCCTTTCCGTGCCCAAAACTCGTCACCATTCACGAGATTTACAATGTATGCCAGCTCCATAGCCCCTATTGTATTGCCGTCAGCAATCGCGATCGATGTGCAGTAGAAAGGTATGCCGGATATTGCATTTCTGCTTCCGTCGATGGGATCAATCAATACCCGTATGCCTCCTCCCTCTATGTTTTTGACGCCGAGTTCCTCGGAAATGACGGTCATGCTCTCCCCTGCCTTCATCAGGCCGTCCAGAACGATTTCTTCGGCTGTCCTGTCCACTTGATAAGTTGTATCACCCGATGCACCTACACCAAGAGATATCTTCATCTTTTTTTTGATCAAAGGGATTTCTCTCAGAAGATTCTTACCAATTGCTCTCAGCACCTCGATTTCCATGGTGATATTTTACGGAAAGTGCAGGATACTGGCAATAAAGGTGGGGAAGGCATAGCGGCTTTTAAATTATCCGATGTTCATGGCGGGTCTAAAAATTAGGTATTAAAATGCAAAAAATTATTTTAAAATATAACTTAATGAAATGCCCTGATTGTGGTCATGAATGGGACGGAGCAAAATGTATCCACTGCGAGAAAAAATTACAAACCCCTCAACATGAAATAGAAGTCGAGTATAAAGAATTTAAAATATCCGAATTACTGGAAATCCGGAAAAAGCACCGGAAAAAATCCCTTCCAAAAGGTCATCGGGAGAAAATTAAAGCCGACCTGAGAGGCAGAAATACACTAAATGATACTTCTTTATCCGGGGTGAATAAAATTCCGGCGGGATTATCACGCGGCAGGAAGAAGAGACTTCTCATCACGATGTTTGCTTTTTTATTGATTACGGCAACAATAACCGGTGCATTTTATTTTTTGCGCCTCTTTCTTCAACATTGACAGGTTGAAGACACGTAAGATTAAGACTCAATTGAGTTTTTGAATCCCAATGATGTAGTATTTAAATATAGATTTTTTAAAAGAGTCCCCTATCGTGAACAATAAGATAGAAGAGGAAATCAAAAAAAAGGCCGTAAATGGCAGGCTCAGCTGCCCTCTCGCAAGAAAGATTGCAAGAGAACTCGCCATTCCACTCAAGGAAGTGGGCAAGACTGCCGATGAGCTTAAAATAAAGATTACGGATTGTGAGCTTGGCTGTTTCTGATGGGATAATATTATTCGAACTTGCCCTCACCTTCTATTTCGCAGCTACTATAGTCAGTATTACCGAATTTTTTAGGAGTTCCAGGGTAACTTCAAAAATAATACTTTTCTCTGCCGCCCTCGGTTTCATCCTTCATACCGCAAGCATTATTTACAGATATCTTATTGCGGGCCATATTCCCATCACGAATTTTCATGAGGCAACATCATTCTTTTCCTGGTGCATCGTCTTGCTCTTCTTTCTTTTGGAATTCAGGTATAAAGTCAGTCTCCTTTCCTCTTTTATCATGCCCATTGTCTTTATCCTCATGCTTTCTTCTTCTATGCTTCCACGGGGGATAGAGCCTCTGCGTCCTGTTCTCAAGAGTTACTGGTTGGGTATTCACACTATATTTGCCTTTCTTGGCAACGCCGCCTTTGCCATGTCTTTCGGCATAGGCTTCATGTATCTTGTTCAGGAACATTATGTGAAATCGAAACGCCTTGGCGGACTATTCGATAGACTGCCGAGCCTCGAGACTCTCGATGAGATAAATTACAAACTGATCACTTTGGGATTTCCGCTGCTCACACTTGCAATAATTACAGGTGCCTTATGGGCGGAAAGTGCCTGGGGCAGTTACTGGAACTGGGATCCGCGTGAAGTCTGGTCACTCATCACGTGGTTTATTTATGCACTCGTACTCCATGCCCGCCTTGTTGCCGGATGGCGGGGGAGAAGAGCTGCCCTGTTGTCCATTATCGGCTTCTCAACAATTCTGATAGCCTTTTTCGGCATAAAGCTGCTGCAAAAAGGACTTCACGTTTTTCTATGAGAATTTTCGTAATAGGATTGAATCACAAGACTGCTGATATTGATGTGAGAGAGAAATTCGCCTTCAGCGGGTCAAAACTCGAAGAGGGCTTGGCTGCCCTCAAAAAAATCCCGGATGTCAGGGAAGTAATCGTGTTGTCCACCTGCAACAGGGTTGAACTCTATGCAACTGTTCCGGATACCGAAAAAGCGGCAGAATCCATTAAGACTTTCCTCTCGACTTTCCACAATATAAACAGAGAATCTCTTGACAATGCACTATATGTTTATGATGATGCTGGAGCAGTTAGGCACGTCTTCAGGGTGGCATCAAGCCTTGACTCAATGGTGGTCGGTGAGCCCCAGATTTTGGGCCAACTAAAAGATGCCTTCGATCTTGCCCTTCAGAAGAAGACTACAGGTGTCCTTCTTAATAAGTTAATGAAAAAAGCGATTTCGGTTGCCAAGAGGGTAAGGACCGAGACAAAAATTGCTGAAAATGCAGTATCTATTAGTTTTGCCGCTGTCGAACTGGCAAGAAAGATATTCACTGATCTCTCAAGAAGAACTTTTATGCTTTTGGGCGCCGGAGAGATGGCAGAGCTTGCCGCAAGACATCTAATCAGTAATGGTGTAAAGAATGTCATGGTATCAAATAGAACTTATGAACGGGCATGCGAACTCGCCAACGAATTCAACGGAAGGCCTGTAAGATTTGACGAGTTTATCCACGAGCTTGTGCGGACCGATATACTGATATGTTCAACGGGTGCCCCTACATACATATTGACAAAAAGCCAGATGGGCAAGGTAATGAAAGAGAGGAAACAAAAACAGGTCTTCATTATTGATATCTCTGTCCCGAGAAATATCGATCCCGAGATCAATACTCTGGATAATGTTTACCTTTACAATATTGATGATTTGCAGGACGTTGTTGACAAGAACCTTTTCGAGAGGCAGAAAGAGGCAGAAAAAGCCGAAAAGATAATTGAGGAAGAAATAGCAACATTTCTTAAGTGGCAGTCGTCGCTTGATTCAGTGCCGGCCATCAAAGCCCTGAGAGAGAAGGCAGAAGAAATCAAGAAGGAAGAACTGGAGAAGTTGCTGAACAAGCTTGCTGGTATCGGGGAAAAGGAGAGAGAGGCCATCGAATATATGGCATCAGCTATTGTCAACAAACTCATCCACCCGCCTACGGCGGCTTTGAAGGAAAATTCAGAAGAGAAAGATCTTCTGGTCGCATTGATACGGAAATTGTATGCCATTGATGGGGAAAAGGATGAAATCTGATAAGATAATCATCGGCACGCGAGGCAGCAAACTCGCCCTCTGGCAGGCGGAGTGGGTAAGGTCGGAGTTAATAAAGCTTTATCCTGACCTGAAAATTGAGTTGAGTAAGATCAAGACGACAGGAGACAAAATCCTGGATGTTCCTCTTGCGAAGATCGGGGGTAAAGGCCTATTTGTCAAAGAAATAGAAGAGGCTCTCTTGAGATGTGAAATCGACCTTGCTGTCCACAGTATGAAGGACATGCCGACGGATTTGCCGGAGGGTCTTCATATTGCTGCGGTCTGTAAAAGGGAAGATCCAAGGGATGCCTTCATATCAAGAATATCAAATTCCGGGTTTAAAATCCCAAATTTTGGGAGCCTCCCTTATGGTGCGATGGTGGGCACCAGCAGTTTGAGACGTTCGTGTCAAATCCTCAGTGTCAGGCCGGATCTGAAGATCGAACAGTTGAGAGGCAATCTTGACACCCGATTGAGAAAACTCGATGAGGGCCAATTCGATGCCGTCATATTGGCCACGGCGGGGGTCAAGAGGCTCGGCTTATATAACAGGATTACAGAGATACTTTCCCCTGAAATAAGCCTCCCTGCTATAGGACAGGGAGCAATCGGGGTCGAATGCAGAACAGGTGATAATTTCATTAATGATCTTATCACGCCACTTAATCACCCGGATACTTTCACATGTATTACAGCTGAAAGGGCTTTCCTCAAAAAGCTGGAAGGTGGATGCCAGGTGCCGATAGCTGCATATGCCAGGATAGAGGAAGGTGGCAAGCTTATCATGGACGGACTTGTCGGAAGTGTTTCGGGAGAAAAAATGATCAGGGGTCATGCGGAAGGAAAGTCCGTGGAGGCTGAATATATGGGCATTGCGATGGCAGAAGATATTCTTTCAAGGGGTGCAAAGGAAATACTGGATGACATCTACAAGAGGCCTGTGCCAGGCATTAACGGGGAAATAATCAGTTAGACCAGCCTTTCTTTTCTCTCCATTTCTTCAAGTCTCTCTCGCTTTTCCTGGCAGTCAACGCAGTATATGGCAAAAGGAAGAACTTTAAGCCTTTCTTCACTTATCTCTTCCCCGCAATCTTCACATATCCCGTAGGTTCCTTCATTAAGCTTCCTCAAACTTTCGTCTATCTTTTGCAGGTTCTCCCTGTGTGTGCTCAGCTGCTTTAAACTTATATCTTCGGAAAGATCGACTACAGACCAATCTCCGTCATCAAGTGCCGTATCGACGAGTTGCCTCGTCTCGCCTTTTATATACTTGGAAATCTCCTCCTTGGCTTCTTTTACTATCTCTTCTCTTTTTCTGACAAGGGCCCTCCTTAAAAAGGCTCTTCTCTCCTCTTCAGACTTTGTCTCTCGAGCCCTCCTCGAAGCCAATGTCGTCCTGGTCCGGGATTTCGAAGCAGTTTTCTTTCTTGAGGGCTTCGATCTGACTTTCACAACGCCCACGGCAGGCTTCTTTGAAAAAACATTTTTCTCTTTCCGTGCCTTTATCCCGGTTTTTGAAGCCGGCTTTTTACCTTTTTCTTGAACCTTAACCTTTTTCTTTTTAGTTTTCTTGACCGCCATAGCTCTTTTCACCTTCTGTTTCTGCCTGTTTTTCATCTTCTTTTTCCTTGAAAATCTCGATGATGCTTCTAACCTTAATGCCAGCAGCCTGCAGGGCATCCCGGATGTCTGCTAATTTTGCATCAGTCACTTTCAAAATAAAATTGCTCTTCGTGATCCTAAACCTCCATTATCTCTTTTTCCTTGTGGCCCAGAATTTCATCAACCTTTGTTATAAAAGAGTCCGTGATCTTCTGTATCTCATCCTGAGATCTTTTAACCTCGTCTTCGCTAAGGTGTTTCTCTTTTTCAAGCCTCTTCAAATCGTCGTTTGCATCTCTCCTGATGTTCCTTATCGCGACTTTTGCCTCTTCTGCCTTTTTCCTCACCGTCTTGACAAGCTGCTTTCTCCTTTCTTCGGTCAGTGAAGGAATATTCATCCTGATAACCTTACCATCATTTATAGGTGTCAACCCAAGATCTGATTTCAGGATCGCCTTTTCGATATCAGGGATGATTTTTGGGTCCCATGGCTGTATCATTATCTGGCGGCTCTCGGGTATGCTCAAGCTCGCAAGTTGCTCGAGGGGGGTCAGCGAATTATAATAATTCACCATTATTCCGTTAAGGAGCCCAAGAGACGCTCTTCCCGTCCGCAGTGAGGCAAAATCTTTTTTTAAAGCCTCAATAGTACGAGCCATGCGCTCATTTAACTTTCTTTTTAACTCTTGCTCCATTGTTTCCTCTAATAAGAGTCCCAACCTTCTTGCCCTCAAGAATCTTTCTTATATTTCCTTTTTCTCGCAAATTAAATACAACAATGGGCAAATTGTTGTCCATACATAAAGATATGGCAGTCGAATCCATAACATTCAACCCTTTCTTCAACACATCGATATACGTGAGAGAACTGTACTTCCTTGCACGAGGATCCTTCATCGGATCGGCGGAGTAAACACCTTTTACTTTCGTTGCTTTCAATATCACATCGGCGTCAATTTCCATCGCTCTAAGTGCTGCAGCTGTATCCGTTGTAAAATAAGGGTTTCCGGTCCCCGCCGCAAAGATCACAGCGCGTGACTTCTCAAGATGTCTTATCGCTTTTCTTCTGATATAAGGTTCGGCGAGTTCCTTCATCTCTATCGCCGACTGAACACGCGTTGGAATGCCACGTTTTTCAAGGTAATTTTGAAGAGCGAGGGCGTTGATGACTGTTGCAAGCATCCCCATGTAATCGGCAGATGCGCGTTCGATTCCCTTCACGCTTGCCTCGACTCCCCTGAAAATATTTCCTCCTCCTATAACAATAGCGACCTCAACGCCCAGCGCCATGGCTTCCTTTATTTCTTTCGCGATAAAATCAACCGTGGAGGGGTCAACGCCATAGCTTCTGTCTCCCATCATGGCCTCGCCGCTAATCTTGAGGAGTATTCTCTTATATTTCAAGCCCTTTATCCTACCACTGTTTCTCCAAGCTGAAATCTGATAAATCTTCTTATCACAATATTTTCGCCGAGTTTCCCTATCTTCTCGGCAACCACATCTTTTACACTTTTATTTTGCTCTGGATCTTTGATGAATATCTGATCAAGCAGACAGGTCTCGGAGAAAAACTTTTCCAATTTTCCTTCAACAATCTTCTCGATAACATGAGGAGGCTTATCCTTAACCTGGGACTTGTAAATCTCCGTCTCTCGTTCTATCTTTTCACGAGGTACTTCCTCTCTTGAGAGGTAAAGGGGACTGGCAGCAACTATCTGCATTGCGACATCCTTTGCCAGTTCTTTGAAAATGTCAGTCCGTGCGACAAAATCAGTCTCACAATTCACTTCCACTAATGCTCCAATCTTACCCATATGCACGTAACATTCAATAAGACCTTCCCCGGCTCTTCTTCCCGCTTTCTTCAGCGCGCTGGCCACACCCTTTTGCCTGAGCAAGTCTATTGCCTTTTCGAAATCTCCGCCGCTCTCGGTAAGTGCTTTCTTGCACTCCATCATACCAGCACCTGTTCTCTCCCTGAGGTCCTTTATCAGTTCTGTCGTCATTTTAGTCATTCTGACACCTCTGCCTCTTCCTGTTGAATTTTCTCTTCGACTTTTTGCTTCTCTTCCTCCTCCGCTCTCTTTTTCGACAACATCTCCTTTCCTTCGATAATCGCATCTGCGATCTTGGAGGTGATCAGTTTAATCGCCCTTATGGCATCATCATTGCCTGGAATTACATAATCTATCTCGTCGGGGTCGCAATTTGTATCAACGATTGCGACAAGCGGTACAGACAACTTCCTCGCTTCGGCTACCGCGATCCTCTCCTTTTTAGGATCGACCACGAACAAAGCACCGGGAAGGCTTGGCATTTCTTTAATTCCGACAAGGTTTTTTTCCAGGCGGGCCTTTTCTTTCTCGATGCCAGCAGCTTCCTTTTTTGTCAGGAGATCGAGCGTTCCGTCTTCTTTCATCATCTCAATCTTTTTTAATTTTTCAATGCTCTTTTTTATAGTCGAGAAATTTGTCAGCATGCCGCCGAGCCAGCGCTGGTTTACATAATACTCACCGGCCCTCAACGCCTCTTCCTGTATAGCATCCTGGGATTGTTTTTTTGTCCCCACAAAGAGTATAGGTGCACCTGCCATAGCTACGTTTTTTACGAAATTGTAGGCATCCTCAAGCCCTTTTACAGTTTTCTGCAGATCTATGATATAGATGCCGTTCCTTTCCCCAAAGATATATTTCTTCATCTTGGGATGCCATCTCTTCACCTGATGCCCGAAATGAACACCCGCCTCCAGCAATTCCTTCATGGCTGCAACCATTTCTTCTGTTATCCTCCTGTCCTGCCTCTGTTAACTCGTTTATCGCCATATCAGCGCACAGAGGCCAAAAGTGTATTTCCTGAAAGGGAAAAAAGTCTCTTTCAGGAAAGACAGATTAACATAAAAATAGCTTTTTTTGCAAGGGAAACAGTGGTTAAGGGATTCGAGAAATAACTTTTTTCAAGCTGCGATTTCAAGAGGTAAGCCGCCACCAGAATAGAAAAATGTTTTTCCTTGCACGTCACTGTCATTTTTGTCTCACTATAAGCCCTTCTACACCT
>JBFLXE010000002.1:0-45280 GCA_040757455.1 Nitrospirota bacterium
GGACGACAAGGCCCGCCTGAAGAGATTGATTCTATCCTCGATCGATCCGGTTATTTTCTCGATTCTGTCACCTTTAATTTCATAAATATCCGTGAAATCACAACTCACTTCCGGATAAAAGGAGAGCAACTCCAGTGGGAAAAAGGGGAAATGAGATCTGATTCCGTCAACTCTGTAATAGGCTTCTGACATATGCCCGATGAAACCGGAATTTGGCAACCAACTACTATCAGGAAAGAGTATTAAACTATCCTTGTATTTTTTATCCAGTATCGCCCTGGTTACGCTTTCTGCCAATTGGCATTCTTTTTCAAAAAATGCTATTACACTGTACCCCGCTGAAAACGAATGAATTAAAAAAAATGCAATAACTGTTGCACAGCCTGCAATTTTCATATACCTATTCCTGATAGAATTCGCGTTTAAGCCCAGCATGACCGCAAAGAGAACAGTGGGTATGAACCAGTATCTATAAGTATCCAGTTGAGGATAATCGGACATCACCACGAATGATACTGACAATGCAAAAAACCAGAGTAACACCGACAATAAAAGTTTTTTTGGTCTTAATAATAAAGGGAATGCAAGAGGAATCACAGGCCAATTGTAATTAAACAAAACTTTTGATTCAATGAAGATGGATCTATAAACTGCCTTAGCATAAATTAGTGGACCATAATGAAAACCGGGATACCCCCCTATTCCTTCAAGAACATATAGCCTCAGGAAAAAATGTCCTACGAGCAATAAAAAATATGGATAGGTCATAGAAAATCTTTGCCTGAAATTTCCGCCGGCTAAAATAAACAATACGAAAGGCAGAGTCATGTATTGCTCTTTGCCCATAAAACTCAATTCGCTGAAAACAAGGATTATGAGAACCATGAATGGATTATTTTTTGGGTTCGGTTTATTCTTGAGAAATAAATAGACTGACAGTAGCGCGAAGAGCATCGCATATAGGTACTGCCTCAATGTTATCCAGAGCAAGCAAATCAATGAAGGCACGGCAAGCAGAACAATAATAGCGGCGAGAGAGGAACTTATCCTGTCGGTGTAGAGCCTGAGTATCCTGTAAACCATGAAAGAAGTCAGGACAAGAATGACAGCGTTATGAATATGATATGGCAACGGATTTAGACCAAACAGGAGAACATCGGGCTTAAATGAAAGAGCAACCAGCGGCGTATAAAAGAAATTTGAATAAATGCGGTTGAGAAGAATTTCTTTCAGTGACGCCGTTGAAGAGACGATGGCTGCCGCGTCATCAGAGACAAACCAGAAATCAAAAATATCTCGATAATAAAAGAATGCAGTTACCGAAAGAAGTATTAGCACAATTCCACTCTCGGCGATGTCTCTGCCATAACGCATTCTCAGAGGAAATTTTTTCACAGATATGTCATTATCCTGTCGAATGTGAAATCAGTGTTTTCAGGATTCTCTTCCCAGGGGTGTCTCTTTTTTCGGCATTAAAATATACAAAGGCTTCCGCGTATCGAACCTCAGCCGGCAGGGTCAAAGTCCTGCATCTATTTAGCCCTTCGACTTTACTCAAATAGTCGTTATATTCCATTTCCGTCTCGTAGCACTTAACGGCAGATTCTTTCATCCGGAATTCGCCGGATATGTTGACAAGCATATCAGGGTAAAGAGGCATGAGAATCTCATAGAAAGCCGCTGGGATTAAAAGCTCCTGATGAAACTGCCAGCCGATAGCCGCCGCTGTTCGATGATCGGGATGTGCCTCATATGGTGAAGGGAAATAAACGAGTGAGGGGGAAAAAGCGGCTGCCTCTTTTTTCAGTCTCTCGAAGATTAAATCCTTATCTTTATAAAGCTCCCTGTCTGCGAACCCCCAGAATTCAAAGTCCTTCACACCCAGTATGGAAAGGGCCTTAACAGCCTCTTTCTGCCTGATTTTCGTATATTCAGCGCCGAAGATACCGCGAAAATCGCCTTTTTCCCCGTGACTCAGAAATATTACCTTTACGCGGCTGCCCCGTTTAATGTGCTTTACAATGCTCCCGCCGCATCCGATCGATTCATCATCCGGATGCGGCGCGACGACGAGGCAGTCGTTGTTTGAAAAATCTGACGTTTCATAGGGATATAGATCAGATTCGTTTAACACCAAGAGGTCATCCTTATCCCAGATCCAGCGATAAGATGACAGAAACCTTTTTTAGTGTGTCATTGCAAGCACCGACAGGTGCGTGGCAATCTCACTTCGAGAGACGAGATTGCTTCGTTTCACTTGCAATGACAATCCTTATCGCCGGATCCGGGCTATTATGTGCGAAACCCAATTGTATTATATAATAATACGAGCTGCGTGGCATGGAAAAACACATTTTTCTTTCCGTTGTTATTCCAGCGTATAACGAGGGGCAAAGATTGCCTGGTACCCTTCGTCGCTCGATAGCTATTTAGAAAGAATTCCTTATAGATAGCGTGAAAGGCATGGCAAACATTCTCATCTATTTCTTAAAGAAGGACATAAAGTCAAGATATGCCGGTTCCGGGCTGGGACTTATCTGGGCATTCCTGCTACCCCTTTTTCAGATTTTTCTTTTCTGGTTTGTCTTTGCAGGGATACTGAAAGCGCGGCCATTCCCCGGGTCTGAGATCCCTTATCTGCACTTTCTCCTCTCGTCCTTTTTCTGCTGGCTCGCCTTCTCCGAGGGCCTTATGAGATCAACCACCACAATACTCGAGAATTCAGAAATAGTGAAAAAGGTATCTTTCCCTAATATTGTATTGCCTATCTCTGCGACTCTTTCCAGTTACGCACACCATCTTATAGGATTGGCAATCTTTCTGTTAATCTATACGGTGACGGTCTCCCTTCATTTCTCGTTTGTCTTCATTGTTCCGGTTCTCGCTCTCCAGATCGCTTTTTCTGCCGGCCTGGGGATGATCCTCGCTTCATTACTGCCATATTTTAGAGATTTAGGTCAGATAATGGGCTATGTTCTGCAGGGCACCTTCTTTCTCTCCCCGGTGATGTACAGCATAGATTTGATCCCGGAAAAACTCAAATTTCTTGTTCTTCTCAATCCCTTCACATACTTTGCCGTCTCGTATCAGAAAATGATTTTATTCAAAAAGCCCCCTGATTTATTTCATTTCGGGTTAGTTCTTCTATTTTCTCTTTTCGCCCTGGCAGTTGGTACTTATATTTTCAGGAGACTGAAAGACGGTTTTGCCGATGTATTATGATACACAAAAAATGGATGCGGCTATCAGTGTTGCGGATCTGACGAAGATTTATAAGCTCTATGACCGGCCTTCAAACAGGCTGAAAGAGCTGTTTTTAAAGAAACCCCTTCACAAAGAGTTTCTGGCACTCGACAAGGTGACATTTGATCTGCCAAGAGGCGGCAATCTCGGAATTATAGGAGAAAATGGTGCCGGGAAAAGCACGCTTCTGAAAATTATCGCGGGGACGTTGTCCAAAACCTCTGGAGATGTCAGGGTAAACGGCAGGGTTTCTTCATTACTTGAACTCGGATCGGGTTTTCATCCCGAATTTACGGGAATGGAGAACATTTACTTCTATGGAGCTTTGCTCGGTCTCAGCAGAAGTGAACTATCCAGTAAGATAGAGGAAATTGTGGATTTCGCTGAAATCGGAGACTTCATCAACTATCCACTAAAGACTTATTCATCAGGAATGTTTGTGAGGCTCGCATTCTCTGTCGCAACAGCCGTTGATCCCGATATCCTTGTGGTCGATGAGGCTCTATCGGTCGGGGATTTGTATTTTCAGAAGAAGAGCATAAACAAAATCATATCCTTTAAAAAACAGGGTAAGACCATCATATTTTGTTCTCATGCAATCTATTACATCAATCAGCTCTGCGAAAATGTCTTGTGGCTCAAGAACGGCAGGGTTGAGATGCTCGGACCTCATTATGACGTTACCCAGGCATACGAAAATTATCAACTCGAAAAGAAGTCAGACAGTAACGATGTGAGGCAGGACGAGATTTCAGAAGATATTTCCGATAAACCGGTTATCATCAAAGAGGTGAAGACCTTCCCGTTCCCGAATCTCAGAACCGGAGACAGCCTCAAAATAAAGATAAGCACGCTGTCCAAAAATGACTTATGTCAGTTTAAGCTTGCAATTATCCTGAAAAGAATAGACGGACTTGACATAACGAGCACTTACACAAGTGATACAAAACTCCTGCGGGGAAATCTTGAGGTGAATGTCGAGTTCCCTGCACTTCAGCTGAAAGCCGGAACGTATTTCATAAGATCGTTTCTCCTCGACGAACATATGCTTCATATTTATGATACTAAGGATTCTTTACCCTTTAATATCCCAAAAGAATCAATTGAGGTAGGAATAGTCGATCTTCCATGCAAGTGGATCATATAGTCCAGAAGTCTGAGAAGAAGCGCAAAATCCTCTTTGTCCTGCCCACGAATACCTTTGGCGGCGCCGAGCGAGTCACATTCAATGTTCTTGGCGGACTCAGGTCATTTGAAGGAATCCTCTTAACACATAAGCCGATGAATAAATATTATGAATCTCTTAACGTAGAAATCTATAATTTTGAAGATTTCAACTGCCCCGCTCCTGATGTTTCACTCAGGGCGATACTGTCTTGCACGAAAACAATAAGAGATATTGCAAAACTTGTACATCCGTCGATTGTTTTCGGCGTCATGCATTTTGCCTCTCTTTTTGCAGCTCTTGCCAGAGATCTCTACCCCGGACTCCGCAGAATTCCAGCAATTACGAGCATTCATGGAACTTATTCATCTCATTTTGAAAGCGAAAATCGGCGGCCAACTTTTAAGGAAAAAATATTGATAAATTATCTTCTCAAAAGATCAAAAAATGCCGTTGTTCCCTCGCAGGGTATCAAATCTGACTTAGTTTTATACTTTGGCGTGAGGGAAGGAAAATTCAAGGTTATCTACAATGGCTATGATCTGGAATGGATAAGAAAATGCGCGAAGGAAGAAATTTCTATACCAAAGGATTCACCGTGGATAATTACAGCATCGAGGCTCGGGCCGCCCAAAGATTTTTCTACTCTTTTACGCGCGTTCAGGATTGTTAGAAACCGCCTGAATGCGAAACTGTTCATTATCGGCGAGGGGCCTTATGACCGGGATATAAGAGAAGAAGTGATAAAATTGGGACTCAACGGGGAAGTTCATATGCTCGGCTTTCAAGAAAATCCATTTAAATATATTGCAAGATCGGACGTATTCGTCCTCTCGTCTCTGTCAGAGGGCCTGCCGGGATCGATAATAGAAGCAATGAGTCTTGGTATTCCCGTCGTCTCTACGGACTGTCCGTCGGGTCCAGGGGAAATTATAGAAACCGGGGAAAACGGTATCCTCGTTCCGGTCAGGAACGAGAAGGCTCTTGCGTCAGCATGTCTTTCCATACTCGAAAGCAATAGTTTCAAAATGCGCTTAGCAGCAGGAGGATTGAGTCGTGCCGAATATTTTTCGATTCAAAGGATGAACACGGAGTATGAAGAATATTTTATGACACTCATAAGTAAAAATAAAAATTCACGCAATATCAATCAGGGGGATGGATAATTAAATAATGTCACAGTCTTCACGGAAGGCAACTATCCGCGCATACAGTCCGGGAGATGAACACGGGATCGTTCGCCTGTTCGAAGAGATATTTTGCCGAGAAATGACCCTTGAAGAATGGCGCTGGAAATATAAAGGGCTGGGTAATCAAAAGGTCTATTCTTACGTGGTAGTAAACGAAAATAATGAAATTGTAGGGCATTACGGCGCAATACCCTTACGGATGACATATCATGGAAAGAATATCACGGGTTTAGTTACATGTGATGCCATGATTCAGCCTAAGTACAGGGGAATGTGGACATTAAGAAAACTTCATAATACCTTCGTTGATTCGCAAGTCCAGAATGGGATATTCATGTTTTACGGTTTCCCCAATGAGAAAAATCTCCTCTTGCCAGCTGAAAAAATGGGTTTATATGAAAGGGTCGAGACCGTCTTAGATGCTTCCAAAGATGTCACCTTTCATGACAGTATTGAAAGGTTTCTTTACAAACTTGAACCTCTAAACTTCCATGATCGGAGGATTGATCGATTGTGGTCCTCCGTCAAAGAGCATTTTCCGTTATCGATAATAAGAGACGGGTTCTATTTTCAATGGAGATATGAACAGCATCATCTTTTCACATATGAAATCTGGAGCCTTAAACGTAGAGCATCAAAGAATTTAGTTGGTTTGGTTGTTCTTAAGAAAGATGATATTGAAAAACTCTTATTGATGGACTTGGTCTTTCACCCGCGGACATTTCGCCCCCTCCTTAAAAAAGTGGAAAATCTCGCTTTCAAACTCGGAAAAAAGAAATTAAACCTCTGGCTTCCCCAACGAATGCATCCCGAATTAAGAAAACTTGGTTTTGCATTTGTGCCGTCAGGCGCTATTCTTCCGCGTTCCACGCATCCGGCAACTATAAAAAAGGAGGAGATGCAGAGTTACTTTTACTACACTTGCGGAGATACGGATTTTTTGTGATTAAGATTCCCTGGACAGTGAATAGTTAATCCCAAAACCAGCGATAATTTGTCGTAATGGCTGATAATGGCCTCAATCTACTAAGCTATCCAGTGAAGCACTCTGGCTTCCTGTATGTATGGAAATATAAACACAACATGATGCACAAAACACACAACTGCTTCTTTCCGGGTCTTCACCTTACTGGAATTATCCTTGTAGATAGCAATTTCGAAAATCACAGAAGTTGGTCTGCTTTTTGCTAATACATAGACACATAACTGCAAAAGACGCACCAAAAATTAATGTTTAAGTTGAAAAACCTATATTTTTAAAATTGAAAAAAGACTTGACATAAGAATCTTCTTTTAGTATATTTTTGTGGAAAGTTGTAGGGGTAATATTTATGAGGTTGACAGGTTCGAAAACGAAGATCGTATTTAATGGTGTAATTTTTCTGATGTTTTTTTTTCTGCATGTGCTGTAAGGCAGGATGTAAAGAAAACCATATCCGATGAAGAGGTTTTAAGACAGAGAGTGATGGCTTACTGGAATTACAAAATAAAGAAAGAATTTGACAAGGCATATGAATATGAGTATCCTGTTGCTAAAAGATCTTTGACAACGTATATTGCAAAACATGCAAATCCAATGCTTGAATATAAGAGCTTCGAACTGAAATCCATGGTGAAAAAGGCTGATCATCTTGCGGATGTGGAATTGACGGTTGTGCCGGTAGTGAAGGTCCCGGGTATGAGAGCCTTTGAACGTACGATAACTATAAAAGAACGATGGGTGAAGGTTGATGAAGTGTGGTATCATATGGAGGCAAGCTCGAGTAGCTTCACCCATAGGGAACAAAGGGAGGTGATGTTAAGAACTAAAAAACGGGTTACCATATGATGCCTTAAAATTATAAAAGTGTAACCGGCATCCTAATTTTAATCAAAAAGGAGGAGAAATGATTAAGAAAAGTTTTCTAACAGCACTGCTTGTAGCTATCGGCATCTTTGCATTTAGCCTAGCACAGGCAGACCAGATCGACGGCCTCGCTAATTCGGCCGGGCCAGCGTCACCAACGACAATCTATGTTAATCCGGGCGGTTTGGGTGATGCCTTGATTTATGGTTATTATAACGCGAGAGGATCATTTAATCTTATCAGGGTAGTTAATGTTAGCACAAACACAGGTGTTAGCGCTAAGGTGAGATTCAGGGAAGGAGAAGACAGTAATGAAGTACTTGACTTCTTCATCTGCCTCAGCGCAGGGGATCAGTGGAGCGCTTTCCTCATTGACGACGGCAATGTAAACAACCCGGCACAACTTGTCTGGTTTGATGATGATACACCAACGTTCCCGGATCCTCAAGGAAATAATGTTGTAACAGATAACTTCCTGGCATCTGTAAGTCTTTCCACGGCAGCAGCTACCTCTGTTACCGCTGATGACACAAAAGAAGGGTATCTCGAGATTATTGGTGTTTCTGCATGGGCTGACGTCCCTGGTTCGGCAAAGGTCGTCGATACCCCTAATGCATGTGGTGAGACAATTGGCATTTTCGGCATAGATGAGCCGGGATTTGTAGCTCCGTCTCTTTTCGACGTGCCAAATGTTCTTGCCGGTAATGACTATATCTTCAATGTCGCTGCAGGCGCAGGAACATATGCTTACAATGCAACTCCTTTGGCTAATTTCCGGAGTACCATTGTTGCGAACCCAGGTCTTGGCACTGATGATCCTCCACGTTTGAGCGACGCAACAGAGACCTTGAATGCCGTCAACTATGTGCTTACAAAAGCCACGGAGCATGCTATCTATGACATCTCGTCCTTGCTGGGCGGTGGTGCGATGATCATTAATACATTCCCCACAAAGAGGCTGAGCATAGAGCTAGATCCTCTTGGAACACTCAATGGGCCATTCAATGACGCCGCTATCATTGAAACTGACGGAGAAATAGGAGACAGCGTTGCACGTTGTGAACAAATATCACTTCTTGTCTGGGACGATGCCGAAAATACCCCGGGTGCAACTGTTGGTTTCTCTCCCTCCGAGCCTGTTGTAAGGAGCAAATGCGACGAGGTGAGCGTGTTGCTTGTTGGTGATACAGCCACGGCTCTTCTCAACACTGAACTCGATCAGTTTAACATACCGGTAACTGGCTTCCAGCTCGGGCATATAGACATCACCTTAACGGGTACTGGCAGAACAACAACAGTGGGCGCTCTTACAACCTCCGGTCTACCGGTAATCAGCTATGAGTTGCAGGGCTTCATCGATGGTTTCTTCACTCACATGCTTCCGCTCAGATATACGACACAGATCGGGCCGTAATACTGTAAAGCCCTTATTCTTTAACTTCAAGGAGGCAGGAACCCCCTGCCTCCTTTTTTTAATTAAGTTCCACGAATATTCCTATCAGATCCCAATGATGGTGCCCCAAAAATCATCAGTCGTTGCGCAAAAGACTGAAAGCTAAAATAGAGAATACATTGTGTAAGAGAAGTTATACATTGTGAAGTGAAAACCATACAATTCTTGATTCTCCGTCAAAAATCAATTGATTATATTTTTTTATGATTTATGTATAATAAAGTTATCTATGGTATATTGTTTAAATGTGACAGAACTCACAGTTTTTGCTGAAAAGTTTTCCAATATTAATTGCAGAGAGTTGAATAATGTAAAGTATTAGTCCGTGATTCTTAAGATTTGATTGGTATGATGTTTGCTTATGTTTATGTTGAAATACAATTTGAAGACTTAAAAATGCAAACGCACAAGAAAGCAAAAGTGATAAGATGATTTTCCTTCTGCAGTGGCATGTCAAATGAAAATAATGATATTCGATAAAAGGAGGTTAGCAATGAAGAGATTAGGGTTGGGTCTTGGTCTCTGTGTGATTGCGCTTATTATGTTCAGCGTAATCCCGGCAGGGGCAGAAGTTTATATTAACGATTTCCCCGAGGAGATCAAGGTGAACGAAGGCAATCCCCTTGATATACCTATATTTTTTACGGGAGGAACCTGCGCAGGAAAGCCTGTGGAGCTTTTTGTCGTGAAACAGGATATTGAAACCTCCCATAAAGAATATTACAGTGCAGCGGGGTGGATAGCCTTTGAGGATATCGCATCTGTAAGACCTGCGCTTTCCCTTTCTTCTATGATCGAATATGCCTATATTATCTGGCAGGCCATGGAAGACACGACAGGTGTTGAACCCTTTGACATTGTCATCTGTATGGATAGTGTCGTAGACGAAGTCTTAACAGAGGGAGCTTCATGCGGGCGACAGGCAATCAACATAGTAGAGGGTGAAGAGCCGCCTCCTCCGCCTGTCTGTTCGGGTCTCTATATAAGCCCTCCTTCGATATCGGAGACTGTCACGAGAGGGATGAACAAAACGGTCCAGTTAAGCGTGAAGGATTCCTGTGGCAAAGGCATAGACTTTAACGCAACCAGCAGCCAGAGTTGGATTGCTCTTACCAAGCAGACAGGTATGCTGAACGTGGTCCTGAGTTCTTCTTCTCTTGCCGCGGGCAACTACAATGGAATGATTACGATCACATCCGGAGCTTCAACGTCGCAGGTAAACGTGAATCTGCAGGTGAATGCTATTGGTTTTCCTATCGGCGGCGGTTGCACCCCTTCTTCACTATCGCTCTGGCCTAATCCCCTTTCCATATCCGCTTCGGCAGGGGAAACCAAGTCATCCACGATCTCTGTTACGAATAACTGCGGAGCAAATGTAGCTTACGGCGCTGCAGTTACAAGTGGAAGTCCGTGGCTCAGTGTGCCCTCCAGCGGATCAGGGACTCTCACAATAACAGTGAACACGACAGGCATGTCAGCAGGATCTTATGCGGGTGCTGTGCAAATTACGGCAAGCGGATATACAGCAGTAACGTTGGGTGTCTCACTCACCATCACCGGTACGTGTGAACCGACATCAGCCGTTATTACCCCGTCTTCAATATCGCAGACGGTTCTCCTTGGTCAAAATGCATCGAGTGTATCAGTGAGCATAAAGAACAACTGCGGGACACCGCTCAACTATACTGTGAATACCGTTAATTACACAAGTGGCACAGGCTGGATAACCTCTCCCGCCGCAAACGCACAGGGAACAGGAACGCTCAACGTAACGTTCAATACCTCCAACCTGCCATTAGGCACTTACAGCGCCAGCATAACGGTAACGCCATCGTTAGGAGGTGCGAAGACTATTCCCGTCTCGTTGACTGTAACGAATGCCGATGCCTCGATCACGGAAGTAGAAAACATGAGCATGACCTATTTTGACCTTGCGGGCAACAGTGTAAAGTATTTCAAGTATATGTCAAATGTTTCGAGCTCGCAAAATCTCCCTTTGCAGATAGGACTTGCCAATCAATATACCCAGAACGGGGTGAATAGCGACATGATAATCAAGTACGCCGGCCAGTACTGTGAGGCCGGAATTCCTACTATGGCGGATTACAACCTGGTAAAGCAGTATGTAGCAGCAAACGGAAATTCCTATTGGTCTTCCTCGACGCAGAGCTGGCAGCCGCCCCGTGCGAGAGAGGATTTGTACTATACGATCGCCAGCGGCTCCTTTGAATTTGTTGAAATCTATGGCAATCCGGACAATCCGAAGGGTTGCTACTATATCATGATCGTGAATACTTTGGCGACACCGGAGACTTATTTGAGGTTGACTATTGGCGATGCGGACAGCCGCGTTCTATAAAGTACATAATTGCTTTTCTATACTCTTCAGGCTACTCTCTTTAAAAAGAGAGTAGCCTGATTTTTTCTATTTGTCTCAAGTCCTGTCGTGATTTGACGACTAAGAAATTCATTATTAGGCGGGAGGCTCTTCTCCCGGTCACAGTTTACCAAGCGTTTGAGGACCAGGCTCATATTTGAAAGGTGTGGCTTTCATTACATAACGAGGAGGTAACGATGAAATCTCTTGTTCTATTCACATTAATGCTTACTATGGTATTGCCTATATTGGCAAGTGCCGAAGATCCGGTAGTGGCGAAGATCGGCGACGAGAAGATTACGATGTCTGATCTCAACAGGATCATTGGGTATTACGACCCGAACCAGCAAAAGCTTTTTGAGCAGAACCCGCAGGCGAAGTCAACGTTGCTCAGGAGAATTGTACAGGGTATGGTGATTTCAAAGATAGCCAAGGAAAGAGGTTTTGATAGAGATGCCCGCATCAAGGAACAGCTTCAATTGCTTTCAAATGATTTCCTTGCCGCAGAATATATGAAAAAAGAAGTAATTGCGAAAATCGATGTCGCAGAAGAAGATATGAAACTCTACTTTAAGACACATCCGGAAGAGTTTACGACACCGGAAATGGTAAAGGCGAGACACATCCTCATCAAAGTGGACAAGAACGCTTTAGATGAAGATAAGAAAAAAGCCAAGGAAAAAGCAGAAGATATCCTCAAGAAGATCAGGGCCGGGGAAGATTTTTCAAAAATTGCGGCCGAGGTATCGGATGACTCAAGCTCTAAAACAAAGGGCGGTGATCTGGGTTTATTCCAGAGAGGAAAAATGGTTCCTGACTTCGAAAAGGTTGCATTCTCTCTTAAACCTGGTGAAATCAGCGATGTCTTCGAGACTCCTTTTGGGTTCCACATAGTTAAGGTGGAGGAAAAAAAGGATCCCGTTATTGAGCCCTATGAGAAGGTGAAAGATAAGGTGAGAGAAAAAATATTTGCTGAATTCAGAAAAGTGCGGGTCGAAGAATTCATTGAAAAGGCGATGAAGGATGAGGGTGTGGAGTTGAATCTTGAACCTCTGATGGAATAGAATTAAGACCATAATATGCCGTTATGAGCTATTCAAAAGGGAGGTGGGGCCTATAAGCATAATATTTAGGTGATTGCACTAATAACATAGTAAACCGATTTTTAATGCTAAAAAATCTAATAACATCGTATACCATTAAGTCTTCTTTTTTGCAATTGGAAGTAGAGAAAAAATAATATGACCCTTAATTGGAAAAGAAAAAGATTTGATGATTTTATTCTCTTGTTTAACAACCAATCTCCTTTTATGAGTGATGATAGTTGCAATAACATATTGACCCTCAAGTTTTCTCCTGACGAAGTAAGTAGAGCCATTGACTTCGATTCTACCATAGGGGTTAATTTTTCTGATGAAGGAGACTTTTCCTTTAGCAATATGGATATTAAGATGTCCATTGGGATCGATATACCTCTCAAGGGAGAAGCTCCTTGGAAGATGTCCAATGGACTTCCAGAGGCGTTCTCTAAGCATCCCGGGGAATCTTGTGCCATTTTCTTTTTGGGTAAGCCCTCTATGTGGTTTCTCATAATGGTAATACCGCAGAAAACGTTCACTGGTTCTTCTAAGGACAGTAAGGGTAGGACAATTATGTCTTCTAAGCACTCTTTCCTGCCAGAGCCCATTAAAACTCTCAACAGATGCATTTCTACCTGGTTCTCCCTGTGGTATAAATACCAGATGGATGCCCAAAAGCAAATGGAGTCGGATAACTTGAGAAAGGCTGAAAGGGTAGCGTCCACCACCTGTAGCAGCCATCTCATTATCCACTTTAGAGATACGGGAACCCCCCATATATCGCCATGCTTCAACCAGATGTCTGCACAGAGAGATAGTCTGTTTATCAGGGAACTGACTTGTGAAGGCTGTATGGCCTGCAACATCCACAGTATGAAAAGAATAAAATCTGGTGAGCCCTTTTGGGCCTCTGAGGTGTCTGGGTCCCACAAGGTCTGTCTGATGAAGGTCTCCCATCTTTTCTGCTTTGACATAGGGATAAGGCTGATTATTGCTATGATTCCTGGTCTTAACTTTACGAGTCTTTCCATAACGGAAGAGAATGTTAGCAATGGTAGAGATGGCAGGAATTTTACAGATGTTTCTTTGCCTAAGCTCCCATTGAATAACTTCTGCTCCAATTCCAGAGAATGTAGATCGTCGGTTCTTATGATCTTCCAATTCTGCTCTGAGAGAAAGAATCTTTTTAACCATATGCTCAGGAGTCCTTCTCCAGATTCTCTTTGGGGCACGGCTCTTATCTTTGAGACCTTTAAACCCATCTTCTTTAAACCGGTTGAGCCATTTGGAGAGCCATCGTTTACTCCTTTGGACCAATTGGAGTATTTTGTTAAAACCGTATCCTTCTTTATGAAGCTGTATTGCTTTGCAACGTTTTTCGTATTCATTTTCATCTTGATTCTTCATCGCCTTTATCTCCTTCCAAAGTTTGGAAGAAGTTTAGGCGATGCTAAAAATGGTTTACGATGTTATCAGATTTTTAAGGTTTACCATGTTATTAGATAAACCCATTAGGCATTTTAGTTCCCAGTCGGTCAAATCATAACAAAATGATTTCTGAAAAGGAGAGAGAAAATGAAAAAGGCCATTATTATTATGCTGGCAGTTGTCGCACTCATATCGATGACTGTTTCATCCGGTCATGCATACATATACGGAGCTGACTATCCAAACGGTGACAGTTCAGTTATCTTTAGCAGTTTAAGCTGGGATGGGTTCAATCATTTTGTAGTTACTTTTAACAGTGAAGATCTTACAGCAGTTGCAACAGTCTTGACTCCTTCCGGCACACCCACAGATAGTTATGGCTATTATTATTTCTGGGCTGACTTCTTTCCGGCTTACATGGATCTCTATGGCTCGAATGACGGGGTAAACTGGTATTTTTATCAGAGATGGTATTATTAGAGAGTTACTTCATGAGGGAGATGTAGGCAACTAAATCTCCCTCTATTTCCTGGCCGCCCCCCGGAAAACTTCCAAGAAGGCATTTTTGGCTTTTTCCACGCTCTCCTGGGACATGGGTTGTTTATCGGTTCTTGCCTGCGGAGGTTGAAAGGTTGCCGGGACCTGCCTGGATTCCGGTTGACGGCGGGCAGGCGCCCCGGCTTGAGGTTGCGCCGCTGTCTCTGATCCTGTCATCTCTCTCGCTTTTCTTCTGCTGGGATCATCCAGAAGAACGATCATCTGTTCCTCCCCCCGCACCATGACAACCTTTTCTGCTTCGACTTGTCTGAGAGTGAAGCCACTCAGAGTCTCACCTGTTCTCAAGGACACCTGTCTTTTCCCTCTGCCGGGCGTGCTGAGAGGAGATTTCAAATCTTCGAGATATGCCAGGCTGACGTCATCTGTTATCAACGTACCATAAAGCACAAATTCGGGTTTCGGCAAAGGCTGTTCCTCAACCTTCTCGACAGGGATCTGTCTCGTCGGATGAAAAAGATTCTCTTCTGCGATATTCACATATTCCTGGAGAGACGGAATGTCCACCTGCTCTGGTATGTCTTGCCTGTCCGCATTATTCTGCTTCGCAGCCGGCGACGCATACTTGACTTTGATATCCAGAACCGGGGTAAGAAAGTAAAGAGATAAAATCACTACCGCCGTCAGTAATAAAATATTAAGCGGGTTTATGTTTCTTATGACAACTCTCAAATTCATTAATAATTAATTATACCACAAAGATTTTATCATGTTTTGCCGGAGTGCATTATGCCCGGTGACTGTGATAATATAAGGATGTCTATTTTGTCTATTTTAAACTGATTGGCGGCTTTTAGGCTATGATAAAGCTATTATTGGCAGACGATGACAAAAACCTCCGGAAGGTTCTCATGAATGAGCTGACCGATGCAGGTTACGATGTGTCCGAAGCGGACACCGGCATGAAGGCGATGGAAATGATCGAGAAAAACGAATATGACATTGTGCTGCTGGATCTCAAGATGCCGGGAATAAACGGAATGGATATCTTGAAGAAGATAAAAGAGGTCGAGATACCGGTCGAGGTGATAATTCTCACTGCACACGGCACGGTCTCAAGTGCTGTTGACGCAATGAAAATGGGAGCCTACGATTATCTTACCAAGCCCTTTCAGATAGAAGAGCTGATGACGATCATCGATAAAGCATATGAGAAGAAAAAGCTCATTAATGAAAATCTGATACTTAAATCCCAGATAAAAAGGCAGTCCGAGACAAAAAAGATTATCACAAGAAGCCCTGCGATGCTCGCAATACTGGAAACAGCTAAAAAGTTTGCAGAGTCAGATTTCCCGGTTCTCATCTGCGGAGAGAGTGGTGTAGGGAAGGAATTAATTGCAAGAAACATTCACGACCTTTCGAAGAGATCTGAAGGACCTTTTGTTCCAATAAACTGTAGTGCTATTCCGGAAACAATGCTCGAAAGCGAGCTGTTCGGACATGAAAAAGGAGCGTTTACAGGTGCTTATACAAAGAAACTTGGCCTGCTGGAGATCGCAAACCAGGGCACTCTTTTCCTGGACGAGATTGGTGAATTAAGTGCACAGCTTCAGGGGAAATTGCTGAGAGTAATCGAGACAGGAATTTTTTTCAGAGTGGGTGGGACAAAAGAGATAAAAGTCGATGTGAGATTTGTCTCTGCAACCAATAAGGATATAAAAAAGGAAGTTGAGAGTGAGGAATTCAGGCCAGACCTTTACTACCGTGTTAGCACATTGACCCTCTTAATTCCACCATTAAGAGAGAGGAAGATGGACATACCTTTGCTCGTTGATCATATCATAGGAAACAACTCTGCTTTCAAAAACAAGAAATTTAGTAAAAAAGCTCTCGAGGTTCTTATAAATTATCCCTGGCCAGGTAATGTGCGGGAGCTCCAGAACGTTGTTTATAGAACACTCTTCCTCTCGAAAAACAACGTTGTAGAACCTCATGACCTGCCCTCCGATCTGTTCGCTGAATACAGGGTTTCGGGAAAACGCTTAGAGGACGTGGAAAAAGAACACATACTGAAGATATATAGGGAAGTCAAAGGGCAGAAAAGAAAAGCGGCTGAAATACTTGGCGTGGATCCAAAGACACTCTACAGAAAATTATTCAGTTACGGAATTAAGGAATAGTCTGTCAGATTAATTACTGCCCGCGAACTCATCTGCTACTCGTCAGAGCCGACACGTCAAGTTTTACCACGACTTCTCTCGGATCCCTGAAATTTCTTACCCTGACATCAAGGTCCTTTACGGTCAGGAAAGGAGTTCGTGTCTCGATGGAGTAAAGTATGTCTCTCAATGCCCGTGTATCAGGCAAAACTGTATCGATGCTCACGCTTATCACCTTGAATTTTCCCAGATCTTCCGGCTTCACCACCCTCTCGCTTGAGATTGTTCCTCCGCTGCGTGTTACGATCTCTTTCACCATTTCCTGGAGTGAAGCGGCTGCAAGCGAAAAAGTCTGGCCTTCGATGAGTTTTGAATCTTCTGCCTTTCTCAATTCCTCTAAGGAAGATAGCCGTTTCTCAAGTTCAGGTTTCTCGGATATAAGATTGACATATTTTTCCAGCGTTTTCCCCTTAATTTCCTGGCTTTCCTTGATCGCTGCTACCTGTGACTCTATCTTTTGATAAACATACTCATAAAAAATTAATCCTGAAAGAATAACAATCAAAGGTATGGTCACAATAAATGTCTTACTCTTCTTCATCCTCTTCCATTGCTTCTTTCTGCCTGTTTTTCGTTAATGCATCTTCCTTTGAACTCTCTATCTCCATCTTTATGTTAAAACGGTCTGCGTTCATCCTTGTATCTCTGAAAGTCGGAGAGGCGAACTCTGCCTTGTTGAAGTGAGGCGATGCCTCGAGTTTGGGAAGAAGGCCGGTAGCTGACGCAGAATAGCCTTCGAGGTTTACCGTGTTTTCGGAAATTCGCACTCTCGTAAGCCAGGCATTTTTTGGCAGAATAGCTGTAAGTTCCTTCAGAACATCCAGGGCCATCGGCCCGCTGCCTTTGAAACTATTTATGGTACCGATATCACTGCTAATCTCTTCAATCTCCTTCTTAATCGCCTCAACCTTTTTTACTTCATCCTTTCTCAGCGCGATCTGATTTTCTATCTCCTTCAATCTTCTTTCTTCTATCCTTAAAGGGGCAATTAGGTACATGACCCACAGGGCCAGAATAGCAAGCAAAAGAATTGCGGTCAGGGTCCTGGGATGCTTTGTTTTCTCATGACGACCCTTTGCGAGGAGATTAAAAGCAGTACTCTTGGGCCATAAGGATTCTATGACTGCTCCGATTGATGCAAGAGGAGCCTCGTTTACAGGTCCCGGTAAATTTATCTTGACTTCAGTCTCATCAAGAGCTTTAACAGGCAGGTCCGTATGCCGCAGCGCCTCTTTCAAGGCGGGGCTATCATTTCTCAGAAGCGCCAGGATCTGGGCCGGCCTGCCCTTGCTTTTCAGTTTTTCAATAAAGGAAGAAATTTCTGCCATAATTGTGCCGATTTTCGCTTCCTCTTCGCTCGCGGTGAAACTGCCCGAAAAAGAGTCTCTGATCGAGCCGTCAATGAATAATCCTCCTTCATATCCATCATCTTTGACCTCTATAAATAGAGATTCAGTTTTTATACCTATAAAGCGGCAGAGCGTTTCGATAGCGGATAGATTGATAGTCACCCTATTCACATTAATTCCGTGGTCCTTCAAAGAATCCAGGTACGGCTTTACGAATTCAGCCTTCGCCGCCACAATCAGAATCTCTATCTTATCTTTATCCTCACGCAGTATCTTATAATCATAAAGTGCCTCTTCCGGCGTGAAAGGGGTGATCCTGTCCAGCTCGAAAGAAATGACATCGGATAGGTTCTCTTTAACGGCAATCGGAAACTCAACCGTCTTGATAACAGCCCATGCTTTCGGGATACTGACTGACACCTCTGCTTTTGTCGCGTCGAGTTGGTTAATGGCCAACGGTAACGAATAAGCGAGTACTTCAGGTTGTGGAAACTTTCCCTCCTCCAGCGGATAGGACCTGAAACTCTTGATCTTGATCTTCGATAGGAATCTTGACCCGTAAGCAATAGAAAACCCGCCTTTTTCAAGAGACACCGATAAATTCCTCCCGGGATAGATACTATCAGCAGCGGGACTAAAGGTGAGTATCCTCCGTAACGGCTCCCATATCCTGTTCAGGACATCCGAGGAGACAGAGGCAAAGTCTGTTAACTTCTTTATAATGGTTGTTCCATTCACTGGCTTATACGCGCAGGGCTTTTGTAGTAAACATATTTAATTTCGTCACCTGAAATAGAGATTGTAGCCCTTATTCCGTAACCTCCCTTCTCCTCGCTCTTCTTACCAACAGAGTCAATCGTGAATGTGTTGGTTCCCGAAATTGAAATATATGGATTTTCGCCGATAAATTCCTGTATTTCCTGCAAATTGGGTATTTCTTTGTTCTGTCTGTAATTGATTATCCAGTCGGCAGTTTCCTCCGTAACACCCGGAATTGCCGTCAAAACTTCCCTCGGAGCTGCGTTGATATTAATCTTGTCAGTTTTTGAGTTAACAGTCAAAAAATCTATGATGCCTCTCTTTTCCCGGCTTCCGTAAAGGATCTCTGCCGTTACGCCTTTTACAAGAATAAGCTCTTCCAGTGTGTCGAAATCTGCATTCTTCGCCTCATATGGATTAGGCAGAGACATATAATAGTCACTCTCGGCACCGTGTAGTCTGTATAGATCGTCCGGATCTCTCCAGTCCATTATCGAATCAACCACGGTATCGGCAACTTCCGCCTCAATACCATGATTAACAAGCAGATTTTTTAATACTACATCAGATACTGTATTGATGTCCAGCTTGCCGGATTCATCCAGAATTTTTACTATGTAGAAACTATCACCGATCTGTCCTTTATATGAAGTGCCATCTATTTTCCAGACCTCTGTCCCCTCGATCAGGACAGTCTGATTCTTGAAAATGTTCCGATAGAAGAGTTCTGTCAATCCTCTCTCTATTCCCGCCTCTGCCAGAAATTTCTCTTCTATTCCCTCCTTGAAGGAGATCGTGGAATGTGTTTCGGTGCCGGCCATAAACGAAAATGAAAGTGCAATGCCCATCAAAATCGTCAATACCCAGAGAACCATAAGTAGCGCAACGCCCTGCTCTGACCGGTCAATATTCCTGTAAAGCATGAATTGTCTGATATCCAATTCTATTCTCTTATTCGACCTCTTCAAAGGACTCTGTTCCGCCAAAAAGCGGAAGCATTCCGCCTACCCTTACGGGTATGATCAGAGCGAGATCTTTTGTCCCTTCGATAAGGTGCAACTTCACTTTTTCGGGTATTCCGTTCAAACTCCACTGTTCTGTCCATTGACCTACCTCTTCCACCGGATCCTCGTAGAAATACTCGAAATATATCCTATCGAAAGTATCGAACAGCTTTGCATCTCTTCTGCCCTCCAGACCAACCGTGGTTTCTGAGACATACAGGACCTGTCTGCCGTCCTCTCCTGCCTCGATCTTATATGAGACAAAGGAATAGCCTTTTTTCCCGCCCCAAACAGAATAATTCGTTGCCAATTCCATAAAATCAGGTCCGCCTCTGAAATAGTATTTCTTTTCACCCTCTTCCACATAGGAAAGGGGAATTTGTGACTGAATCTGGGAATCAATTACATGGATTGATGAACGGATTCGCTCAAGTGATTCCACTTTTTTCTCACTCGAGATTACAGAACGCGAACTGAGTCTTAAGGCACCACTGATTATCAACACGATAAATCCGATCATTGTAATGGATATGGTAAGCTCAAGCAGTGTAAAGCCATCTGACTTCTCAGGACGTAGTTTTGTCAACTCGTCTCTTTTGTTTGAAATGAATCCTTCTAACACTCTACACTTCTCTTTTCCCCATTTTCAGTGTTTTTAATGTCAGTGATCTTTCTTTTCCACCTTGCACCCAGTGGACTGTCAGGTATATCTCCAGAAGTCTCACAGGAAGACTCTCTGTTCGTTCGGCGAGAACCTCGGAGACGGACATATCCATTCTATAGCCATCATAGGTCGTCTCGGTATATGCGCCCTCGGCAAGGGTATCTTCATCCAGTATCTCCCGCATTTTCATCTCTGCCCTCATGGCCGCCGTCACATATTCGCCCGACGCACCTATAGTTCGCAGATTCGCAGAGAAAAGCTGAAGCACGACGGTTACAGCTATCCCCAATACTGCTATTGCCAGGAGAACCTCAAGAAGGGTGAAGCCCTGGCTCTCGACTCCTGGGCGAGAATTGGTGTTCCCCGGGTGTCTGAAAACAAAGTTATGTTGCATTTGCACAAATCTATTGAAAAGTAATTGAAGTATTCTGTTTCCGACTAATTTTATTTTATCACTAATGATCCTACGACAGGGTCTAACTGGATGCTGGCCGTCCTTTTTTGATCCCAAAGGACTATGGTACCTCCCTCAAATCCGATTTCATAGAAAATAAACTGATAACTGCCTTCATTAATCTCACCCGAAAGAGGATCCACTATTTTGACCTGGATGCCTGGTGGAATATCTTTGGGCTTTCTACCTTCAATTCCGTATTCCTTTGAGTCAATGTTTACCGTAAAGACCTGGCTTTCACCATGAATCCTGGCAAGGGACCTCGCCTGTCTCACCATTGTCGAGATGTCCCTCACCGTAGCCTTAAACCTATTTGAAGGAAGAAAATTAGCAAAGAATATTAGAGACAGACTGAGAATTAAAGTAATGAGAAAGAGGACTATTATCAGTTCAAGAAGTGTAAAGCCATTGTTTTTCTTTTGATGCATGATGCATGATGCACGACGCACGATATATGATTTTTTCTGGTTTTTTGCATCCCGTATGTTGCATCTTGTATCCTGCATCTTGGATCGTGTATCCCGTATCCTGCATCTTGTATCTGGCATCTGTATTTAGAAAGGCAATTCCGTGATGCTGAAAATAGCTATGAGCATCGAGATCACGATAAAACCTATGATCAGTCCCATGGTGAGGATCATTACAGGCTCAAGAAGATTCACGAATCTTTTTATTGCCACATTCAAGCTCTTCTCAAATGTTGTTGCAACTCTCAGGAGCATATTGTCAAGCTGACCCGTCTCTTCTCCGACCTTTATCATGGACAGGGCAAGCGGTGGAAAGACATTGGTATCGGACAGAGGAATAGCAATTCCTTTTCCTTCCTTAACCCCGGCGGATACCCTGTCGATTGCCGAAGCAATGACCCGGTTGTTCAAGACGTCTCTCGAATTATTCAAAGCTTGTAAAAGGGGAACCCCGCTCTTGAGGAGGGTTCCCAGCGTTCGACAGAATCTCGCAGTCTCGAGTTTCCTTATAACGTCTCCCATCATTTTGAGCCTGAAAGCGTCCCATTTGTATCTGCCGGCTTCCGATTTTATGTATTTCCTGAAGATAATCCATCCTGCTATCGCCACAGCAGCAATGATCCACCAGTAGACTCTGAGAGAATTGCTAATAGTTAGTAAAATCTGTGTGGGCAGAGGCAATGAGCCCCCGAGTTCATCAAATATTGTTGAAAATTTGGGCAGCACATATGTCAAGAGGACGATTATTGATACCCCGCCCGTCAACATCAGAATAACAGGATAGATCATGACCGAGAAGATATGATCCCTTAATTCTTTTGTTGACTCAAGGAATTCCGTCAGTTTCTCAAGGACTACATTGAGCACGCCGCCGGCTTCGCCCGCTCTCACCATGTTCACATACAGCCGCGGAAACATTTTAGGATGTTTTTGCAAGGCATCAGAAAACGAGCTACCTTCCCGTATGGCCTTGAGGATAGATTGAACTATGTTTTTCGTTTCTTTACTTTCTGATATACCTGCAAGAATGTTGAGACTTCTGTCCAGAGGCAGGCCGGCACCAAGAAGTGCAGAAAGTTCGGTTGTGAAAGTGAGGAGGTCACCCCGAGCCGACCTCAGCGTGATCTTTCTTGCGAGGCCCTCTTTTGGCGCTGATATTCTTAAAGGAATATACCCTGTGTTCTTCAACTTATCGACCGCGGCCCTCTCGTCGGCCGCTTCTATAACACCTTCAAGAATTGCTCCCTCAAATGTTGTAGCTCTATAAGTAAAGACAGGCATTTAAGCCTCCTGGGTAACCCTCAGCACCTCATAAAGAGTCGTTGCGCCTTTCTTTATCTTTTCAGCTCCGTCTTCAAAAAGTGTTCTCATGCCGTGCTGCTTTGCCATTTCTCTTATCTGATTCGAATCAGCATTTTTCAATATGAGTTTCCGTACTTCATCATCAACAATAAGCAACTCGAAAATGCCCGTTCTGCCGTAATACCCTGTAAATGCGCAGCGCTCACATCCTTTGCCGCGATAAAACAATACATTGCTTTTGATGCCGATCAGTCTCAGCTCTTCCCGGTCTGCGGTTGTGGGATCGATTTCCTTACACGAGGGACAAATGACCCTCACGAGCCTCTGCGCCAGAATCCCCCTTATGGTCGATGAAAGGAGAAAGTTCTCAACACCCATATCAAGAAGCCTCGTTATCGCACTTGGGGCGTCATTCGTGTGCAAGGTCGAAAAGACAAGATGGCCAGTGAGTGCCGATTGAATTGCTATCTCTGCCGTTTCGAGGTCTCGTATCTCACCGATCATTATAATATCCGGATCCTGCCTGACAATATGGCGTAACGTATTCGCGAAATTTAATCCTATCTGAGGCTTCACCTGTATCTGGTTGATACCTTTGAGCTGATATTCAACAGGATCTTCAACGGTTATTATTTTTTTGTCAGGGGAATTGATTTTGTCCAGCGCTCCATAAAGTGTAGTTGTCTTTCCGCTCCCCGTTGGGCCCGTTACGAGAATAATTCCGTTTGGCTTTTTTATCAACTGATCAAAGGCGTGATGGGTGTGAGGATCGAATCCCAGAAGATTAAGATCTATTACTATTCCCTCTTTGTGCAGAATTCTCATCACCACACTTTCGCCGTAAAGAACAGGTATAGTCGAGACTCTAAGGTCTATCTCCCGTTCACCAACTTTGAGTCTTATCCGTCCATCCTGCGGCAGTCTCCGTTCAGCGATGTTAAGTTTAGACATAATTTTAATCCTCGATACAATCGCCGGCTGAAGTCTTTTTGGTGTCGATTCAATATCATGCAATACGCCATCAATGCGGTACCTCACTTTTAGTTCGTCTTCGAACGGCTCTATGTGGATATCACTTGCCCTGCTTTCGATCGCCCTCGTTATGATCATGTTGACCAGCTTGATGATAGGAGCCTCGGAAGCAAGGTCTTTCAAGTGCCCTATGTCTTCTTCTTCCTCCTTTAGAAATTCTACGCCTCTTTCCCCTATATCCTCGATAATTCTGTTTATGTTTTGTGCTTCCTGCTCATAAAATCGCGAAATGTATTCATCGACCACCTGGGCATCACAAGTATAAATCACCAGATCAGCCGATGTCGCAACCCTGAGGGCATCAATAGTCTCACTGTCTTCCGGATTTGCCATCACCACTCTCAGGATATTGTTCTTAAGATCGAGAGGAATGATTTTGTTCTCACGAATAAAACGGGAAGATATCCCGTTCAGGACAAAAGGCACCTTCGGAAGATCTTCCGACTTTAAGTATTCTACCCTGGTATTCACACTGTCCCTTTTGTTTTTTTAATATTTTAATATATAGGAGATCAAAATTGTAACCATCTCCTTTTTAGTACGCTCCTTGTGCCTTGAGAACCACCCTTATCGTCTTGAAGATAATAGCTATATCAAGCCATAAAGACCAGTTCATGACATACCACGCATCAAGCTTGAGCCGGTATTTATATCCTGTATCGCTTCTTCCCGAAACCTGCCACAGTCCGGTTATTCCGGGTTTGGCGCTGCAGATGACCTGCAAATTTTCTTCGATTCCCTTCTTTTCCCGCGGAAGGTAGGGTCTCGGACCCACAAAGCTCATTTCTCCCTTGAGTACATTGAATATCTGCGGCAGCTCGTCCAGCGATGTTCTTCTTAAAAAACGCCCAATTTTGGTTATCCTCGGATCATCTTTGAGCTTCCAGTTGTTAAGCCATTCATTCCTGATTCCATCATTCGTTTCGAGTATTTCTTTCAATTTTTCTTCAGCATCCCGGTACATTGTCCTGAATTTGTAGCACCTGAAAGGTCTCCCGTTCTTGCCGATTCTCTCGTGGGCGTAAATAGCATGGCCGGATGATTCCAATCTGATTATTATTCCTATAATTCCAACCATCGGAAGCAACAAGGGTAAAGATACTACGCTGGCAGCGAAATCAAAAAATTTCTTCATGTATCTGTTCGTTCTCGATTTCAGATTATTTCTTATGTTCAGCAGGAACAACTCCTCCCGGAAAAGATGGAGTAAATCGGTGTTCAAAAGCGCGATACCCTTCAGGTCTGGTATAATCATTGTGTTTGCTGCATTTTTTTGAACACTGGACGTCAGGGAGGATAATTCATGAGGCGGCAAAGAGGGTATTGCTATTATTACGGTATTAATCTTCATTTTCTTCAAAAATAAAGGAAATTTTGAAATTTTTCCCAATACCTTTCTCCCATCTATCATTTTTCCTATCTTTTGCTCGTCATCGTCGAGGAAACCTATAACATCGTATCCCATATGTTTCTCTCTTCGAAGCCCTTCTGCAACCAATCTTCCCGCATTGCCTGCTCCGAGGACAAGTATCTTCTCTTTCCATATTCCGGCTTTATAAAGAAATCTTTTTCCCCATAGACGGAAGAGGGGGAAGAAAAACACAGAAAATACCCACATGCTCAGCAGAACCAGTCTCGATATCTTGCCGCCCATTTTCCCCAAGGTTACAATAGCCATCAGGGTTATACTTGCCAGTGAGACCGCTTTAACAATGTCTCTGACTTCATCCCAGAAGGGCAGATAATTGTCGTACATTCCTTCATAGAAAATGAAAAAGATGAAGATAACCGGTATCCACCATAAAGAGATGTAGTGTAGATATGAGAAAACCGGCAGATGTGGCAGAAATAATGAAAAAACTTCTGCCCTGACGAGCCAGGCCAGAAAAAGGCAGAAATAGAAAGCGGCCAGGTCAATAAGCACAAGACAGAAAAATCGAAACAATCCCTTTATTAACTTGACTATTTCTATCATCCAGCGAATATCCCGATTCTAAATCCAAGATATTTTGCCAGGGATTCCAGGAGAATGTAAGGTATCCATTTGTACTGATGCTGTTTGATCACAAATCGCATCTGTTCTTTGACCATTCTCATTCCTTCCGCCTCCGGATGGCGGGCATAATCAAGTATCCATCTACAATTTTTTAAAGAGGACCCAATATTAAAATATCTTTTAAATTGCCATAAAAGCGAAGACCGATGAGAATGAATTACCATTGCCTCAGGCACATATGCCACCTTGAACCCATCGATTATAAGCTTTGCTGTCATGAGCATGTCCTCATTAGCCCTGACGCCCTCGGGAAACATCCCAACTTTTAAAAAAGGACCTCTCCTGAATGAAGAGAAAACATTGCTCAAAAAAAATGTCTTTATCCCGAACCTTTCTATCTCTCTGGCACCCTTAACACATCCTTCCTCCGGATAATTGAATTGTCTTGCGAACGTCTCAAGAGGCGAGGCGTCATTCCTCGGAATATGTCTTCCAAAGGTGGCTGCGATCACCGGGTCGACAAGCGGCGTGATTAATTTGCGAAGAGACGTCTTACCCACAGGTAGGGCATCTTGTGTCATGAAAACGAGAATATCACCCTTTGCCTTTAGTGAAGCCATATTTCTCGTTCCACCATGGTCAAAGGCCTTGCGGGGTATCACAATGACCTCTACACCGAATTTTCGGACGATCTCGACGGTTCCGTCTTCGGATGAAGAATCAACAACTATTATCTGTTTATCAATGTCCTGGTCAAGGAGAACTGAGAGAAGTTTCCCGATAGTCGAGCTCGCATTCAATGTCGGAATTATGACGCTCACACTCATGGGATTTATAATTGTAGCACATGACCTGAAATGAAGTGCATTTAAACTTCTCTCCCTGCAGCAGGCTTCAGGGTATCCTAAAATCTCTCCTCCCTTCTGTTATCACAGGGTTACGTCAAAGTAAGCCTCCCTTTTGTCATTCCCACAATCCGGCAGAGGAGCGTCGGGAATCCTTCCGATTCCCCCTTAGAAAAGGGGGAATAAGGGGTTGTTTAAGAAAAATTCCGGACAAGCCGCCTCTGGTGGGCAAGCCGGAATGACAGGCAAAAAGCTTAAAATAAAGAAAAGATTTTTACACTATTGAGTCGGGACCAACAGTGATATTACCCTGCTGTCATCACCAAAGTGTATTACAAATTACCACAAAAAAGGTGTATTATATATATGTTGTTTGTTCACTGCGCGTTATAGCTCAAACAACAATTCAGTTTCTAAATGAAGACAGATGAACGGCCCTTCGTGGAGATTTTTGCAGACGGTGCCTGCAGTGGCAATCCGGGCGTGGGTGGTTATGGCGTTATAATGCGGTCCGGCGAAAAGGTAAAGGAACTCACCGGGTGTGATCCTATGACCACTAATAACCGGATGGAACTTACGGCGGTGATCAAGGCTCTGGAGGCACTAAGAAAACCCTGCAGGGTGAGAGTGGTCACAGATTCAAATTATGTTGTTCAGGGTATTACCTCCTGGATATACAGGTGGCTGAAGAATAAATGGAAAACCAGCCAGAAACGGAATGTTGTAAACAGGGATCTCTGGGAGAAACTTGTTGAAGTTTCGCGGCCACACGAAATAGATTGGCAATGGACAAAGGGGCATGCTTCGCATGCCGAGAATGAAAGATGTGACAGGCTTGCACATCGTGCTATAGAGGAGTGTAAGGCGAAAAGCACTCCCCGTGTCAGGAGCAGGACAGTTCTATGAAAAAAATTGATATAAGAAACCTGACAGGAATGTTCCTTATAGCAGTACCCAGCCTTAAGGATCCTAATTTCGAGAGAACGGTTGTTCTGATCTGTGATCATACAAAAGACGGGGCCTTTGGGCTTGTTGTAAACCGAATGTTACTTAACAGTTTCGTTCCCTTTCACGGCGGACTTGATTTAAAGGATTCACTCGTTGACTTACCCGTATATTATGGCGGCCCTGTCAAGCCTGAACAAGGGTATGTGCTTTATGCACCCGCAAGCAGTAATTACCCGTCGGTAGAAATAAATAAGCGCCTTGCACTGACGACGGCAAAAGAGATACTCTCCGACATCGCTACAGGGAAAGGTCCCCCGCGTTTTCTTTTTACCCTTGGGTTTTCAGGATGGTCTCCTGGACAGCTTGAATATGAGCTTATCATAGACAGCTGGCTTATCGCTCCTGTCGACAACAGGATCATTTTTGATACCCCGGTGAATGACCGCTGGAGAGCGGCAGCAGAATCTATTGGGGTAGATATGGACAGATTTTTCTTCAAGCAGGGGCGGGTTTAGAGTTGACAATTCTTCAGTAATTTTATTATTTTAATAGTCTTAGTTTTTGACGAAAGGTGCGTGATTATGAGGACTCTCTTTGCTAAAAAAGATGAAGCCGGGCGTAAGTGGTATTTAATCGATGCAAAAGGTGCGATACTCGGAAGGCTTGCTGTGAAGATCGCCAATTGTTTACGCGGAAAGAACAAACCTACATTTACACCTAATGCGGATACAGGCGATTTTGTGATCGTTGTAAATGCTGAGAAAGTGAGGCTTACGGGAAGGAAACTCGATGATAAGATCTATTATCGGCATTCTGGCTATCCGGGAGGCCTGAAGTCTGAGACCATGAGGGAACGCCTGGGCAAATGCCCGGAAAAAGTAATAACAGACGCCGTTTGGGGCATGCTTCCAAAAGGGAGACTTGGCAGGTCCGTCATAAAAAAGCTTAAAGTGTACAAAGGACCGGCTCACCCTCATACAGCGCAGAAACCAGAGATATTGTCAACACAGGATAGTTGATAAAGGAGAAAAGATGCCAGAAATCTTTTATAACGCAACAGGAAGACGGAAAACATCGGTGGCGAGAGTAAAGTTGACGCCGGGTATTGGCCAGATTGTTATTAATAAGACACCTCTTGACAGCTATTTCCCCCGCGAAACATTAAGGATGGTTATACGTCAGCCCATAGAGCTTGCCGGATTGACTGGAAAGTACGATGTTTTTGCGTCAGTTGATGGAGGGGGTCTCTCGGGTCAGGCCGGAGCAGTCAGACACGGCATAGCAAGAGCTATTGTTGAGATGAACAGTGATCTCCGTTTGAGATTAAAAAAAGAAGGCTTTCTAACACGAGATCCGAGGGAAAAGGAGAGAAAGAAATACGGCCAGAAGGGTGCTCGCAAGAGATTCCAGTTCTCGAAGAGATAAAAGACGTTCATTAGTCAATAAGTCATTCGTCACCGGAGATTTCTTTGACTAATGATTATTGATTATTGACGCGTGTTAAAGGTATTTATTTGTGGCGGCAGTGGATACACGGGAGGCGAGTTACTTCGGATCCTTTCACATCATCCGGGAGTGATCGTCACCGGCGCAACTTCTGAAAAATCTGCCGGCAAGTCTATAAGTGAAATTTTCCCTATCCTGAGAAAGTACTCTGATCTTCTATATGAATCCTTAATTCCCGACGTCATTCTGGACAAGGCTGATCTATTCTTTATGTCCCTTCCTCACGGGAAATCCCAGGAGGCGGTCAATTTTATCTTCAGACACGGCAAGAAGGTGATCGATCTCTCTGCTGATTATCGGATCAAGGATCCGAAAATCTACGAGGAATGGTACAATGTTCCTCACAAATTCAAGGCGACGCTCAAGAGAGCTGTTTACGGCCTCCCCGAGCTTTACAGGGAAAAAATATTAAAATCTAAGATCATCGCAAACCCGGGTTGTTATCCGACGGGGGCGCTGCTCGGCTTGTATCCTGCCTTAAAATACAAGCTCATTGATTTCACATCGATCATTATAGATTCGAAATCGGGCACAAGCGGTGCAGGCCGCAATCCTGATATCAGATTCGCTTTCTGCGAGGTCAACGAAGGTTTCAAGGCCTACAGTATAACAAATCATCGCCATACGCCCGAGATAGAACAGGAACTTTCATTTATCATTGGGAGAAACATGAAGGTCAACTTTACGCCTCATCTTGCACCCTTCAATCGCGGAATACTCACGACTCTTTATGCGCAGTTAACTGTAGAAAGGAATGCAAAGGAGATAATAGAACTTTACAAGAATGTTTATGAAAAAGAGCCCTTCACGGTGGTTCTGGACGAAGGCAAATTTCCGGACGTAAAGAATGTCCGGGGTACCAATTTTTGCGAGATAGGTATTGCGGTGAACAAGAGGACACATACTCTGATAGTGGTAACTGCGATTGATAATCTTGTGAAAGGTGCTTCGGGACAGGCGGTGCAAAACATGAACATCATGGCAGGTTTTGACGAAAAGACTGCACTTGACACAACCGCACTGTTTCCATAAGAAATGTGAACTCTTTTATACCAAAAGGTTTTTTGTTTTCCACAGCTGAGGCGGCGATTAAAAAACCGGGGAGAAAGGATCTCGCGCTCATTTATTCCGTTACAGAGGCAAATATCGCGGGTACTTTCACCACAAACAAAATCAAGGCCGCCCCGGTCAAGGTGGATATCAGGAAGATACGATCGGGAAAGGGGCAGGGCATAATCATCAACAGCGGGAATGCGAATGCGTGTACTGGCGAGAAAGGTCTTCAAGATGTCAAAGAGATGATAAACCTCGTTGCGAGGGGTCTGCGTATCAATCCTTCCCTTGTTTATGCTTGCTCAACGGGTGTAATAGGCTGTCCCATGCCCATGGACCGGTTAAGGCCACAGATACCTGTGCTGTTGGAAAATCTTGGCAAATCGACGATAGAAGATGTGGCGAAAGCGATCATGACGACTGATACATTCCCAAAAATTGTTAAAAAGCGTGTAACAGTTGGGAATAAAGCCGGGAATATTATCGGAATCTGCAAGGGCGCGGGGATGATCTGGCCTCATATGGCAACAATGCTCTGCTTTGTAATGACGGATGTCGCTGTCGAGAAAGAAACCCTGAATGATCTTATGATTGAGGCTGTTGAAAGGTCGTTTAATAAGATCACCGTTGATGGCGATAGATCAACAAACGATACGGCTCTCATTATGGCAAATGGCACGCTTGGCAACCGGCCGATCACCGGAAAATCATCCGTCTCTTTCAAAAATGCACTGAACGAGGTGACCTATGAGCTTTCAAAGATGATCGTGAAAGACGGCGAAGGGGCAACGAAGCTTGTCAGAATAAAGGTAAAGGGAGCAGCGAGCGTAAAAGAGGCGGAAAAGGCAGCTTTCACGGTGGCAAACTCAAATCTTGTGAAGACAGCAATTTATGGCAATGACGCCAATTGGGGGCGCATCATGGCAGCGCTCGGATATTCGGGCGTTAAAATAAAAGAGAATAAGACAGATATCTATGTTGGAAACATAAAGATCGTTTCGAAAGGTATTGGAACTTTTAGAGACGAGGAAGCCACCCGAGCCTTTCGAAATAAGGAGGTCAATATAGTCATCGACCTTCACAACGGGAGGTCTTCTTCGAAGGTTCTGACCTGTGATTTATCAGAAGATTACGTTCGTCTCAACGCAGCATATAAAACATAATACATCTTTCAGAAGGTCTTTTCCTTTTATCTTTTCCGCTCCGCAGTCTTTTTCTGAACGTGCTCAACAAAATCATCACTCTCGCTTTTCCCGATCTCCTTGTATCTTTCCAGGACGATCTTCTCCGCCTTGATCCAGTCATCAAAATCATGTCCATTAGTCTTGCCTCTCTTTTCATAGAGATCATAAGCAACTTTGGCAATCTCTTCACTCAGATCCCTTTTTGAGATGACATCAGTCAAATTTATACTTCTTCGCATAAATACCTCCTTTTGGATGTTCTCACAAAAAATATAGCAAAAGGGATGCTAAAATATAACCTTTTGATTTTAAAGCATAAATTAGAGATGATACTGCAAAATGTCAGGCATTTTGCACCTGTTCCATGGCATATTGCCCTGATTTCATGAATTACGACGACATGATTTATAAAATCAATCCCTCCTGACCTCCCTTTTCCAAAGGGAGGATTTGCACCCCTCTTTTGAGTAATAATTTTGAGTCGTAATAATTCCGAATCCAGCAAAAACTGTCATTGCAAGTGAAACGAAGCAATCTCGTCTCTTGTAGTGAGATTGCCACTCCGCCTAAGGCGGATCGCAATGACCGAACACGTAAGTCTTTATGATAGTTATCGCTGGATTTGGATAATATTTAGTACCTCCAGCGCTCGCCCGATTCTTGAGAAAAAGTAATTTCAGACATACTTCTATCGAATGCCCAATTGCGGCGAGGGCTTATGATATGCCACGATATTTATAGGACGTTCGTGTATCATAAAGAAGTTAACAAGTTCGTCATTTATGAAGATGGAGGAGAATAAATCATATGGAGCGTGAAGTAATAGAATTCGATGTTGTCTTTGTTGGTGGTGGACCTGCCAATTTAAGCAGTGCAATTCATCTGACGAACCTCGTCAGGAAACATAATGAAGATATTGAAAAAGGAACGCGGCGAGGGGGAAAAATTGACATAGAAGACAAAATTGCTGTTCTCGAAAAAGGTGCATATTTTGGCGCGCATAACATTTCCGGAGCAGTGCTTATTCCCCATGTGCTTTCGGAACTTTTACCTGACTATAAGCAGCTCGGCTGCCCCATTGATGCAGAGGTAAACAAAGAGTCCATCTATTTTTTGACAAAAAAGGGAAAGATTAAAATTCCTTTCACTCCAACCTCTTTGAATAATCACGGCAATTATTTTCTTTCGCTCTCCAGATTTGTCGGTTGGCTTTCTAAAATTGCGGAAAAGAATAAAGTGATGATGCTTGAGGGAACGGCTGCGGTCGAAATTCTATATGAAGGTACCAGGGTAGTTGGCGTACGAACGGACGACAAACGTCTTCAGGACAACGGCGAATATGAGACCCCCGGCTATATTCTGAACTCAAAGGTCGTTGTGCTGGGAGAGGGGAGCAACGGCACTCTGCGTAAAAGCCTCGTTGAAAAACTGCATCTTGATCAGGGCAAGGCTCCTTCCATATATGAGCTGGGCGTAAAAGAGATATATGAACTGAAGAGTAATCCTCTACAAAAGGGTGAATGTATCCATACACTGGGCTATCCGTTCCGGAAAGGACTTTCCGGTGGTGGATTTATCTATTGCATTTCTGAAACCCGGGTTGTCATCGGGCTTATCACTCACCTCAGTTCCGAAGACCCGCAGCTCGATCCACACAAGGAACTCCAGAAATACAAGCAGCATCCGTTTATTCACAATGTCATCAAAGACGGAAAACCCACGCATTACGGCGCCCGGACTCTTCCCTGCGGCGGGTATTTTTCTATACCCAAACTTACCTCTGAGGGCGTTATGATAACTGGCGACTCCGCTAACCTTGTCGATTCGCGAAAGATGAAAGGGCTGCATACAGCCATAAAATCGGGAATGCTTGCGGCAGAAGTTCTCTTCGAAGCGCTCATGAACAATGATTTTTCGGCAAGCCAGCTATCAAAATATGAAGAGAAATTGAAAAACAGCTGGATATATTCCGATCTCCGGAGGAGCCGCAATTTCACTCCTGCGGTTGCCATGGGAGTTCCTTTTCCGGGCGGGCTGCTTCTTGGATTCCAGATGGTCACCGGCGGCGCCACACCGATAGGAAATCTTAAGACAAAACCCGATTATTCGACAACGAAAGACATGAAGCATTTTTATGGTAGTAAATCAGCCGAATCATTGCCAAAGGCAGATGACAGAATTATTATGAGCAAATTAACGGACGTTTATTTTTCAGGCACGTCGCATGACGAAAGGCAGAAAAGCCATATCCGGTTGAAAGACGAAAATGTCTGTAGAAAATGTATTTCAGATTATAAAGCGCCGTGCACGGTGTTCTGCCCTGCCAGCGTCTATGAACTGGAGCATGATAAAATAAAAGTGAACTTCAGTAATTGCCTGCACTGCAAGACCTGCGATCTGAAATGTCCTTTTGAAAATATCGTCTGGAACCTGCCGGAGGGCGGGGGCGGTCCACGATATACTCTGCAGTAATCTATTTCCTCACCCAGTTGCCGCTGGGGTCCTGAATCCACCAGCCTTTTTTGGCCGAATCTCTTCTTATCGATGCAAATTGCTCGACTGCCTGAGGCATAACACTTCTAAGATTCTCCTCATTTTCAGGAACCCTGTTTATCCGTATAATCGCACGTGCCATTCCCCGCATCACCGTCTGCCTGTCACGGTTCTCAGCTTCAACCAGCTTCTGCTCTTCGGAAGATAACTTGCCTTCTCTCACAATAAGCAAGCCCTTGTTAGACTCTCCAACAACACCCTTATCCCTCAGTCTGTCAATTTCAGCAAGTCTTGCTCCCATATCTTTATATGCAGCAACAACATCCGGCATTTTTTTGACAATTTCTGCAATCCTTTCCGGGAGGTCCTTTTCCTGAGCGTATGCCGCAGGGATCAAGTCAAAGAGAATAGAAGTCCCTGACGTGTCATTGCCTTCTTTCTTGATGCCCTCTTCTTCTGTCATTGGCTTCATCAGTTCTTTTTCAAGTGTCTTATAAGCCTCCTTCACTTCCTTTTCCGGAAAATAGATATTCACCGTTATAACAGCGCATGAAAAAACACAGATAAAAAGTACAACCGTAATGAATTTAGCCTTCTTGCTCATCTTTGAATATCCCTCCATTATTGTTAAATTATTCCTCTTTTGCCGCCCTGTAAGCCGCCTCTGTTATTGTCCACATTAAATCTGCGATGGCGATCCTATTGCTGACCGGCGCTACCGTGATCGAGAGATCCCTGATGCCAAAAATATTCCTGTTCGATATCTCGAGTTCCTTGAAGATCAAATACCCTTCACTCAAATAGACGCCAAGAACCCCCCTGTCGTAAGGCCGGTCCCTGAGATACGCTTTCAGTGAAGGCCCCCCTACTTTCTGCAAAAACTTTTTGCCGATTTCGGTTTCTTCATCATTTATGCTGTAAGTCCAGAAATCCGCTCTGCCTGTGAGTTCGGAAATCCCGGTTCCCGAACCTCTCACCAGGCCAATTCCATTGACTTTACCCGAAATATATCCTTTTATGGGCTCTATTTCTTCGCAAAGCTTTTTCAGGCTCATTCCTTCAAGAATAAAGCCGGCCTTGTAATTGAGCCCCTTCGAAAAATCAACAAAGCCTGACCCGCTGATTTTTCCTGCGAATATATTAGCATTAAAATAGTCTATGTTCAAAAGTCTTCCATTTTGCTTCACAAAAATTTTGATATCCTTCAACAGCCGGAATCCATAACCAAAGGATCCCATTGTTATTCTGCTGAAATCCTGACGGGGTACGGTGTCTGAATAGTATCGGCTTAGATCCTTGAATTGAGACTTCTCAAACGAAGCAATGGAGATGTCCATTCTTTTAGTGGACCTGTCAAATTCGATCGGGACATTGCCACTTATTGGCCCCAGGAAATACTCTCCGTTTTCGCCCTCCACAGTTATCTCTTTAAGTTTTATATATCCTATGGCCTTCTTCAAGCCTTTCTCATTGTATTCGATCGAAACCGAAGACGACAGAGAGCCTTCCAATCCTGCATAAAGAAGACTATCAGGAAAAACGTCCCATAGTGATTCTCTCAGAGAAATAAGTCCGACATCCGGCAGTTTTATGTCAGCTTTGAAGATTCTGTCTTTGTGGATAAACCTTTCAATCTCTCCCGAAACCTCGGCAAATACATTTCCCGAGGTAACCTCCGCTTTAAAGAAGATATCATCACCTTCGAATGTGATGACTCCTCCCAATCCGGCCTTTTTCAACAGATGTCTTTTTTTTGCCGTTATCAGGACGGACAAAAGCCCTGCCTGCAGAGACGCGTTTCCATCAAAAGAGTCTGATGAAATAATTCTGCCTTCGAATTTTGCGGTTTCCAGAATACCGGAGAAAGAATAGGGAATCCTGTATCGACTCGATACGGCTTTCGAAAGTGAGCCGATATCAAGATTTTCAGCAATTAAATGTACTTTCGCAGGGAAAATTTTTCCACTCGTACCTCTTAATTTAGCCCTCATTGTGCCACCTGCGAATCTGCTCTCAGCGACGTCTATGGAAAAACCACGTTCATCGACATTGCCGTCCCCTGAAATTCTGCTCATGACCACGTCAAAAGCCGTGGCTTCCTCACCGGAAAAAACAAACTTTCCAGATAACCTTTCTTTTTTCTCAAGGTAAAAACGCAGATCAAAATTACGCAATGCAATTTTTCTCTGAAAATAGCCTTCTAAATTTGTGACGGCAATCTCTGAAATTTTCGCCTTGCGAGGGGATAGATCCACCTCTATCGCAGTTGACGATATATGCATACCATCGATATCGGCCTTCTGGTTCTTGATAACAACAAAACCTGGCCTGTAATCGAGATCAAAGGCGCTGTTGACTTCCCTGATTTCGTAGCTGCCGTATCTGATGCCCCGTATTTTCAGGGAATTTTTCCCTGAAAAAGCTTCTCCTTTTAGACTGCCTTCTGAGGTCAAAAGAAGACTATTGAGGGCTACGCCACCACGATTTTTAATCCTGACTATTATCGGTGAAACATTGACAGATGACCTTATCGATATCCGCTCAGGTCGGGCATGAGCAATTAGTAAAACCTTTGCATTGGCGGGCTCACTCAGGGAATATTCACCGGCCTTTATGATTTTGGCATCAGCCCTCGCTTTCACCGGCTCTCTCTTGCCATTTAATTCTACATCTCCATTTATGTCTGCAAGGACTATTCTATCTGAGTTCAGCATTCCTCTTCTGATTTTCAGCCTGCCTGATACATCAGGGACAGCTTTCTCGAAATAACCCCATGCTCTTAGATTATCGGATGTGACCACTCCTTTCACCCCTTTGTTTTTTGTGTAGCGCATTCCTGAAAGATCCAGCCTGTCGATCCTGAATTCGCCACGGTAAGCTGGTCTCTTCCTTAAATCAGAAATGATGGCCGACCCCCGGATCAGTGCGTTCTCTTCTGCATACAAAGTAATGTTTTCTATCGGAATTGAATTTAAGTAAATGTCCAGGAATGCCTGTACGGTCATATGCAATTCTTTCCTGACATCTGAAAAAAGCCTTGTGTTTCTCGCCTTTGCATCAGACTTTATCTCGAAACCCCTTTCTGTATCGCCATTCACATGAACACTTATGTCGATCTTTGCGTCTTTTAAATGTCTGTTGTCCGGCAAAAACTGTGCGAAGTGAGACAAAGTGAAACCTTTCGATGAGAGCGAAAGACTAATCTCCTTCGGCCTTCTCCCGAGATACGTCCATCCATTGATTCTGATTTTATTTTCCCCATATGCAAAAGAGCCCTGTATGAGAGTTTTCATATCCGGATCTGAGGAGAGATTCTTCAGTTTCACATTAATGTCGCTGCTACTGTATAACTGCTTCTGCCCGTAAATGACAGCGCCGGAGGCAATGGAGATTTCTCTTATCTTGTATTCAAACTCGGGAGGTCTGGGTCTCGTCAGAAACTGGAGCAATTTTTCGGATATATTCCATCTTCCTTCCCTGTTTGTCATGAGCGACAGTTCGGGGCTGTAGAGAGCAATCTTTTTGAAGACGAGCCTCCCTTTCAGAAGTTCGAAAAAATGCGGGTTTAAATTAATTTTTTTCAGACGCACTAAATTGCCTGAATCGAAATCCTCAGGATTCCTGATCAGGATATCGTAGAAGCTTATTCCTTCTGTGAGGCCAAAGGAGAGATCTCTAATCTCAACCGGCTGTCCTATTAGAGCAGTCGATTTTTCGGATAGCTTTGAAATCAATATATCTTTCAGATTGCGATAGTGGAAGTATGCAAAAAATAATAGAAAGAGAAGGGCTATTAAGAATGCGGCAAAAAGTACTTTGGCTGACTTTTTGACTCCCTGCATCGTCTTGTTTTATGTCACGGTCAAGGGGCAGGGTTTCCTAATAAAATTCTCTCAGGGCGGTCTCTGTCTTTGACGCGTCAAGAGGTTGTCTGAGGAGCGGACTGTCTTTAATTATGGGTATTCTCTCCTCCATAATCGGACGGTTATTCCTGTAAATGACCCCTATTGGAATACGGTCTCCCCATTCGAGGGCTCTCTTAAATGCCTCGATTCTATCTTCAGGATTGTATTCGGGCTCGATATGATAAACTCTCTGCTTATACCATTCGTGGGTGTTCACCTTATTGAACACCACACATGGCTGGAAAATATCCAGGAGAGCAAAACCCTTATGTTTTATTGCCTGCTTCATCATTTCTTTCAGATGCTCTCCGTCACCGGAAAAACTCCTTGCAACGAAACTGCAGTCGAGTGCCACACCGAGAGCAACCGGGTTCAACTGCTCCGACAACACCCCGAAAGGCTGGTTTTTTGTCACCATGCCTTCCATGCTCGTTGGCGAGGCCTGCCCTTTTGTCAGACCGTAAATCTGATTGTCATGTACAAAGAGCTTTACGTTGATATTCCTTCGCATGGCATGAAGGAGGTGATTTCCACCCTCTCCGTAACAGTCTCCGTCTCCGGCAACAGCGATTACAAGCATCTCATGATTTGTCAGTCTTATTCCTGTAGCCACGGGCAATGTCCTTCCATGCAGGCCGTTAAAGGTATTGCACTTCAAGTAGTGAGGAAGCTTGCCTGCCTGCCCTATTCCAGATACAATGATAATTTGATACGGTTCGATCTCGAGTTCCACCAGAGCTTCCTTAAAGGTCTTGAGTATCCCAAAGTTGCCACATCCGGGGCACCAGGCTGGAATCTGTCCCCTATAGTCTTCCAACTTTGGCATCGAGTTCTCCTATCAATTCTTCGAGTAGAAAAGGTCTTCCGTCGTTTTTGCGAATGTGCTCATCAAAAAGATGTCCTGTCTCGCTCCTCACCATGCGCGCAAATTGACCTGTTGCATTATTCTCAACACATATTGTAATTTTTGCACCTTTGAGAATCTTGATGTAATCAAATTTTTCCGTAAGAGGAAAAGGGGATATCTCGGTAAAATGAAGAAAAGCGATCTCTCTTTTCCCTGATAAATGATCCACCGCTTCCTTCAAGACACCGAAAGTTGAGCCGAAGCCCGTGATGACGATCTCCGGATCACTATTTCCATAAAGAAAAGGCGGCTCAATTTCCTCCCGTATAAGAGGCAATTTTTTCAAGAGCCTCTTTTCGACCATTCTCACCCTCGTTTCAGCATCTTCCACTATATGCCCCTCTTCATCATGCTCATCGCTGTCAGTCACCACCAAATGTTTCGCATCTCCCGGCACTCCCAGAGGAGAGATGCCGTTTTCTGTGAAGGCATGTCTTTTATATTCCTGGAGACTCCGAAATGCCTCGCCACGTAACCGGTAATCTTGATACCTGATTTTCTCCAGATTGAATTCTTCAAATGTCCATTCAGAGTCCGCAAGATACTGATCGAAGAGAATGAAGGCAGGAACCTGATATTTCTCGGCCAGATCAAAAGCCTTATTCGTAAGAAAGAAAGCCTGCTCAGGCGTGCCGGGTGTAAAAACAATCCTTGGAAATTCGCCATGGGCAGCATGCAATGCAAAAAGGAGTTCACCCTGTTCCGTCCTTGTCGGAAAGCCGGTTGCAGGACCGGGACGCTGACCTAATGCAATTACAATAGGCGTCTCGGTCATTGCGGCAAGTGATAAACCTTCCACCATTAAAGCAAAGCCGCCCCCGGAGGTTCCCGTCATCGCCCTGACTCCGGCAAAAGAAGCGCCGAGAGCCATATTTATGGCTGCAATCTCGTCTTCCGCCTGTTCCACCAGGACACCAAATTCTCTTATTTTGCTATTCAAATAGATCATTATTCCCGTTGAGGGCGTCATGGGATAAGCTGAATAAAATTTACAGCCGGCGCTGTAGGCTCCTACTGCAATAGCCTCGACGCCGCTTATAAGCATTCTGGGAGGGCCCTTGGGAGCCACAGAAAAAGAGCATTTGAGGCACTGTTTTATTGCGTAGTCATGTCCGGCCTGAGCTGCATTCTCATTTGCCCTGATAACTTCCTCACCCTTCTTTTTAAAGGTGTCTTTCAGGATATTAGAAAGAATCTCAAGATTCATCCCGAGCATCCCGAGCACCGACCCCACAGCAACTGTATTTGCCATTATCTTGCTTCCACCGCTTTCCTTGGCCAGGTCCATAAATGGAACATCAAGAAACTCCGATCTTTCGTATTTTTGCCGCAGTGTGGTCGAATCATAAACGATCTGACCGCCATCTGTGATCTCTCTTTCATGGAGGTGAATGCTTGCCTTGTCCAGGGCAACGAGAATATCGATCTTTTCTCTCGAAGAAGATACGGGTTTATCGGAAAATCTTATCTGGTAAAAATTATGACCTCCCCTGATGCGTGATTCATAGTCCTGGTGCGTAAAAACGTGATAACCCGCTCTCGAAAAGACTTTCGAAAGGGTATCCCCGATAGTCTGAATTCCCTGGCCTGCTTCGCCTCCTATCTTTATCGAATAATCCATTGACTCTCCTTGATCGGCAGCCGTATCGGGAGGAAATACGATTTAAAGACAATTATATCTTCAATCACGGGTTTGTCAAATTTTCTAATATCAGGACGGGTGTTTAGACAAACAATTTTTTTAGATTACTCAACCACACGATGTGGCTTTTCTCTTCGCGGATAATCTCGTCGACAATATCTTTTTCCATGACCATCTCGCGCAAAGTGTAATAGTAAAGCAGGGTTTCCCTTTCAAAACAAAGAGCGAAATGTATGGCCTCCGATGGGGTTTTGACATGCGCGAGAGAAGGCAGGCATTTGTCTTTACCGAGAAAAAATTCGGACTCGACAATCGCTCTCAGATAAAGAGTGGCTTCCTCCCAGCCCTCGGTTTCTTCTGTTATACTATTTTCCAGGTCAGAAAAACGCTTGCCGTGCTTCAGTTCGTGAGCGGCAAGCAACTCAAAGAGTTGTTTCAGTTCATGATTCACATGGAATCTTTTTGCCATCTCGCTGTAAAATTCATATCCGAGTTTTTCTGTCTGTACAGCCTGCTCAACAACTTCTTTTACCGAAAATTTTATCATTCTCCAGCCTCTTGATTCTTAAGGATAATAAGAAATTATCCAGTGCTTATCGGATATTTCCGCTTTCTAATTCAGAGAGAAAGTTTATATGATATCCTTTATATTGTCAACGGTGACGTATCCTTTTTCGAGCAGGAGAGACAGGGCAATGAATCCTCCACAAGGCAGCGACTTTTCTTTTCTCTCCATAAAATCACAATCTTTTTCGTGAAAAGGACATGCGAGGCAAACAATCGAAACAATTTCATCCTTTATATCAATACTTATCCCACCCATATGCACGGGTGGAACGGATACGCCTCCTTTTAGAAGATTTAACAGAACTGTAATTCCCTTGCACGCAAGTCCCTCGTCTTTGTCCGGTTTAAAATACGGGCAAAATCTGGAACAAAGCTCTTTCTTTAAGTCAGTCTCTTTGATGACTTGTAAACCCTATTTGGACCAGATCAACGCGCCTAAAACGTGGGAACAGGCATCTTCAATATCGTACAATATATTATGAGATATTTTCTAAATGAAAAAGCGGTGCTTAAGTGGCTGGAGAAACCTTCCCTTTATCACATTGCAAAAGATGATCTTTATGAACTTGATGATGACTCCTTCGATTTTATGAAAAATTGCTGTTCCACAAAAGGATGTCCAGGGGAAGACAGTGAATTCATCAATTATTGTTTCAGGGAAGGCATTCTCACCAGAAATGAAATCCTTTTAAAGCGCCCGCCCATTATCAAATCTCCTTTTCCTTCACTTCGTTATCTTGAATTGCAGATAACAAACCTCTGCAATCTGAAATGCAGGCACTGTTATGTTGAAGACGATAAGATTTCCGAACTGTCTGTCAGCCAGATAAGAATGATCCTCAAGGAATTTGAAGAGCTGCAGGGACTGAGAGTCCTGATAACAGGAGGCGAGCCACTCATGCATCACGAATTCAGGGAATTGAACAAAATATTTCCTGAGTTCTTCGTAAGGAAAGTTCTGTTCACAAACGGGATCTTACTTAATAAAAAACTGCTCAGAGGGCTTAATGTCAATGAGATTCAGGTGAGCGTGGATGGCCTCGAGGCTGCACACGACTCACTCCGAGGAAAAGGTACATTCAAAAAGGCCATAGAGGCCGTAGTAAATTCTATCGACGCGGGTTTTGATGTGGCTGTCTCGACAATGGTTCATACAGGAAATCTTGGGGACTTTAAGGAGATGGAAGAATTCTTCAAAAATATTGGTGTAAAATGCTGGGTTGTCGATGTCCCCTGCGTGACCGGAAGGTTAAAGAAAAATGCCTCATTTCACCTGTCTCCGGAAATAGCCGGAGAATATTTTAAATATGGCTATGGCGGGGGGTTTCATTCAGGTACAACAGGCTATGCCTGCGGAATACACCTCATGGGCATCATGTCCAGCGGTATGGTATCAAAATGTACCTTTTATGCCGATCACCCTATCGGGAAGATTGAAGAAGGTCTGCGGGAATGCTGGCAGAGGATAAGACCCGTGAAACTTGCAGATCTTAAATGCGATTGCGATGTCAGCGAGGAATGCCGGGGAGGTTGCAGATATCGGGCGCTACTCCTCGGTGATTCGGAGGGGAAAGACCTGTACAAGTGTTATTATTATGGTAAAATATAAAAAAATTGGACACGAAGTCCGGATTCCTCTGGAAAGGGGGTGCACTGAGAATGACAATCAGAAAAGTTTCAAGAAAGGTATCAACAACCTGTAAATGCAAAAGCTCCTGTTGAACTCACAAAACACATATCTGCTCATTCATTGAATAAACGAAAAGAGAGGTTGGACGTCCCAACCTCTCTTTTAGTTCAAAGCCCAAAAAATACTATTCCAAGCTTATTGCCTGAACCGGGCAAGTATCAGCGGCCTCCTGGCAGTCGCAGGTGTCACATTTATCAGGCCCTATGACATGGGCTTTCCCGTCATCACCTACTTTAAATACCTGGGGGCAAAGCTCCTCACATGTTGCGCATCCCTCACAGAGATCTTCATTAACTACGGGTTTTGGCATAAGTCTACCTCCTTAAGGTGTTTTTTAAAATCATTCCTTCATTCAAGCCCTGCGAGAGGGAGAATTACGGAAAGGTATTGGTTATTCTAATACATTGCAATGACAAATTGTCAAAAAAATATCGTAATAGCTTGCGAGGATCGGCATATCATCTTTGATGGCCTTTTACTTTCTCATTTCGAAATTCTTGATGAATTGACCGATCTGAACGCCGAGATAGACGCATTTGATATTGTTCATGCAGTCATCAGCGTCTTTTTTCTCAAGATGCGTTGTGAGTTCCTGGCCGTCTTTCTTGAATTTCACTATATAGGCATTCTTTGATTCGTCAAAATCCAGGCTAACCGAGATACCGTGCTTCTGGATTTCAGGATACATCTCGAGTATCTTGTCTTCCAGCGCAACTTTCGTATACGCCATAATTCTCCCCCCTTCTGCCACACAATCTTTTTATCTCGCTCACGCCCATGGAGTGCCGCCGTCGACAATGCTGCGCTCCTCCCACATGAACCAGCTTCCAGTATCCGAAAGAAAGAAGTATGTATTCGCGAAGATATCATAATGTTGTTGCTCTTCCCTTATAAGTCGTTCAAATAGTTTTCTCTCTTTATCTGTATTAGCCTGTGCCTCGGCATTCTTGTAAAATTCTATTCCTTCTTTCTCCATCTGCATCGCGATCTTGAATGCCTCGAGTTCATCCGTGGTTGCCTCCACCCTCTTCATCATCGAATCTTTCAACAACTGAAATATTGTCCGGACATTTTTCATGGGGCTCACCTCTTCAACTCCTATGTCGATTTCCTTGAATATCTGAGAAAGTACCTGAAGGTGTCTTTTTTCATCCTCCGTAATGCTCAGGAACATCTTTTTCCCCACTGGATGCTTGGTCTTCTCGGCCGCCTCGGTATAAAATTTTATTGCATCAGTCTCCATCTTGATGGCTATCTCAATTGCGTTCATTCATCCTCCTGACAAACCTCTTAATCGACTGGCAAAATGGCTTTCACCACAAGTTTAAGCCTTTTTCAAGATGATAATCAAGTATTTTTCTGTCGATCGGTTTACTCAAATATCACAAACTCCTCGAGGGGCCTCCTGAACGCTCGCGGACGAAGTGCTATGCCTTTCTTCAAATGTCCGACAGCAATCAGCATCGGTATGATCATGTCGTCCGGGATTTTGAATTCTTTCTTGATGCAATTTTCATCGAAGCCATCCATGGGATGGGTGTCGAGACCAAGGCCTTTGGCGGCAATCATAAGATTCATGGCAAAAAGGGCAGTATTCTTTACCGCAAAAATCTTCCTCTGAAGGCTCTCCGGTGTTCCGTATAGAGTCTTTGTCATATTCATATAAGTCTCCCTCATGTCCTGTCTGATATATCCCAGGTTCTGCCAGCTATCGAGAACCCTCTCCAGATTGTCTTCTACCCCGGCCGGATCTGCAATCATAATCAGCACCGCCGGCGCCTCTTCCACCTTCGGCTGATCGAAAGCGCATCGTCTCAAAACCTTTTTCCTCTCGGGATCTTTCACCATTATCACTCTCCATGGCTGCAGGTTAAAAGAGGATGGAGAAAGATTCGCAATATTAATCAATTCTTTCAAGAGGTTATCCGATAATGTTTCGCCCGCCTCGAAAAAATTTATTGAGCGCCTCTCTGCAAGTGCTTCAAGGACATCCATAATTGTTCACCACCAGCTTAAAATTTTTATTAAAATACTATCACGTTCAGAGACAATGTCAATCTGAATAGCAACAATGGCCGTGTCCTGCAATTCATTATTACATGGCACTAATAAGGAAATCCGGACGGATTATACTAAGTCTATGCGTTGTCCATCATTTATACAGTTTTATCCGACTCTGGCATGTAATCAGAAGTGCAATTTTTGTTTTAACCAGAACATATACGAAGCGAAACATTTTACGAATATTGACAGACAAGACGCCCTGTCTTTAGTTTTAATGCTTTCTTACAAGGGCATCCCCGAAATAGACGTCCTCGGCGGAGAACCCTTTCTCGTTCCGTGGATTGCTGATTTCATCGCATACGCAACAAATCTTGGTATGCGTATCAATGTCAGTACAAATGGGAGTCTGCCTTTAGCCATCCATGAGATCGTGAAAATCAAGACTGATCATCTCAGTATTGGCTTTTCTCTTCACGGATTCGATGAAACTCATAACAGAATGACCGGGGCCGACAATTTCTCAAAAGCCCTGTCGGGAATCAATGCCATGATTGCATCGGGAATGAACCCGGTCGTGAAAAGCGTTTTGATACAGGAGAATATGAGAGAGATTGCCCGACTGGTTAAATTTCTTGAGAAACTCGGGGTTCGGAGATATTATCTTATGCATGAAGATATTATAGGAAGAAAAGGAGAAAAGTCCTTTTCTTTTCCTGACTTCTGGAGATTCTACACTGCTCTCAGATCGAGGGGGGAGAAATTGAGTATAGGCTTTGTGGCCGCATCAGGCTTCTATGTAAAGGACGTGGATGCGAGAGGGAGATGCAATGCAGGCATCAAAAAGCTCGCGATACTTCCCGATGGGTCAGTCTTCCCCTGTAATCTCTTCTCGGGATTTAAGGAATTCAGCCTGGGCAATGTGTTCGATGAAGGAATTGAAAAGTTATGGGCAAGCCCGGTTCTGAGACTTTTCAGAGAATTTGACGGCCGAAACAGGTGCAATAAAAGCAAATG
>JBFLXE010000003.1:0-44227 GCA_040757455.1 Nitrospirota bacterium
ATGAAAAACTGTTTCGGATCAAACAGATGAAAGAAATTGCTGAACAGGCAATATGGAGCGGGACGATCAGTTTCAGCCTGGTGGCGATTCCGGTGCGATTGGTCAAGGCGGTGGAGCCCGGCCGTGTCTCTTTTCGCATGCTCCACAGCAAGGATTACTCTCCTCTCGCGAGAAGAATGTTTTGTCCTGAAGAAGATAAGATGGTACAGCCGGATGAGATTATCAGGGGATACGAAATCACACCCGGCAAATACATACTTATTACGGATGAGGAACTGGAATCCGTCTCTCCCGAACGAAGCCGCACGATTGAGATCGTCGAGTTCATTGACATGAAGGAAGTAGATCCGATCTATTATGACCATCCGTATTATCTCGTCCCTTCGAAAGGGGGCGAAAAAGCTTATCGGTTGCTGGTCGAGGCGATGCACCGGACAAACAAGGCCGGGCTCGCAAAATTCGTGTTGGGTGAGCGTGAGTATCTCGTTGCGGTCAAAAGTACGGAGGGAGCGCTGGCTTTGATTACACTGCATTACAGCGAAGAAATACTTCCCGATAAAGACATCTCACCTAAGGAAGGAAAGGTCGAGGCCGAGGAGAAAAACCGCGTTAAGCAGAGTATTAAGAAAATGATGGCTGACTTTGACCCTGATAGATATGCGGACAAGCGCAGGAAAAAGATCATGGACCTTTTGAAGAAGAAGGCGAAAGAAAAGGCTCCGGTGGAAGCCCCTGAAGTCGGGGAAGAAGAGATAGAAGGGCCGGCCGATCTGATTGCCGCTCTGCAGGAGAGCATGCGCAAAGTGAAGAAGAATCGGTGAGCCGAAGAGTCGTGGAGATCGCCGGGAGAAGACTCTCTTTATCAAACCTTGAAAAAGACCTCTATCTCGCATATGGTTTCACGAAGGCTCATGTCCTCGAATACTACCGGCGGATTGCAAAGTTCATCCTGCCCCATTTAAAAGACCGCGCGTTGACATTAAAGCGCTATCCCGAAGGAGTGGAAAAGGATTTCTTTTTTGAGAAGCGTTGTCCTCCTCATCATCCGTCCTGGGTGAAAACAGCCGAGATACGACGAGATAACGAAGAGCGGATGACAGTCTGCCTGGTCAACGACCTGGAAACGCTGATGTGGGTAGAGAACCTTGCATCTATTGAGCTCCATGTGCCTTTAGCCAGAGCCAGTTCCCATGAGACGCCCGATTCAATGGTCTTCGATCTGGACCCTGGCGATCAGGCAAACATTCTTGATTGTGCCCGGGTGGCGTTGATACTCCGGGACTTGATTTCTGAACTGCGGCTCACAAGTTATGTAAAAACTTCAGGCAAAAAAGGACTCCACGTGTATGTCCCTTTGAACCGCAAGGAGACGACCTTTGAGGATACCAAGAATTTTTCCAAGGCCGTTGCAAAAATCATACATAAGAATTATCCCGAACTGGTGACTGCGAAAATGGCAAAGGAATTCCGGAAAGCAAAGGTTTTTATCAACTGGTCTCAAAATGATTCTTCAAAGACAATGATCTGCGTTTATTCCCTGCGGGCCCGGGAAAAACCAACAGTCTCATTTCCGCTTGAATGGAAGGAGCTGGAGAATCTGGCAGAGCTTGGTGACCCGAAAAAACTGGAGGTTTTGCACTCGGAAGCCGTGAGCAGGGCTGAAAAACAGGGTGATCTTTTTCAGGAGATTCTCTTAAAAAAACAGAAGCTTCCTCATCTGTGAAGGGATATTCATTAACCATTTCATAATGGTATTAACATTAATTTATAAATCCCTCCTAACCTCTCCGCCTCAGGCGGACCAAAGGGAGGATTTATGCCCCTCTTTGGAAAAGAGGGGTGTGGGGAGATTTTAAGAATAATGTCTATTCACCTATGAGATCCTTACTAAAGGAATACAAATCTAAGCGAAAATTCAAGGAAACGCCGGAACCGAAACCGGGTCCGGGTCACAAGGAAAACCATCTTATCTTTGTTGTTCATAAGCACGCGGCCCGTCGCCTTCATTATGATCTCAGACTTGAGCTTAAAGGTGTACTTAAGAGCTGGGCAGTTCCGAAGGGGCCCTCGATGGATCCTTCCTTAAAAAGGTTGGCCGTTATGGTTGAAGACCATCCGCTTGAATATAAGGATTTTGAGGGCGTTATTCCGGAAGGCAATTACGGAGCTGGGAGCGTTATCATCTGGGATAAGGGCTTTTATTATCATCCCTCCACAATAGATAAAAAAGAAAGCGAGAAACTTCTTCTTGAGGGATTAAGAAAAGGGAATATGAAATTCATCCTCGCCGGGGAAAAACTTCGCGGTGAATTCGTGCTGGTAAAAACGGGAAGGGACGAGAAGTCATGGCTGCTTTTGAAGAAAAAAGATCGATATGCTATCAAAGAGGACATTCTCAAGGAGAGTCGTTCCGTAGTCTCCAATAAGACACTGGAAGAGGTTTTCGAGGCCAAACCTGAAAAATCTCTTCGACAAAAGAAAATAAACCAAATCCGCCTTCACGAAGCGATGGAAAGTGAAGACCTGAAGGATATGCCGGTTAAACCGATGCCGCACCGCATAAAACCGATGCTTGCTACCCTGGTCAAGAAACCGTTTGATCATCCTGATTGGATCTTTGAGGTGAAATGGGACGGCTACAGGTCCATTGCCGAAATCATTGACAAAAATGTTTCTCTTTATTCCCGAAACCTGATCTCGCTCAATCAAAAGTTTTCTCCTATTGTGGAGTCGCTGAGGAAATTCAAGTTTGACGCTGTCCTGGATGGCGAAATTGTTGTTGTGGACGATCAGGGACGTCCTGATTTCCAGATGCTTCAGAATTACCAGAAATCTGGAAAAGGTCATCTGCTCTACTACGTCTTTGATCTCCTGTATTTCCAGGGGCATGATCTTACGAACCTACCGCTGCTCAGGAGAAAAGAGCTTCTAAAAAAAATTCTTCCTTCCTCCCAAAGAATAAAATTCAGCGATCATGTATCGAAAGAAGGCGTTTTGTTCTTCAAGGCCGCCAAAGAAAAAGGACTCGAAGGGATCATGGCAAAGCATTCTCAGAGCACATACCGGATTGGAAGAAGGAGCCGGCATTGGCTAAAGGTGAAGACTCATATGACGCAGGAAGCCGTGATCGCAGGATTCACGGAGCCGAGAAGGGGCAGAAAATATTTCGGCAGTCTGGTCTTAGGCGTGTACGAGGGAGACGAGTTGAATTATATCGGTCATTTGGGAGGAGGATTCGGAGCGAAGAATTTGAAAGAAATCCGAGACAAATTGGATCCGCTGATCCAGAAAGAATGCCCCTTTAAAATAGAGCCGAAGACTAATATGCCGGTCACATGGGTAAAGCCAAAGCTGGTCTGCGAACTTATTTTCCACGGCTGGACCGATGAGGGGCTCATGCGACAGCCGGTTTTTTTACGACTGCGCGAAGATAAACCCGCCCGCGAAGTAGTGCGCGAGTGAGATACCTTTGAAACTTTTTGAGACCTTAGAAAAAGGTACATTCAAAGCCAGACCCAACCGATTTACTGTGGAATGCATTGGGGAAGGGACGGGAGGAGGCATGACGATCTGCAAGGTTCCAGACATGGGTTGGTTCAGTGTAATTACAGATCCGACCGGCGCGACTTTTGGACTCTGGCAGCCAAAAGCAAGGAAGTAACTCATCGCCCTCTGCGACTGCCGGATATGAAAATCTATGTCGGTACCAGCGGTTACGGATACAAAGAATGGAAAGGAAAATTTTATCCCGAAAAGATCTCGCCAAAGGAAATGCTTCACTTCTATTCGGAGCGTTTCAATGCTGTAGAGATCAATAATACCTTTTATCACATGCCCACAGAGGCTGTCCTCACATCCTGGGCAGAACAGGTCCAGCGTGATTTTGTTTTCGCGATCAAAGCGCCACAGGTCATAACTCATCTGAAACAGTTAAGAAATGTGGGCGGTGAGACGGGGCACCTTTTCAGATCCCTGTCAGTTCTTGGCAAAAAGCTGGGGCCTGTCCTTTTTCAGCTTCCAAGGAGTTTTCATGCGGACAGACCAGCTTTAAAAGACTTTCTCGATCTGATTCCCGGCAACATACCTTGCGCATTCGAGTTTCGCAGCCCATCCTGGCTCAATGTTGAAATTCTGGACCTTCTTCGTGAAAGGGAATGCAGTCTCGGCATCGTGGATACTGATGAAAATCCGGCAAAGGAGATCATCAGTATAACTCCATGGGGTTACCTGCGTCTGCGACGTTCCAATTATACGGATGCAGATCTGTCGCAATGGATGGAAAGAATCCTTTTACAAAAATGGAAGAAAGTCTTCGTTTTCTTTAAACACGAGGATGAAGCCAAAGGGCCCCAAATGGCGATGCGTTTTCGCGAGCTTGTCGCTGAATCTTGAACCATAATGTCAAAAGAAAAAGAAAGGGAATTCAACCTGGAGATATCTAAGAAGGCATTTAAAAAATAAGCGGAAAAAATCTTGACAATATAGATAACTACAGCTAATAATAGACCCAGAAAATTTGTCCTCATCTGAGGAATTGCCATGGGGTAATAACAGTCAGTGAAGATCACTCTAATCGTATAATAGTTTTCTTCCAATATGACCCTCAACTTGTAGCAAAGATAAAAACCATCGAAGGCCGCAAATGGCATCATAAAAGATACCGCAGCACTCTTCTATAGAGATTGGAGGAATATTATGGCAGAGGTTTATCACGCAGTCGGATTGAATATGCACCAGCCCATTGGGAATCTTCTGGTCCTCCATAATTCAACTGAACGATGGGAGGCAAGACAGATACTCTGGTGTTACGACCGTCCCACCCGAATGCTGGAAGGATATGAGGACGTTGCGAGACTGCACATGAGTTTTTCAGGTACCCTTTTGAAGCAGCTGGAAGATCCGGCCATTAGAGAGACCTTTTATGACGTGGTGGACGTCGAAGATTTTCTGAACCGCTACCGGCACTCGAATATCGAGTTCGTCGGCACCGGGCTGTACCATCCCGTATATCCATTGATTCCAAGTTCAGATTGGGATCCCCAGACATCCTGGTGGATCGGACTTGGACAGCACCTTCTTGGGCGCAGCTGGTTTGCCGGATTCTGGCCGCCTGAAATGGGCTTCTGCATGGAAATGATTCCAATGCTGAAGCGGCACGGATACAAATATGTACTCGTGGACTGCTGGTACATTAAGCCCCGGCGTGAGATGCGCTGGGAAGAGATTCGTTACCGGCCGCATATCGCCCGTTATGATGGACAGGAGATTATCGTCGTGCCGAGGGACCGGGAACTGTCGAATGCCCAGGAATCGGGACTTGATCCCGGCTGGTTCCAGCATGAAGTTTATGAAAGGACAAAATGGTGTGACTTCCCTGCACTCGTGACCACCTGGACGGACGGTGAAAATGGTGGGTGGTTCAGAACTACTTGCACGGAAAGCGGTTTCTGGGGCTATTTCTACCACCCGATTCTGAACCGGTACAGGGAGGGAACACTTGGTTTTACCCCGATTCATATCAGCGAATATCTCGAAAGATATCCTCCCGTTGAAGAGGTAGAAGTTTATAAGGGGGCATGGAATACAGGGCATCATTGGGGTGGAGATTTTGCGCAATGGACAGGGTCTCTCTTGCAAAAAAGAGGTTGGGAAGAGATTCACAGGGTGAGCGCCTATTATCAAGAAACAAAGAGAACCTTTGACGAAAGGCATCAAGGGCTAAACAATGCGGAGGAAATCCGTCATTTGATTACAAAGGCATATGACCACATCTTAGTGGCCGAGACGAGTTGTAACTTTTTCTGGGGGAGCCGGTGGGTTCATCGGTCTTACGATGATATAGAGCAGGCGTACCAATTACTGGACACAGCCACTGAGCTTCTTGGACCCTGAGATCGGGCAAAAAGCATCGTTCAGAGGACAAAATTCCTTGGGCAATGGGTGGCTCTCTTTGCAATCTGCAATTAAAACAGGTACTTCTGTTCTGGTATGCTTTTTGCTCGAAAAATTGTGATAGTATAGTCACAATAAAAAGGTACGTCTAGATTTTTCTTTGCATTAATTCCTGATCATCATCCCGCGAATCCGCCGAGACGGAATGAATCCAGGTTGAAAGGACTGGATCCCGATCAATCCGGTTCGCAGATGGCGGATTAGCACGGAATGATAAATAAGAGAAGGTCTTATGACGCGCCACATTGAATAAACAGTCCTTCGATAACAGCCATGCGAATCGCTATATTATGTTGGGAATCTCTCCACTCGATAGCTGTCGGGGGCGTTGCGGTTCATACTACAGAACTGGCGGCTGCCCTCGAGAGAAGAGGTAACGAAGTCCACGTCTTCACAAGAATGGGAAGTGGCCAGCAGCATTATGAATTGATAGACGGAGTCCATTATCATAGATGTCCCTTCAGTCTGAACCCAAACTTCGTGGAAGAGGTCAATGATATGTGCCGTTCCTTCGTACACCACCTCTACAGAACGGAAGATTATATGGGGGCTCACTTCGATATCGTCCATGCCCATGACTGGCTGGCTGTAAATGCGATGATATGGATCAAACAGGGCAGAGGGCGGAAAGGTATCTTAACTATTCACTCAACAGAATACGGAAGATGCGGAAACAATTTCTACGGAGGCCGTTCTGCTGTCATACGCGACATCGAGAGGGCGGGCACTTATTGGGCAGATAGAGTTATGACAGTCTCGAATGGTCTGAAAAACGAAGTCATGTGGATGTACGAAGTCCCCTGGTGGAAAATTTCCGTGGTCTATAACGGAGTTAACCTTCATCAGTTCGACGGGTGGCTCGATCCCTTCGAAATCAAAAAACAGTATTACATAGGGCCAATGGATCCAACTGTTCTTTTCTGCGGGCGCATCGTGTACCAGAAAGGGCCTGACCTTCTGGTTATGGGGATTCCCTATATCCTGAGATACTACCCCGACGCCAAATTTATTTTCGTCGGTGACGGAGAGATGCGGGGTCATGTGGAGTGGCTTGCCCATAGGATGGGTGTCGCCCACGCGACACGTTTCACGGGTTTCAAGACTGGTTGGGAGCTGAGTAATCTTTATAAGGCGTGCGATGTCGTGTGCGTACCGAGCCGGAACGAACCGTTTGGCATTGTTGTTCTGGAGGCCTGGAGCGCAGGTAAGCCTGTTGTTGCTTCAAGGAACGGTGGACCGGATGAATATGTCTGGCATGAGGTCAACGGCCTCAAAGTTTATGCGGAGCCCGAGTCGATCGCCTGGGGTATAGGAACACTCTTTACGAATTTTGAATGGGGAAGGTGGATGGGCAGAAACGGGAGAATTGCAGTCGAAGCGGCCTTCACGTGGGACGCAGTAGCGGATCAGGTACTCAGCGTCTATTATCAGTAAAAGTCAATCTTCTTCTGACACAGGCTCACGCGCCGTAATCAGCAAGATACCCTGCGCCGGCCTCAAGTCATACAAAAAAGGCGACGGGACATAGTCAAGTCTGTACTCCGGTGAAATATCGCTAACGGGAGATCCGGATTGGAAAAAAACTTGAAGATTTGGCGTGTAGAAATTTTGCCTGTTATGTATATCTTTGTTCAATATAAGCAGTGATTCTTCCGGCGTCTGGACAGATTCCCTGCCCATCAAAAGAATGTCGGGGTTTTCACTATAGAAGGCCTCTACCGACGCCTCTTCCTGGAAGATTCCATAATCGGACTTAATTCCGTTTACAGTTTTTATAAAGGGGGTTAAATCAATCCCGGTCCGCTCCCAATCCTCAGGTCTTGTCTTAACCACGTGTAACTTCTTCCTGAAACCGTATTCGTATCCTATGGGCATCATGACGCCAGCAGAAAAAAATGCAGCGAAGAGATATCTCTGTTTCAGTCCTTCGATATTCCCATCCAATTGTTCGCAGAGTCTTACCGTGTCATGACTTTCCGGAAAGCTTATCGAGGGCGCGATATCGCGAGTAAGAGAATGCTGTTTTAATAGCCAGGGACTCTTGAAATCCCACCATTTTGAACTATTGAAGATATAATCGAAGCCAGCGATGGCAGTCTTTCTGGTCTGGTCCGGTGTGCAGCCCAGTGTCTCCGCAAAAAAGAGCACGTCAGGTCTTATCGCACGTGTTTCAGCTATAAGCCTTTTCCAGAGACTTTTGGGAATCTGATAAGCAGCATCGCAGCGGAAACCCCTGAACCCAAGACCCAGCAAGTGTTTCACGACCAACAGAAAAAATTGATATAGACCCTCTTTGTCGTCCGTATTTCTGTGGTTAAATTTCGCCAGATCCCTCCATACCACCTTCTTTCCGTCCTCATCGGCAAAAGGGTGGGCCACCCTGCCTTTTCCTTCCCATTCGAACCACCCCGGGTGGGTGCGAAGGAGTTCTGAATCTACAGAACAGTGATTGATAACCAGGTCCGTCATCATGCTCAAACCATATGATTCGGCTGTTTTAATCGTTTCCTTTAACTGGTCTTCGGGATTTTTTTCGTTCTCTTCATCCACAAAGAATAGATTCAGGCTAAAGTAATCCGCTATCGAATAGAGACTCCCCGATTCGCCTGTTTTCTGAAGAGGATTGACAAAGACCCAGTTAAAGCCCATCTCAGCCGCCCTTTTGAGATGTGTTTCCCAGGTGGAGAACTTTCCGGCCAACAGGGGAAATAGATTATAGATGATCATTTTTCTGCGAATGCCCATCAATTTCTCCTTTTTATCTCTGGTCGTTACGATTCATTGTGTCTATGAGGTATTCCGTCATATCAATTTTCTTATTCTGCTCCGAAAATGTCATTCTCTGTCCGCCTTAGGCGGATGACCAGAGAATCCATGGTTCGACCCTTCGACAGGCTCAGGGCTCACGATAACAATTTGTCACCCTGAGCCTGTCGAAGGGTGGATTCCCCGATCAAGTCGGGGAATGACAGAATAATTTTCAAGTTCCTTTGTGCCGACTCGTCGGCATGAGGGTTTAGACAAGTCTGATTCGTATATCATGGCCAACAGTCTGGAACGGGCATCTTTCAGAATGTCCGGGGTATCAGGCCATTGTTCAAGAATAATGCAACCCGAGAAATTTCTCATTGTCAGCCATTCAATGAAGCGTTTGATTCCGGACGGGTCTTTTCCAGAAGGGCCCGAAAAAAGCGGCAGATGACTATCATAATCCCCATAATTTTCGTGAAGATGAATATGCACTACGGGTACCGCAGCATCGAGAAGATCGATAAATTTGATATAATCGTTTCGCGTGTCAGCGCAGAGATTTGCATGCCCCAGATCAAGACACATCCCGATATTAGAAGGTCGATCCGCCCTGTGGAGAAGCTCGAAAAGTTCGTTGAAGTCCTGTGGAGTATTTGCCGGGGTATTTTCTACCGCGAGCATCATTCCTGCCTCAACAAGCATATCGGACAGAGGCATGATCGCCTCTGCATATGACTTTAACCCGCCATCGGCGCAAAGATGAATAACAAAAAGGAATGCGCCTACATCTGTAGCGAACTGAATATCTCCGAGAATCTCCTCTGATAGTCCAGTTTTCGATAAGTCAGCCTGCCATCTTGTGTGGACCGAAAGAGAGATATCATTGTCATTAGAACATTCTTTTATTAAGGTCCTCACCTCCGGTGTCATGCTGCTTTTCTCACATCCTCTCCCGGAATCTTTTTCGTCAAAAAACCATTCGAAGGCATCGAAGCCATTTGCAACTGCATATTTGAAGGGGTCTATTAGCGAAAGAGAGGAGAAAGCCGTCTGATTGCCGATACGTATGCGGCTTCTTTTACGCACCGGGTAACCCCACCTGCGGCCGCGTCTGTACGAGGAAATATTGCCCCCTGGAGTAAGCTCCCTCTATATCTTGGGGAGAACCCATAATATCTTCCACGGTCATGCCAATCTTTGCAATGGATATGAGCAGGTCTTTCTGAAAGGAGTCGTCCCAAAGGAGTTTGTCTTTCGTGTAATCGAGAATGACCCGGCGCGGCTGTGGGATTACGAAGCTGTCATAAAGACCCGCACCTGCATAACCCGCGAGGTCCTCGCCATTCGAATCCGAACGGAATATGAGGCCGCCTCCGTATATGCCGATACTCTTGCTCGGAAAGGAAAGTATATACGGTTCCTCCGCTCCTTTTTTGCAGCTGAAGCTGAGCGCCCTTCCAGGGTAATTGGCGGCGAGCGTTTCTCCGAGACCGGGAACCACTTCCGCATATATCTCATCACTTGCGCCGGTAAAAGGATTGACAGTGTGAATCACAAAACTATAATCGGCTTCAACTGCCTTCTGGATGAGCACAGACATCAGAAGGGCATCGTGTGGTATCCTGTTAGCTTTTCGGCTCAAATAGGCCCTGTCGTTCCATTTCGATGCCCAGACCTTCTTGATACACATCCATGCCTCATCCTGGTCGGAGGGCCATGGGAGGCCGCCTGCCTCCATAACTGTTCGAAGAGAGTCAAAAAGTTCTTCCTTGGGCTCTAAACACAGAACGGTCTTGCGAAGTTCTGAAAGCAAATTTCCTATACTTTCCTCCTGTTCTTCCTTTATCCGCGCTGTGAGTTCTTCATGCCTTTCTCTGACCTCCCGGTTTCTTTGTTCAGAAAGAACATTTTCAAACACGCCAAAGGGGATTGCGACAGAAGGGGGAATGGCAAACCATGGGGGCAGCTTTTCCTGAATCTTTCTGAGTTTGTTTGATTTGTATCCAACGTTCCTCTCGTTGAAGTCGCTCAGGGAAATGGCGAAATCCGTAAAGATAACGCTGATCCGGGGTATCGAAGGAATTTCGATCTTACGGGCCGGCAGGGCAATGTCCAGCTCCTCTTCGCGACTTTCTTCGAAAAATATATCTCCGCCTTTCTCGATGCTCATTCTGATCGGGCGACCATCAAGGGATTTCAGTTGTGCCAATGCTTCAGGGTCATAGCAGATTGCGAAGAGGATGCCGGCATTTCTTGCGCGGATCGCAAGATGCGATAAACTATCGATAATTGATGGCGTGACGATTGCAATGACGCCTGTGGGGATTTCCTCATCGCCCTCTATCATATCAGCAATCAGCACCATGGGACGGGTGAAAATCCTGCCCTGTACGGACATCAAAGAGTTCAAAACTTTCACTTGACCTTTACCCTCCCCCTTGCTGATCAACTGCCAGTTGCCAAGGCGAGCGCTTCTCCTCAATAGTGGATCAAGGTAGCGCGCGACCAGGGACAGAATAAAAGGAAGACGGCCCCGCAGTACTTCCTCGCTGAAAAGGCTGATAGTCCATGAATCCGCTTGGAAGGATTTACCGAGAAACTTTGCCTTTGGCTGAAGAAGGCGGGAATAGCGGTCAACGAACAAACCCAGGGCCCGACTGATGCGCTCAAGAGCCGCTCCGGCGTGAAGGGACCACTCCCTCCCGAAACGAGGAAGTTCTTTGAGCCGCCTCCAGTGCGCCGAGGTATATTGAAACTCAAGATCTGTATAAGAAAGACAGATATTTTCAAGAACTGTGTCGAGTATCTCCACCATATCATCACCGCTCATATGCACACTTATCTTCCTTTCAAGCACGGTACGCAAGAAATCCTCAAGGGCGATATCGAGGAAGAGTAGGTCACGCACTTTGTAAGACGGTCCTGATATCAGGTGCGCCAAACGTCGGCGGGCTGCGGTCACTTTTTTCTGGAGCGTATTTATTTCCTGGTCGTTCTGGTGCGCCCAAATAAAATCCATTAGACCATGCATTACCTCATCGAAAAGATATCTCGCCGCACGGGTGGCCACACCGAGGTCAGTGCCGGAATGCACCTCCTTAAGGATTCCGAGGAAGTGTTCGAAATCCCGGATTAACGCTTCCTTGAGATGAGGGATAAAATCCGGTTTGGATTTTATGGGGCGCTCATAACTTTCCAGCCTGTCTCTTGATACCCCTCCTTCTTCGAGCTGGCTGTAGAAGCGGTCAAGATTGCCGTCACTCCTCAGAAACTCCAGATAAGCTTCACAGATTACGATGTCATCGGGTGTAGTGTTATTGTGCAGTTTCTGATGCCACTCTTCCATGAAATGACCGGAAACTTCCTTTATATGATGCCGGTGCATGATATTCAGAACCTCGTCGCGGACACGCTGGGCGTTGCTTCCCCTGCCCAGGGTGGTCAGGATCAACCTGATTATCTCTCGCTCCTGGTATTCCTTTGTATAGCGGTCTGCCAGTTTAAGAGTGAGTCGATCCATAGCGTGTCCCAACTCTCTTGGCTTAGTATTGTAATTGCGTTGCCAGTCAAGTTGCCTTATGGCCGAAAAACGCAACCATACGAAGATAAGAGCCATACCTTCGGGATTATTGCTTCCCAGCTTATCCAGAAGGTCATAACAGAGATTGAAGCGATGCATTAGCGTCCACGAATTCCTGCTCATCTCCCGATCAATAATTTCTTCTGCGATATCCTGAAGTCCCTTGAATTCGAAGGGCGTCACCGTAGTCGGCTCGAGACCAGGAAGGCGAATGCGGTAGTTCCTGCCATTGTTGTTGTCCCAGGTGCCTTCCTCAGGGAAGAAAAGGACGAAATCTATGAGCCCTATATCCATAATGCGGTCGATTTTGAGATTAATATGGGCCTCACCGTTCTTTGGCACAAAAGGGGTCTGAACAGCGGCATTATCAAAGGAGCGGCTTCCCTCCGGCCAAATCTCGCCGGGCGGCATTTGCCAGGAAGCGAATCGGTTTTTCCGAACTCCCCAGTGAAGGAGGCATTTTCTGTGATCCCGGGCAGTAATCAAAATTTCCACTTTGTCGCGAAGGCTGCGCTTCTCAATCTTCAGAACAATGCCGCTTTTTGTATCAATCCTTTCTATTTCTGCCATCTCTTTCCCGTCTGGATGAATCGAGCGATCTGCGCATATGATATGGATAATTTACAACGGAAAGGCGATTAACATAAAGACCCTTTTTCAAGCTCTACTGTGCGACGGTTGAAAAAGGTGTTGATTATTTTTTTGTAAAAACTGGGCTTAGGTCGGAGAAATCAGGTCAGATAAATTCGGTACCCACTTTGTAGTAAAGGCTCCCGGATTCTTTTATCCAACGGACAACTGCTATTATGGAAAACGTTGGTCTGTCTTTTTTGATTATTATTTTTTCCCCTATTCTCAGAGGATTCGTTGTCAGAAGTTGCATACCTGCTCCACTCATATCCGTAACGAGACCATCAATAAAATTACTATCAACCGATGAAATTACAGAATATTTAACCATCGTAATCATGGGACTGCGTTTATGCTGCCTTCTGTCTCCCGACATTCTCCAGAACGCTTTTTTGGTCTTAACGGCTTTTTTTCCTTTGCTAACATCCACTCCCTCTATAATTTTTTCAGCAATCGCCATCTCAATCTACCTCCTGCATTTTTTTAAAAATTTTGCAATAACTGTGCCGGCATATAACTCTTTGTTTTTAAAAGATTGTCAAAGTGTTGAAAAAGTTCTGTACAGGAAATTTGTCCTGACCGTGAGGCATTTTGCCAAGTTTATTTTATGAGGGCTCCAACCTATTAATTTTCTTATTTCGGACAAGTCTGGCCTGTGCCTTTTTATCTCTTGCCCTTCTCATAGGTTTGGGACTAAATTATCTCTATGACTTCTGGCAGGCAGATCCTCTTGCGGGGATTGTTATTGCGGGTTACTCCTGAAGGAGGGATACGTAACGCTGAGAGGGAGGTAGCAGTGCTGATATTCTTATCAAAAAGAAACGGTTCTTTTGCTGGTTCAAAAAATTTGACAAAAAAGGCGTTTTCCTTGATAGTAAAACTACGAAGTGAAGATTAAGTGCGTGTTTAAATTTACTTATATCTCGTTGGTAGCTGAAGTCGATTTATTAAAACAATTCTCTTTTCACAGGGAGGGCAACATGAAAGAAGAGAGGATAGGGATTATTAGCCATTACTATGACAGGATAGGAGTTGCAGCGGTAGTCCTTGAAGGTGAATTGGCGGTGGGAGACACTATTCACATTAAGGGTCATACGACGGATTTCACGCAGAAGATAGAATCTATCCAGATCGAACATGAGCAGATTGAGCGAGCAAAAAAGGGGGATAATATCGGCATCAAGGTAAAGGAGCATACAAGGAATCGCGATATAGTCTACAAAGTTTTTGAAGAATGATACAGGAATGAGAAAATTTTAGTAGAGAGGTCTTCATGGAAGAAATCAAACGGATTGCTTTAGTGGCACATGATAATCGCAAAAAAGATTTAGTTGAGTGGGTCGAATGGAACTATAAAGTTCTAATAGAACATAAATTAATATGCACCGGGACAACGGGAAAATTAATTGATAAAATTTTAAGAGCTAAGCTGAAACATGAAGATGCGGTGCAATATGAAATGACTATATTGAAATCAGGCCCGTTGGGCGGAGATCAACAATTAGGCGCTATGATCGTAAATGGAGAAATTGATTTAATAATCTTCCTCTGGGACCCAATGGAACCATTACCGCATGATGTCGATGTAAAGGCTTTATTAAGAATCGCGGTTTTGTACAATATTCCAACTGCATGTAATCGTTCAACAGCTGATTTCATGATTTCATCGCCTTTATTGAACACGAAGTATGAGCCTATATTAAAAGACTATTCTACCTATATAGGACGGACGCTAAGCTTTGATTAATGTGAAAAAACTGAATAATCTATCGGACGTTGTCAGAGCATCAGATGAAGCTTTTACTTTTTTATGCGCATAAATGGTGGTTTAAGACTGCATCAAAAAGCCTTCAAAATGTGCCGGATATTCAGATGGAAGATTCACTGGACAACGCAGTTGTTGTCTTCTATCATGCAGAGAAGGAAGACGAAGGAAAAGGCAAGGGCGTTCTTGATAAGTTTATAAAGAACATCAAATGGCTTGCGGGTAAATTTGGGACAAAGAACGTTGTTATCCATTCATTCAATCATCTCTCATCAAGTAAGGCGTCCCCTGAGTTTTCGGAAGGCTTGATACGGCAAGCTACTGAAAGGCTCCTGAATACAGGTTATACAGTCATGTGCACACCATTTGGATATTTTAATGAGTTTTTGATACACGTCGGCGGTGAAAGCCTGGCAAAGGTCTTCAAGGAATTCTAATCCCGTGGAACTGATTCCAAAAGAAATAGAAAGATATGTCGAGCGGCGGTATTACAGGCGAGTCGCCGATTTGGTAGCTGCGGGTATATCCCGTCAGCGCCACAAATTCATTCAGTACTATCCCCTTGTCCTTTTTACGTGCCCCCTGATACCGTCCCGCAACTGCCGCCGTTATCTTCTGCCTCTCTTCCATCGTAAATCTCATTCCCGCCTCCTGGTGCTTTTATCTCAGGAGACAATTGTGATATTTTCGAGTAGATTTCTAAATGAGGCAACGATTCACTTTGAAGTAGATTTTTGATGAGGCAATTCGCTGTCTGTAAAATCAAATCTTATCTATTATAATAATGATATGTTTTCGATAATGAAGGATGTGAGCATATTTCTCGTTTCATTAATCGTCTGTGGTCTTGCGTGCGATATCGCTTTTTCTGCTCAAAAGCACCAATGCGAGTATTGCCACATCCCGCATGGTATGAGCTCAGAGCTGCTGCTTAAGTCGCCTCCGTCCAAGCTCTGCCTCGAATGTCATCCTGACAGAATAGGTCCGAATGAACATAAAACTGGTATTATTCCTTCAATGCCCGTGCGTGACCTTCCTTTAAGTAGCGATGGTAAGATAATCTGTATAACTTGCCATGATCCTCACTCAAAGGGCGATTATCCCAAGTTTTTAAGGACTGAACCAACAGAGCTCTGTGTGAAGTGTCATATCAAATAAGAAGATAAAAATGTGCTGATCGGGCCTTAAGACCTCAACGCCCTGAGTCTACTCGGGTGTTTCAGCTTATTCAGTGCCTTCGCTTCTATCTGCCTGACCCTTTCGCGCGTGATGGCGAGACGTCGCCCTATTTCTTCAAGTGTATGATCTCTGTCCTCTCCGATGCCGAATCTCATCCTTATCACCCTTTCTTCTTTAGCGGTGAGCGTGTGAAGTATCTTTAATATCTGATCCGTCATCTTACTTTTTTCGGTATTCTTATACGGCGAAGGAGTATTCTTGTCACTGATGAAGTCTTCCAGCTTTGTATCTTCGTCTTCTCCTACGCAAGCCTGAAGAGTAATAGGGTCCTGAATAGATTTTAAGATCTGTTCCACTTTTCCCACTGATACTCTCAATTTTTTGGCAATCTCCTCATTACTCGGTTCCCTGCCCAGTTGCTGGGTCAATTCACGTGAGCTCCGCACGATTTTATTATAGAAATCCATCATGTGGACCGGAATACGTATGGTTTTCGCCTGGTCCATTAACGCCCGTGAGATGGCTTGTTTTATCCACCATGACGCATATGTGCTGAACTTGAAACCTTTTCTATATTTAAATTTTTCGGCAGCTCTCATGAGGCCTATGTTACCCTCCTGTATCAGATCCAGAAGCGGGAGCCCCCTTCCGATGTATCTTTTCGCTATGCTGATTACCAATCTCAGGTTCCGGATTATTAATTCATTTCTCGCCTCAGTGATAAACTTCATTGCGTGATCAATCTTCTCCCATTTTTCTTTGAAATCTGCAATTTTTAACCCTACCTCCGCTTCAATGGATTTCAACTCCTTCTGCTCCCCGGTGTCGGGGAATTCATTAATTGACCTGAAATCTGTACGTGCATTTCTCTTTCTTACGAACTTATGGCTCATCATTTTCCTTTTCACAGATGTCACTTTACTCATAAGATTGCGGAGGCTTTCCACGGTCAGATTGAGCACTCTTTCTTTTTCTATTTCTTCGTCTTCTTCTCCAAAAGCTGTAGATTTCATTTTTTTGTATAAAGGTATGCTATTAAGAATCTCGCTTAATAATTTCTTCCCCGTCTCAATCTTTTTTGCAAGCTCTATTTCTTCATCCCGAGTGAGAATAGGAATGTCGCCCATTGAATGAAAATAAGCCTGAACAAGATCCTCAGACTTTTCGTGCTCTTCCAGTAAATCCTCTGAAGTAATGTCATTATCGCCGGACATTTTTTGATCATCTACGACGTTATCCTCTATATCGTCAATATCCTCCGGATAGTCTACAAGGTCGCCTACTTGATCGTTCAGAAAGATATCCGTGGAGAAGGTGTTTTTCATTTCTCCATACGTGCTCAGATCTCGTCTCTTTCCTCTGTCGATGATCTCCTCGAAGATGTCCCACTCTCTCATTGCAACTTTTGTCCTTCCTTCATTGTTGTCTTAATCCGAGATTTGTGAAGCACAATTTATGCCAGTGAAAAATTCGTGCAATTGTCCATAATTTCAGTAAAAAAATAAGGGTAGTAATATTGATGGGGCTGCGAAGTGACAAGTTTTGCCACTTTGAAGAACACACCATGTAAACAACGCAAAGCCAGTAAGGCGAACGTGAATACCGAAAAAATAATATAAATAATGAGAAAATGCTTTAAAAAGTATATAGGGCAATATGTCTCCTAAGGGGGCAGTTTGCCCCGCAAGACCTCTTTCTCGCTGAAAAAAATCTAATAAAAACAGCTAATTACACGTTGGCACTCCTCTTGCTTAATGATCCCAATTACATACTCAACTCTCGACAAACCGCTGAGGAGGCCGATTACAAGGTACAAGGACGTCTTATGTTTGGCCGGCGCATCATGTTGTTCAAGCTTCTGGGTTTTGAAGTGAGGCTCGATTTGAGCTGGCTGATCCTCGCAATTCTCATAACATGGTCTCTCGCTCAAGGTCTTTTCCCATCTTATTACAAGAATCTTCCTGCCGGAATCTACTGGTGGATGGGTGCGGCAGGTGCACTGGGCCTCTTCGTTTCGATCGTGTTTCACGAATTCTTTCATTCTGTGGTCGCCAGACAATTCGGGATCCCGATGAAGGGTATCACTCTTTTTGTCTTTGGTGGCGTTGCCGAAATGGAGGATGAACCTCCCAGTGCAAAAGCCGAATTTCTGATGGCTATTGCGGGACCAGCTTCAAGTATAATCATCGGCTTCATTTTTTACTTAATATATCTGTTCGGAAAAGGAGAGGGCTGGCCGATTCCCGTGCTCGGCGTTTTGAGTTATCTCGGACTTATCAACTGGGTGCTGGCAGGTTTCAACATGCTACCGGCCTTTCCTCTTGACGGTGGTCGAGTACTGAGATCTGCTCTCTGGAAGTGGAAGAAAAAACTGCGCTGGGCGACGAGGATAGCTTCACAGATTGGATCCTCTTTCGGATTGTTACTCATTATTCTAGGCATCGCAAGCGTTCTGACCGGAAATCTTATTGGCGGTCTGTGGTGGTTCATCATCGGGATATTTTTAAGGAATGCCTCCCAGATGTCCTATAAACAGGTGCTTATACGCAGGGCTCTGGAAGGAGAAAAGGTTGAGCGTTTTATGAAAAGAAATCCCGTCACTGTTACTGCATCCCTTTCCCTGGATCAGCTTGTCGAGGATTACATTTACAAGTATCACTTCAAGATGCTACCGGTTGTGGAAGAAGGAAAAATAGCCGGTTGCATCACTACGCGGCATCTCAAGGAAATCCCAAGGGAACACTGGGCCGGAAGGAAAGTTGGCGACGTCATGAGCCCGCGCTCGGACAGAAACACGATCTCGCCAGAGATGGATGCAATAAAGGCGCTTTCACTAATGAACCAAACTTGGAACAGCAGGTTAATGGTTGCCGATGGCCACAGATTGGTAGGCATTATCACACTAAAGGACATCATGAGGTTTCTCTCAGTTAAAATGGACCTGGACGAATCAGAATGATTTCAAGGAGGAGAATGTCATGCCTGAAAAAGTGATTGTTCGTCAGAATAACAAATTTGAAACTGAGATTCTCGCACATGATCCTGCACACACTCCCGAGAGAAAGAGAAGCTTTTAAAGATATCGAAGCATTGCTCCATTCATAAGATAGTCAGTGCAGGAATTAATATTGTGTCGAACCCGAAGAAGGACTGATCAGTCTTTTGAGATGGTTTTCCTGACACAAACTTTTACGAGTGAAACGTCCTCTTCAGCGGATCGCAATGACCTTACATGGTTATCGCTGTATTTGGGATATAGGTTAGAGATAGTCATCTATTCCTGTCTGAAATCTCAACCCCTGATATATGATTTCAGCCATTTTGGAGAGATTGACTGTATCCTCCCTATTATAAATCTTCAAGAGATCCATGGCTTCGGTACTTCCCCTGCTTGCGTATTCCCAAAGCCTTACGGCATCATATCCGTCCATACCTGTGACAGCCTTATCCCTCTGTATTCCAAATTGCATTTCAAGCTTCTTAAGACCCCCTTTGAGGCCCAGCCTTTTCGAACCGAAACAGAGATCAAAATGGGGGATATCGACCTTCAAGACAGGCATGGTTCTGATAAGAAACGGGATGTCAAAGACAGCGCCATAAAAGGTTATAAGTAATTTATACCCGGAAAGAGTCCTCTGGAGTTCATCCGGATTAAGGTCAATGCCTCTCACGAGACACCTGTAATCGAATCCGTCGTAGATTCCAACAAGAGTAACACAGCCTCCGCTTTCCGGAGTGAGGCCGTTCGTTTCTATGTCCAGATAGACTGCTTCGCCTTTAAATACATCGAAAAGCCTCCAGTGTTCCCTCCTTTTGACTGTCTTAGCAAAATACTCTGCATTTGTCCTGTTCAATTCTTTGAGAGCCGACAACAGGATCATATCGAAGAGACTCTTTTTTTCTGAACTGATGAACCTGGGCCTTGAAGAATTGATAAAGTCCTCCCAGGAAAGTATCCTCTCCTCCCAGAGCCTTTTTTCTAGCCTCTCACCGATGCCATTTAAGATACTGAAGGTGTTTCGGATCATTTTCTAATTTACAACATGTTTTTAAGTCTAGCCAACCCTTCTGCGGCTCTTTCATTGAGGGGGTCAATTTTTTTTACTTTCTCGAACGTTGCTCTCGCCCGAAGACTAAATCCCATCTCCAAAAAAGTGTGACCAAGTTCAGCCAGATAAGATGGATTGGAAGGATCAAATTTGAGGGCCTCGCTAAAAATTTTCCCGGCTTCCTGCCACTTTCTTTCCTTCTGAAGAACAAGGCCGAGGCAGAAACGATACTCGGCTGCTGTGTCGTCCAGATAAATGGCCTGCTCGAACAATTTCTTAGCTTCGGTGAAAAGTCCTTTTTCGAAAGCTTCGCTACCCTCTCTGAATTTCATTCTTGCGAGTTCAACCTTACTACTTTTGGTCTCAGTGAGCCCGCGAGACAAGCTTTTGTCATATTCAATTCTCGTCTTCGGATCAGAGAGGATTCCATAGGCTTCAGTCAAACGAGAAAAGATTGCATGCAGCTTGGTTTTCATTTCATCTGAAGCATGATGAAGGTGTCTGTCCGGATGTAATTCCTTTGCCGCAGTGTAATAAGCCTTCTTAATTGTGTCAAGTGTGGCCCATTTCTCAATGCCCAGGATACCGTAATGGTCCGAAGTCCCAATTTTTATAGAAAAGTCTTCTATTTTTCTTGAGAAGTCGAGATTATCGATCGTTTCTTTATTTTCCAGCACATCGGTTCGTATCCTGTCATCATCTGCTGCATCTTCTTCTTTGATACTAACGATCCTGGTACTGATGAGTGCATATAGGATTTTCATTGTTGCTACGTCAGTCAAGGGAGAAAGGGATAAAATCTCTTTGATATTTTGCTTTCCATTTATCAGGAACAGAATATCCTTTTCTGTTTCGTCGAGACGAATATCCTGAAATAGGTCAAGTGGGTCAACCGAGTGGCATAGGACGGTATCCATGGGAGGTATCGCATTTTTGATCTGCTTTAAATCATCTATTTTCTTAATACCTCGATAAATCAGATTTGCTGCACTCAGTTTCAGTGCAATCACCTCACCGGAGATAAGAGGGCCTTCCAGAAATGCAAATTTGCCCTCTTTCCACTGAAAGAGACTGAGTATTATCTCCTCCACCTGGTTTCTGACCGCCCAGATAAGATCTTCTGGTTTAAGGTAGCCAAGTTCAATGAGACCCTGGCCTGTCCCTTTTTCCTTAGAGAGCAGGATGACTTTATTGTATTGATCTGGGGTGATCTTACCGGCTCTTAATAATGTCTGCAACAAGAGATCGTCTTTTGCATTTGATGTCGCATAAACCATATCACCATTTTTGACGAATATTCTTTTGATTACCCGGTCATTTTTAAGACGGAGAACCCCGTTTTTTTCACTCCTCTGAAGATCAAGGAGGATGTCTGCCAGGGGATAGTATGTCAGAGAACCTGATATGGATTTTCTTTCGATGCCTCCCTTCAGCAACGAATGAGTTCCTTTAAGCCAGACAATTTTACCGTCCTCATCCAGATCAAAATCTTCAATGCGAAGATGTATCTCGGGACCAAGAGTTACAGGCGGTGATTCATCAATGTAAAATCCAATGCCTTTCAGGGAATAATCAATAATATGCGCCTTGTAAATTTTATTTCCGGAAGATAGATCAAATGTGGAGCTTGACTTAAACCTTTTGAAGCGTCTCTTTTCTCCACGGCTGGGCATTAAGATTAATTAACCCGTTTCCTATGTCCTGGCAGGAGGCAGGTCTATTGTTATAACTTGGCCTTTTTCGTCCGGCTTATCAATTTCCTCTCCATCCAGAACCAATTTGACACCTCCCGCGTTGCCGATCTTCAGAGAAAAGCAGTCTTTTGCATACCATTTAATTGATTCGCCGGGTTTCAACAGTACCTCTTTTGAATCTGTGTCGTCTATTGTCGCGAAAATCCAGGTGGTATCAATGGCGAGAATCTCGAGAACGTGATGGGATACGTTACCTGTAACCGGAGAATGTCCGGAGGTCACTTCTGTCTGCGTTTTCCGCGCCACCACAGGTTCTTTTTTATTTTCTTGAAAGAAAGGCTGCTTTGGCTCCTCTGCAATGAATCGGATTTGACTAAAAAAGATGATGCCTAATATTACAGCAATAAGAGGAACCATGAGATACACCTTCTTTGATCTTCTCCTTTCGAGAGGCGAAGCTATGGGCCTTTCTTCTCTTACAGTTCCTTCCAATTCAGGAGACTTCTCGTAAGCCTGGATAACGGTGTCGGGGTCGATCTTGAGAATTTCGGCGTATTTTAAAGTGTATCCTTTCGCATATACCTCTGCGGGAAGTTTTTTAAAGTCTTCTTCTTCGATAGCCTTAAGGTAATCATATCTTATTCTAAGGATATTGGAGATTTCTCTGAGGTCAAGCCCTAATTCCTCTCTTTTCTTTTTTAATACCTCTCCAATCAAGATACCTCCCCACCAAAAATATGTTTTCGTTTGATCATAACATATGAACGTTTTAAGAGCAATGCATCCGAATCACAGAGTCACGCTGTGCTATTATAGCTCATGCGGCGTGTTGTTGTAACAGGCATAGGTGCTGTTGGCCCTCTGGGGAATTCATTGGACGAATGCTGGAAATCGGCGAAGGTGGGACGGTCGGGTTTGGGCCGGATTACCAGATTTGATGCCTCTGCCCTTAAATGGAAAATGGCTGGGGAGGTGAAGGGATTCGAGGCTTCCGGCTACCTTTCTCGAAAGGATATAATCCGTCTTGATCCCTTTGCCCATTATGCTGTTGCTGCTGCTTTGATGGCTGCTGCCGACGCAAGACTGACAAGTGACCCTGATATAAATTTTTACCGAAATACTGCTGACGAGAACGGCAGCAATGCGAAAAGATCAGCATATCTGTCATCGGCCGGGGTGATCATCGGCTCGAGCCGCGGCGGAATATGTACTATCGAGAAGGCACTCGAAAAAAAATTTAATTGCAGTGGCGCCTCCTCGCACAGAATATCCGCTTTTTTGATGCCTTCGACGACTGTCAGCATGGCCTCCTCATACGTAGCCCGGAAACTCGGAATCAAAGGATATTGCCTTGGCCTGTCCAACGCCTGCGCATCGGGCAGTAATGCCATCGGTGAAGGGTACAGAATGATCAAGACGGGATATAGTGATCTCATGCTCTGTGGCGGGGCAGAAGCGCCTCTTTGCAGAATCTGCATTGAGGGCTACGGATCATCGGGTACACTGTCAAAGGTGTCGGATTCTTCAGCAAGCAGGCCTTTTGACAGAAGCCGGGACGGATTTGTACTGTCTGAAGGCGCATGCATCTTAGTCCTTGAGAACCTGGAGTCGGCATTAAAGAGAGGAGTGAGAATCTACGGAGAAGTCGCAGGATATGGAAACACAAATGATGCATATCACCAGATTATGCCTTCCGCAGAAGGTGAAATGAGAGCGATGCGCATGGCGATGGAAGAGGCCGGGGTAAAGCCTGCTGATATAGACTTTGTCAGTGCTCACGGCACATCAACGCAACTCGGAGATAAGACAGAGACTCAGGCAATAAAAATGTGTTTTGGTAAGAGAGCATATAGCGTCCCTGTAAGTTCAGTCAAATCCATGACCGGTCACATGCTTTCGGCATCAGGAGCATTTGAAGTTGCCCTTACAATGTTGTGCATGAGGGAGGCAATTATATCTCCGACGATAAATCTTAAAGAGAGAGATCCCGAATGCGATCTCGATTATGTGACGAAACCAAGGAGAGCTGACATCGAATTTTCGGTTTCTAACTCCTTTGGTTTCGGGGGGGTGAATGCTGTGCTTGTTCTGAGGAGACCTGATTTTTGAACTCTTTCATTGCTTCATTTTCAGGATTATTTATTTCATCCCTGTATTTTGGTGAAAAATGCATTGCGACGAGATTCTTCACTCCGGCTTCTCTTGCGATTCGCCCTGCAATCCCCGCTGTCAGATGATAACGTTTTAGTGCTCTGTCGATGTCTTTATCCATAAAGTATGCCTCGCAGTAGAGGGTATGGGAATCACGAACGAACTCGATAATCTTTTTGACATTGTGCTCGCTAATCGAAACATCGGTCACGTACGATATTTTCTGCCCTTCCGTTATGTTGACGATGTCTCTAAGATCCTCGAGCCTGTAAATCTTACCGGCCAAGTCAAATTCTGTCCCGGAAGGTCTCCTTTCACGTATCGCCTTTTTAAGTTCGGAAAGCCATGGCCCTACCGGTAGATTCATTTCCATCAACAGTGCCTTATTTATGTTGATATGAATTTCTTCTTCAATCGAAAAAGAAAGGCAGGGAACCTGGTGGTCCAGCTCTAAGGCCTTCACTGTGAACAGAGGATCTTTGAGAATGACACCGGTGAACTCACCGACTCCGTTATCTTTCCTCTTAAAGCAATTTTCAGCATGAAAGCTTGCAGAAAACATCTTACCGTCTTTGACGCAGAACACCTCAATAACCATCGGGTATTCTTTTATAAGATTCCACGTATAGCCGCGAAGCTTGCCTTCGACACAGTCGATAATATTTGCAGGACCATATACACGCAGGGGTTTTTCTCTTCTTAAAAGTGCTCTGAGGAGTGTATCAAAACCTATAAAGTGATCTATATGCATGTGGGTAACAAAGACATCCGTTATTTTTTGAAGATCTCCTGGTTTAAGCCTGTTTATATTTCCTATATCGAATAAGAACGCCCTCTTTTCTCTCAATATTCTCACGAAGAGAGAAGGGTCTTCGAAGCGCTTATTAACGAGGTTGTGAATAAATGTTGGTTTCATAAGCAGTAAAACCCTTTGTGATATAATATACAAATTTTTGCGGAAAGGAGCACACAAACAAAGCCGGGAAGAACAGCAATCGTGATTAGATCGTTCAGAAATTGCAACCAGGTGTTAGCTGTGAAGTCATTATGTACTCTTTTTCGCCGTCCAAGGAGGCTTTATGTCTGAGCTCAGAAGAGATCCCATATCAGGCAGATGGGTTATTATTTCGGTTGAGCGTGGAAAAAGGCCGACCGATTTTGTTTCTCCTTCTCAGAGAAAAAGAGGGGGGTTCTGTCCTTTCTGTCCGGGCAATGAATATACAACGCCAGCAGAGATTATAGCTTTTAGGCCTTCAGATACGAAGCCGAATTCTCCGGGCTGGACACTGAGGGTCATGCCAAATAAATTTCCTGCTCTACAGATATATGGAGATCTTAACAAGACCGGAGAGGGGATCTTCGACAAGATGAATGGAATAGGTGCTCATGAGGTCGTTGTTGAGACCCCTGATCATATGCTTACATTATCGACAATGCCGTTAAAGGCGGTCGAAGACGTCCTGTGGGCGTATTATCTTAGACTTACAGATTTGCGAAGAGACCGCCGGTTCAAATATGTCCTAATTTTTAAGAACGAGGGAGAAGCTGCCGGTGCAACGCTCGAACATTCCCATACACAGTTAATAGCCCTTCCCATATTACCTAAATTTGTGAAAGAGGAAACCGATTCTGCGAGGAGCTATTATGATTTGAAGGAGAGATGTATCTTCTGTGATGTCATTAGTCAGGAGCTCGAAGCGAGGAAAAGAGTAATATACGAAAATGCAAAATATGTTGCATTGGCACCCTTCGCGCCGCGGGCTCCCTTTGAGACATGGATATTGCCAAAAAAGCATGAATCCAATTTTCATCCGCCCGAAAACAATTTTAATCCCCTCGCCGAAATTCTTCAGGTCGTTCTAAGGCAGATAGACAGGATACTCGATATCCCGCCATATAATTATGTTGTACATACTTCACCTTTTTACGACGAGATCAACGACTATTATCACTGGCATATAGAACTGGTGCCCAAACTTACGAAGATCGCAGGCTTCGAGTGGGGATCAGGATTTTACATTAATCCCACAACTCCTGAAGAGTCTGCCAACTTCATGCGTGAGGCAAAGATATGAAAATAATGCTCGCCACATCTGAAGCTGTTCCTTACGCGAAAACTGGCGGGCTGGCGGATGTAACAGGCGCATTATGTAAGGAATACAAAAAAATGAAGCACGATGCCCATATCATTCTGCCACTTTATAAAAGGATAAAAGACGGCTCGTTTGAGCTTAAGGACACAGGAAGAATCGTGAAAGTCCCTGTGGGAAGCAGAATAATAGATGGCAGAATATTCGCTGACGAATCTTCAAATTTTTTTATTGAGTGCGATGAATTTTTCTACAGGGAAGAATTGTACGGAACTTCACAGGGAGACTTTGCTGATAATGCGGCGCGATTTGCTTTTTTCGCAAGGGGAATAACAGAGGCTTGCAAGTCGCTCGATTTCAGGCCGGACATACTGCATTGTAATGACTGGCAGACCGGTATAGTGCCGCTTTATCTTAAAACGCTCTATAAAACTGACAGATTTTACAAAAATACCGCCACATTACTCACAATCCACAATCTTGGCTACCAGGGGCTCTTCCCGGCTTCCGAAATGCCTGTTACTGATCTCGGCTGGGAACTTTTCACTGCGGAGGGCATAGAATTTTACGGCAAGATTAATTTCCTGAAAGCTGGCCTAATCTCGGCAGATCTTTTAAATACTGTAAGCCACACTTATTCCAGAGAGATACTGAGTAGTGAGTATGGGTTCGGTCTTGAGGGAGTCCTGAGAAAGAGGTCGGAAGACCTTTATGGTATAATAAATGGTATAGACTACGAGGAATGGGATACTTCAAGAGATAAGTTTTTGCCTGCCACTTATCATTGTGATGATCTTTCAGGAAAAGCCATATGCAAAAAAGAACTTGTTAAATCACTTTTCAAGAATGCTAAAAGAACAAACGCGGGAGGGATTCCGATCATCGGAATGGTTGGAAGGCTGTCGGCACAAAAAGGTGTCGATTTGGTCACTAAGGCAATAGATAAAATTTTATCTTTTGATGTGAGACTCGTTATTTTAGGGAAGGGAGATGAAGCTTTTCACAGAAGTTTTATCGAGATCGCCGAGAAGTACAGGGAGAATGTATCGATGACGATCGGATTTGACGAAAGGTTTGCTCACAGAATCTATGCCGCCTCGGATTTTTTCCTGATGCCATCTTACTACGAGCCGTGCGGCCTCGGACAGCTCATCGCGTTACGATATGGAAGTATCCCTGTTGCAAGGAAGACCGGGGGGATGGCCGATGTTATTCGGGATTTCAATCCTCTGACCTCAGAAGGTACCGGGTTTCTTTTTTCTGAATATAGTACGTCTGCAATGCTGGATGCCCTGAAAAGAGCTTTCTGCGTTTTCACGGATAGAGAGAAAATGAAAAAGATGATTGTCGATGGAATGAAGATGGATTTTTCATGGAAACGCTCGGCAGAGCAGTACGTGGAACTTTATGAGCATGCCATTAAAAAGGCAAGGCAGAAAGAAAATTTATGGACGTAACCCAAAGAGAGAAGCTCACAGAAATAATCTTCGAAAACATCCATGAAGGCATCGTTATCCTGGACAGAAATTACAGAATAGTTGCGGCGAACAAGTCTGTGGAGAAGTGGGCTAAAAGACCTGTTTCAGATATAACGGACAAAGACTGCAGAGACTTTTTTCATATCCCCGAGAGCATATGTCCCCATTGTGCCGCAGAGCCAGTTTTTTTAAAAGGGGATGTGAATATTACTACTCAGAAGGTACGGGTCGATAACGAGATGCAGTACACCGAGCTTACTGCCTACCCGGTAAGCAATACCAGTGGCGAAGTTACTGAATGCGTTGTTTTTATTCAGGATGTGACGGATATGATGCGCTGCCACGATGAAATTCTGGGTCTATATAGCGAAGTTACTCAAACTAAGGAATATCTCGAAGGCGTTATCGAGAATTCAGCCGATGCCATAGTTACATCGGATCTTGACGGAATAATTACGTCGTGGAATAAGGGAGCTCAAAGAATATATGGATTTACAAAAGAAGAGGCTGTCGGTAAGTTTTTACCCTTTGTTCCCGACTTTCTCATTGATCCTGAATGGGAATATAACAGAAGAATACGGAATGGAGAGGTTATCAAGAGGATAGAGACTTTCAGGAAGAGAAAAGACGGGACGATCATAACAGTTAGCCTCACCCTTTCTCCGATCAAGAATGGTGCGGGAGAAGTTGTTGGCATCAGCGGTATTTCGAGGGATATATCTGAATTGAAAGATGTGGAGAAAGAACTGGTCAGGAGAAATCAGGAACTTTCAAGGCTCTTTTTCATCAGTTCCGCCATGAGGGGGACCCTCGATCTTGACAGATTATTAAGGATGGTTCTAACAGCCGTCACGATGGGAGACGGTTTAGGATTTAATCGTGCAATTCTTTTCCTTACTGATGAGAAAAGAAATGTTCTTACCGGAGCAATGGGCGTAGGCCCTACGAGCCCTGCAGAGGCCGGGCAGATATGGGAAAGACTATCCGTAGAGAAGAAAACTCTCTCTGACATTATGCAGGAGATAGAGATTGGACCATCGACTAAGGATTCCTTTTTCAACAAACTTTGCAGCAGTCTGGAAATACCTCTGTCGGACAACACAATTCTCGCCAGAACGGTCAAGGAGAAAAGGGGTTTCAATGTGGTCAATGTTCATGAGGAACCTCTTGCTGATAAGATTCTTGTTCAGCAACTGGGTACACAAGCATATGCGGTTGTGCCGTTAATATCGAGAGACAGGGTGATAGGTGTGCTATGGGTGGACAATTATTTCAACAGAAAACCTATTCTCGAAGAGGATATAAGATTTCTTACGGCGTTCTCCAACCACGTCGCATCTGCAATAGAAAACGCAAGACTTTTTGAGCAGGTCAGACTAACAGAGCAGGAGCTTGAAAACATATTTGAGTCCATCTCTGATATGGTCTACTTCGTTACTAAGGATTATGTGATAAAGAATATTAATAAAGCCGTATCCAAAAGACTGGGCAAACCCTTTGGAGAAATCGTAGGAAAAACATGTTATGAAATTTTTCACGGAACCAGTGAACCGCCAGCGCATTGCCCTCATCAGAGAACCGTAGAGACCGGACATGCCTTTGTGAAGGAGGTCGAAGATCCTTTTCTGGGCGGAACATTTATTACGTCGAGTTCACCCATATTTGATACCTCAGGTCAATTCATAGGAACTGTCAACGTGGTAAGCGATATTACGGAACTGACAACTCTACGTGAGAGATTGATAAAGACCGAACGGATGGCAGCCCTCGGTGAGGTTGCGGCTCGGGTTGCCCATGAAATAAGAAATCCTCTGGTCTCACTGGGCGGATTCGCCAGACGGCTGCAAACAAAACTGAATGGCGGTCTCAGAGAGTATGCTGACATAATCGCGAAGGAAGTGGAAAGACTTGAGATCATATTGAACGAAATTCTCGGCTTTGTGAAAGAAACAAGGATAAAAAAGGAAATCGTCAGTTCTGACCAGCTTATGAGTGAAGTCCTCTCTTTTATAAGAAACGAGATTGATGAAAAAGGGATATCGCTGATTCTGGACCTGGGGGAACCCGTTGAACTATATATAGACCCTAACAGGATCAAAGAGGCGTTACTCAATATTCTTGCGAATGCTATTCAGGCGGTGGACAGTAAAGGTACTATTTATGTCAGGTCTTTTGTGAAGGACAATACCTGCGTGATCGAGATAAGAGATACGGGAAAAGGCATAGCCGACGAAGACTTGCCGTTCATATTCGATCCTTTTTTCACGACCAAGAAGTCGGGGACCGGGTTAGGTCTCACCATAACGCACAGGATTGTGGAAGAACACGGCGGGAGCATAGATGCTGAAAGTAAAATTGGGACAGGAAGTACATTCCGGGTATTTTTACCTCTGAAGGACGCAGGGGGGAATAAGAAGCCAGAAGGGAGGAGTTAAATGAAAATACTCGTCGTTGATGATGATCTTCACATTCAAAGGCTGTACAAGGAGGAGTTTGAGGACGAGGGATACGAGGTTGTCGTGGCATCCAATGGGCACGAAGCGCTTGATCTATTCGAAAAGGAGGAACCCGATATTGTCACTCTTGATATTCTTTTGCCCGATATAGATGGCATACGCCTGCTGCGACAGATGAAGGAGAAGAGGCCCAAAGTTCCTATCATCATGTCGACAGCCTATGATTACAGGGACGATTTTGCTGTGTGGGCTTCCGAGGCATATATTGTCAAATCTTCAGATCTGGGTGAGTTGAAGTCCATGATAAAGAAACTCCTCGCCAGGCAGTGATGTCCAGAGACATTTATCTCGAAAGCACTCCCTTAAAAGAGGCATTAAGCAGGTGGATGCGGTATCTTGATTCTCAAGATGCCCTGAACCCGCTACCTTCAGAGAGTGTCAATATTCCGGACTCCATCGGAAGGATCACTTCAGAGGCCGTTTTTGCCAAAATTTCCTCCCCATTTTACCATTCATCAGCGATGGATGGATATGCCGTAAGATTCGTTGACACATTCGGAGCGTCAGAGAGAAGTCCCAAAAGATTAAAAATCAGAGAACAGGCGGTTTATGTTGACACGGGTGATCCCTTGCCCGATGGTTTTAATTCCGTAATAATGATCGAGGATGTCAACGTAACCGTCGATAAGAAATATATTGAGATTATCTCGCCTGCAACACCCTGGCAGCATGTCAGAGTGATTGGTGAAGACATCGTTGCCACTGAATTAATCATACCGGAAAATCAGATCATCAGGCCCGTGGATGCTGGAGCGATGCTCGCTGGCGGCAATTTAAAGGTAGATGTTAGAAGGAGACCTAGGGTTTGTATCATTCCTACTGGAACGGAAATCGTGGAGCCCGGAACTCAATTAAAAAAAGGAGATATTATCGAATACAATTCGAGGATCCTTGGAGGCCTTATGTCTGAATGGGGTGGTGAATATGTGAGACGCGACATTGTTCCTGACAATCCCGAGTTGCTGAAAAAAGCGATACTTGACATTCACGGTCTTTGTGACCTTATCGTGATTAATGCAGGCGCATCTGCCGGCTCCGAAGATTTTACTGCAGAGACAATAAGAGACCTTGGCGAGATAATTTTGCACGGAGTGAGCATAAAACCTGGAAAGCCCGTTATGCTTGGATGGGTCAAAGGAAAGCCGGTTCTTGGCATTCCCGGGTATCCTGTATCCGCATACATAACGTTCACGTTGTTTGCAAAGCCTCTCATTTACAGATGGCAAGGGCTTGATGTGAGGAATCCAGAAATACTTAAGGCGAAGATTTCAAGACAGGTGGCATCCGCTGTAGGGCACGAAGAATTTCTGAGAGTAAAGGTGGGCAAGGTTGGAGATAATTTTATTGCTACCCCTATCAGCCGTGGCGCGGGCGTCATCATGTCTCTTGTTCGTGCTGACGGGTTTGTTCGGATCCCGGCGATGTCTGAAGGTATCGGTGCGGGCGCGGGGGTAGATGTTGAGCTGACACGATCCAGAGAAGATATTGAAAATACGATAGTCTGCATCGGAAGTCACGATAATGCTCTTGATCTCCTCGCCAATATCCTCAAGAAAAGGTATCCAAAATTTTCGCTCTCCTCCGCGCATGTCGGCTCGATGGGAGGCCTGATGGCATTGAAGAGGAACGAGGCGCATATTGCGGGAACCCACCTCCTCGATGAGGAAACCGGGCAATATAATATACCCTTTGTTCAGAGGTTTCTAAAGGAAAGAAGTATTCTCCTTGTGAATCTCGTTTACCGCGAGCAGGGTCTTGTTGTTCTGAAAGGAAATCCCAAAAGTATAAAGGGATTCGGAGATTTGACAAGAGGAGATGTGATGTTCGTCAACAGGCAGGCTGGAGCAGGAACAAGACTTCTCACAGACAAGTGCCTGAGAGAAATGGATATCGCACCGGAAGATGTCAGAGGCTATGAAAGGGAAGAATATACGCACATGGCAGTCGCTTCAGCCGTGTTGACAGGAGTCGCCGACGCAGGACTTGCAATCCTCGCAGCTGCGCGGGCACTGGATCTGGATTTCATTCCCGTCGCTAAAGAGAGATATGACCTCGCGATCCCTCGCGAATTTTTCGAGGCTGATATGATTCAATGCCTTCTCAGAATAATAAGGGATGATGAGGAGTTCAAAAGCAGCGTGATGGAACTGGGCGGGTATGACGTATCAGATATGGGCAAAATAATCTACGAAGCCTAACCCTCCGTCCGGGGGAATTCCACTATATCAGTCGTATCAAGAAGTCTTTTGGCCCCAATGAATCGTTTGAAATAGTAAGGTGTCTCGAGACTGTCGATGGTCACCTTTTTACTTTTCGACGATGCATGGATAAACATGTTGTTTCCGAGATAAATGCCTACGTGCGACGGGAAGGGCGCGTATGTCCTGAAGAAAACAAGATCACCGATAGAAAGTTCCCCTCTATCAACCGGATCACCTTCCTCAAACTGTTCCCTTGCGGATCGTGGCAGATCTATTCCGATCAAGCCGTAAACCCTTTGGACGAAAGCAGAACAGTCTATTCCCAGGAGACTGTTTCCTCCAAACCTGTAAGGTATATTAAGCAATTTTTCTGCGATAAGAACTATTTTTTCCCTTAGGCTTGTTTCCTCAGTCTTCCAGGATTCTGCAAAGTCCTTAATCTCTTCAGGATTAACGCGTGAAACTGCTAAGTCTTCGTTCTCCGCCTTTATATTCGTGGAGGGTTTCAGTAAAATTTCCTGACCAGGCTTTAACAAATCTGTGTGAAGATCGTTGATGTCTTTTAATTCATCCATGGAGATATCAAATTTTCTGGCAATCTTATACACGCTGTCGCCTTTTTGAACCGTATATATTTTTGGCCTGTTTTTTCTTACAATGAGCTCTTGTCCGGTTCGGATTTTTGATGATCTAAGATTGTTCAGTTCTCTCAGTTCCCTTACTGAGATGGAGTATTTTTTAGAAAGGTATGAAAGCGTCTCACCTTTTCTCACAACATGAGTAGAGGAGGAATTTCCTTCCGGCTCTTTCGTATTTCTATTTCTGATATCATTCTTTCCATTCAAAGAATTCTTTGTCTTTGTTGGATCTTCCCGGCAAGGGATGATTATTTTTTTACCCGGTCTGAGACTGCGTGGATCAAGATTATTCATTTTTACGATGTCTTTGGCTTTAACTTTAAACTTTTTAGCGATACTGGAAGGGTTGTCACCTTTTCTTATTACGTAGGTAGTATCGGCACAAGAGATTTCTGGAATGAGGACTGTCAAGACAACAAATATAAGAAAAAGAAAAAGTGCCTTCAGGTCTCTTTTCATCATGCGGCCTCCTCTGTTACGAATTCCTTGAGAGTCGGTAACTCGGAAAGATTTTTCAGACCGAAATATTGAAGGAATTCTCTTGTTGTCCCATAAAGAAAAGGTCTGCCAGGTGCCTCTTTGCGCCCCATTATTTTTATGAGTCTTTTTTCGTAGAGGGTCTTGAGGGCGCTATCCGGGTTGACGCCTCTAATCTGTTCGATTTCAGCCCTTATTATTGGCTGCTTGTAGGCAATAATGGCAAGAGTCTCAAGAGCTTGCGTTGATAGCCTGCTCGAGCTGTGTAATCCTCGATATTTTTTAAGCCATTCAGAATAGGCAGGATTTGTCACCATCTGATAGCCATTAGCAACTTCCACTATGGCCATCCCGGAATTCCGGTCACTGTATTCCCTCATCAGTTCCTCTATCAGTTCCTTTATGTCAGACTCAGGCAATTCCAGGATATCTCTAAAAGCTGTAAGTAGGGTCGGCTCGCAGGAAAGAAAGAGTATTGATTCAATTATGGCTTTCTGATCTTTCCTTTCTGTCATAAGGCGGTTTAACTATATCAAAAAAAAATTATTTTTTCAATTTATTTTGTCCAAAAAAGACTCATAACCAATTTCCATTCCGTTTTTTGATGATTTATGGCATTTTAGTCTTTCAAACAACCTTTTTCTTCCTATTTCGTGAAATTAAAAACTTTTAAAAACTTTATTATTTGCCTGCATTTTTGCTGCTGGCGCTTGGCTCACTCACTCTCTATGAATAGCGGAAGGTTTCCGCTCGGTCCATTCCTTGAAGGGAAAAGGGCGGGGGATTATCACTCATTATTGCCGGATTTGCTAATTAAAATATGGCATTACATTTAATCATTTGCTATAATTAATATGGGTTAAAAAAAATCATGCGATCCGGTCTGGAATCAGGAAAACACGATAAGTACAATCACATCTTCATCTGGTTCGGAGGCATAGAATTCTCCGACGTACGAAGGACATGGGTGCGGGTGGCACACCCCGGAATGCAGGATGCAGGTCGATGATAAAAATATTAATAATAGATGATCATGCGATTGTGCGCAGAGGTTTAAAGCAGATTATTTCGGAAACTGCCGACATGCTTTCGGTCGACGAAGCATGTAATGGGCCCGAGGCGTTGGCAAAGTTATCTCAATATCATTATGATGTGGTACTCCTTGATATATCGCTGCCGGGAGGAAGCGGTCTTGATATCCTTAGAAGAATCAAGAGTAAGAAGCCAAAGCTTCCGGTTCTCATGTTGAGTGTGCATTCTGAGGAGCAGTATGCAGTGAGGTCGCTGAAGGCAGGAGCATCGGGGTATCTTACAAAGGAAAGCGCCCCGGATGAATTAATCGCAGCCGTAAAGAAGATTTCAAGAGGCGGAAAGTACGTGAGTTCTTCTGTGGCTGAGAAATTGGTCTCCGAACTGGAACCCTCTGATACGAAGCCATGCCATGAAAGTCTTTCGGACCGCGAATTTGAGGTCATGCATATGTTTGCGTCGGGTAAAACGCTGAAGGAGATAGCCGAAGAATTGTCATTGAGCATTCAAACCATTAGTACATACCGCACGCGCATTTTAGATAAGATGAAGATGAATTCAATAGCAGATGTGATCCGTTACGCTGTGAAGCAGGGACTCGTGGAATAGAAGAGATAGACAAGTACCTGCCGGGAACAGGCCCTCCGTAGTATTAATACTACATTGTCAGTAGCAAAAGTACTACAACAAAATTGTGAATTTTACGATATTTTTTAAAAAAGCGATTTGCTATCTTAATTATGATAATTATCAGATTCATCAAAAAATTAAAAAATTTATACGGGATTCAGGATATGTTGAAAAATAGACGACAAAAAATTTCGCAAATGAGGCTTGAAAATGATTCAGTCTAAGTCGGGACGAATCCTGCTGTTGAGTGACAGCGTCGACTTTATTAACTCTCTGCGTGAGATTTTGTCTGATGTCGGTTACTTTACTTCAGGTTTTACATCATGGGAAGAGGCATTGAACTCATTGAAAGGCATGACGTTTGATCTCTTGATAATGGACGTCGAGCAGAAAAGAACAGAAAGTATCGGATTTCTGCAATCAGCGCTTCAGCAGGATCCCCAACTTGTGAGCATCATTATTGTTGAACCCACTGCTGTCCATACACTCATTGAGGCGATGAGGATCGGCGTTTTTGTTTATGTATTTAAGCCATTCAAGCTCGATATTTTGCTTATAACGATCTCGCGTGCATTAGAAGTTCATCGGCTCCGGGAGGCAAGGGATATGTATTTCTCTATTTTCGATAAGGCACTCGAAGGCATTTATCTCTTAAAGCCTGATGGTAGTTTAGCCGCCGTAAATCCTGCTCTGGCCCGTATGCTCGGGTTTGATTCGCCGGATGATCTTATCTCGAATCTGAGGGAGATAAGCCTGGCTTACGTTATCCCCGGACGGCGAGAGCACCTGATGCGCTTGTTGAAGAAGAGCGATGTCGTATCCGGGTTTGAATCGGAGGTGTTCCGCAGAGACGGTAGCAAGATATGGATTTCGGAGAATGTTCATACAATCCGGGACAAAGATGGAAAGTTGTTATTTTACAGGGGAACGATCGAAGACACGACAATGAGAAAAAAACATGAGGAGGAGTTGAGGCAGAGTGAAGCATATTACAGACTGTGTGCCGAGAGAGCCGAAAGAAATACAGGCACCTTTCTCGAAATGATCGATGACTTATGCGGTTCTTATGAGAAACTCGAAGAACTCTTCATTAACTTTGTGAGAACGATGGTGAATACCCTGGAAGAACAAAATCGGTGGACAAGAGGTCATTCTGAGAGAGTGGCACAGTATAGCGAAAAGATTGCGAGGGAACTTGGAATTGATGAGGATGGAATAAAGAAACTTCGCCTCGCTGCACTGTTGCATGACATCGGGAAAATCAAAAGCCCCGATTATCCTTTTGACAAGCCATCCAGACTTACCGAAAAGGAATACGAAATCATAAAAATTCACCCCGTTTATGGAGCAGAAATAGTGAAAAAGGTAGACCGCTTAAATGAACTGATTCCCTCAATCAGACATCATCATGAATGGATGAACGGCAGAGGTTATCCTGATGGTCTTAAGGGTGATCAAATTCCTTTTCATTCCAGGATAATTCATGTTGCTGATTCTTTTGATGCGATGACCACAGACAGGCCTTTCCGACGAACCCCCGGGCGAGAGTATGCACTTCTGGAACTGGAACAATTCAGCGGCCTGCAATTCGATACCGAGATTAGTAAAGCTGCACAGAAAGTTTTGAGAGATTAAGACACTAAATCACTAAGTCACTGAGTCATAAGCAATGCCGATATCGCAATAAAATCCCTCTTTTTAATCAAAGAATTCCTCGAAACTCTGCCTCAGGTGACAGCAGAATCTGCGTCGATGTATAATGTATATGCTTAAGAATTTCGCTGGAGCCATACTTGTCCAAAGTAGCACATGAATTGATTTTACTTAATTTTCTCATTGAGATTGCCACGTCGTCCCGATTTAATCGGGACTCCTCGCAATGACAGAAAACTGGCATTATTTTTTAGTTTGTCATTGCGAGCGATCCGCCTGGAGCGGAGAAGCAATCTCATATTTTAGACACTACTGCGCTGGATCAAATTTTAAATGAAGTCTGTTGCATCCAGGCAGGCAACATCGGAATTTTGAGATCTCTCGCAGAGGAGTTGAATAGCTCATATGAAAAGGATTGTGATAAAGATAGGGAGTAACATCCTCGCCGATAGCAGGGATGGGTTGAACACGCGAAGGATTTCGTCCATAGCGTCGGACATCCACAAGGTGCGCAGCAATGGGTATGAAGTTGTTGTGGTCTCTTCAGGAGCGATTGCGGCTGGCATGAAAAAGCTGGGTCTTAAGGAGAAACCCAGGGATATAAAGCTTAAACAGGCAGCGGCAGCAGTTGGCCAGAGCAGTCTGATGTGGGCATATGAAAAAAGCTTTGCTGAATACAGAATGAAGGTAGCTCAGGTATTGCTTACGGGGGATGATCTTTCTGACCGGAAAAGGTATATAAATTCAAAAAATACGCTTCTCACACTCCTTTCCTTCAGGATTGTTCCTGTTATCAATGAGAATGATACAGTTGCCGTGGACGAAATACGTTTTGGCGACAATGATTATCTGGCTTCCTTGGTGGCCGGACTCGTAGAGGCTGAAAGACTGGTGATCCTTTCTGACGTTGAGGGTCTTTTCACAGAAGACCCGAGGCTAAACCCCCGGGCAAGGCTAATCGAATTTGTAGAAGAGATAACCCCTGAACTTGAAGAGAGTGCTGGCGGTACGGGAAGTGCAATGGGCACAGGCGGTATGTATTCGAAATTACTTGCCGCAAAAAGGGCTGTTAATCATGGAATAACCGTGCATATTGTGAGCGGGCGGAGGGAAGGATTACTTCCTGCACTTATAGGAGGCGAACACTCTGGTACCCTATTCCGGCCCAGGACTGAAAGACTGTCTTCGAGAAAAGGATGGATTGCTTACGGCATACGTTCGAAAGGAACACTGGTCATTGATGACGGAGCAGTAAGGGCAATTTTGGAAAGTGGCAAAAGTCTCTTACCTTCAGGAATCGTTACGGTTGAAGGCGGATTCGATACAGGGGATGCCGTTTATTGCGTCGATGCAAGAGGGAATCGCATTGCGAAGGGCCTCGTCAATTATTCTTCCTCAGAGATTGCAAAGATAAAGGGAAAGAAGACTTCAGAAATAGAAGGAATACTCGGATATAAGTATTCGGATGAGGCAATCCACAGAGATAATCTGGTGTTGCTGTAAAACGAGCTGAAGAGATTACATCCCCGATATCGTTTTAAGTTTCTCGCGCATGTCAAGGAAGATATCAATATAAGCCTTGTCTTTATAATCCTTGTATGTGAAGATATGGGGCTCGTAGGATCCATTTCTGTAAATGAGTGTCACTTCACCGTAGATGCCATCGCTCAGATATATGCGGTGAGCGTAATTCTTTGTGGAAGCAAGAACCACTTTAGAAAGTGTTAGATATCCAGGGTCAAGATTAATGCGTCTTTTACCGCCCTCGGAAAAAGATTCTTCTATTTCGTTCGTCGTAAGCTTGATCCTGGAAAGCATTCCGGGATCGATCAGTTTTTCGAAAAAAACGAACCGTCTGTATATTGGTGATCCAATTTCCTTAGTGTAATATGAGGAGTAATCCCATTGAAGCTGACTGCTTTCGGCCAGAATGGCTCCGAAGCAGATTTCGAGTCGTTCTCTTGCGCGAACGAAAGCATCGGTTTCGGAAAAAAGTGTTCCGACGAAAAGAAATGCAGACTCTGTTTTTCTGACTTTTCCCACTGCCGATCAATAACTACATGGAGACTATGCTCGCTCATTGAGGAGATTGCGAAATGTTGTGAGCATGCCTGTTGAATCCCAATCCGACGGACCGATTATCTTCTCCCTGAGAATGCCGTTTCTGTCTATAACAAAAGATTCGGGAACGCCGGTAATGCCAAACTTCCTGGCAGCGGTGTTGTCGGGATTGAAATACACGGGAAAAGAATAATGATTCTCGTCCATATAGCTCATCACATTGGAGCTGCTATCCCTGTAAATGACTGTAATGAGCCTGAATTCTGAATTGTCCGAAAAAATATTGGAAAGCTGCTGAATAGACGGCATCTCATCCGTGCACGACTCGCACCACGTAGCCCAGAAATGGACGAATATGACCGAGCCCTTAAGATCAGAGAGATTTATAGCGTTTCCATCTGCGTCGACGAGCCTCACGTCGGGCGCAGGATTTCCCACGGTTATTACCTTCTCGCCGCCCCGTTCTGTTATCAATAGGATTACGAAGACTGCGACAAGGAGCAATATTATCAGAAGGATGAGGGCCTTATTTCCTTTATTTCTCACCTTTCATTATTTCCGAAAGATTATTTTCAACAGCAAGAAGCTGATACGTGTCACCACGTTTAAAAAAAGGTTCAGGCTTGGCTTCAAGCCTGAACCTGCAATCATCATATCCGAAAATAGGAATTCAACTATCTGGATGTTTTGAACTGCTGCTAATTCGTGCTAGACAAAAGAGACATCGTCTCTTCTGCAGCATCCATAAATGAAAGCATATCGCCTTCGAGAACAACCTTAATTTTGTGAGTTCCTTTGAAGTTACCTTTCAAAAGTTCTTCAGAAAGCGGATCTTCGATCTCTTTCTGTATGGCTCTCCTCATTGGTCTGGCTCCGTATGCTGGCTGGTAGTACTTTTTCAGTATCCATTCCTTGACCTCAGGAGTTACCTCGACCACAAGCTCTTTCTCGATTAACATTCTGTTTGTCTCTTCCACAAGAAGGTCGATAATAGAAAGCAGATGCGATCTTTCAAGAGGGTGGAATACGACTGTTTCATCAACGCGATTGAGAAATTCGGGATTGAAAGTCTTTTTAAGCTCGTTCAGGACATTCTCTTTTATCTTTTCGTAAATAGCCTCGGAAGTCTTCGTCTGAAAACCCAGAGGGGTTGCCTTCTCTATAGTTCTTGCTCCGAGATTCGATGTCATGATTATCACTGTGTTTTTGAAATCAACTTTCCGGCCAAAGCTGTCTGTTAATACGCCGTCATCGAGCACCTGAAGCAGAATGTTAAAAACATCAGGATGTGCTTTCTCTATCTCATCGAAGAGCACAACAGAATATGGTTTCTTTCTTATCCTTTCCGTCAGTTGTCCGCCTTCCTCATAACCGACATATCCTGGCGGAGCCCCTGTGAGCCTCGATACATTGAACCTCTCCATATATTCTGACATATCAATTTTGATTAAGGAGTTTTCGTCATTGAATAGAAACCATGCCAGTGTTTTTGCAAGTTCCGTCTTGCCCACACCGGTAGGACCCAGGAAGAAGAATGAGCCGATAGGCTTCTTATTCGATTTGAGTCCGGCTCTTGATCTCCTGATTGCCCTGGACACTGCCTTGATCGCTTCTTCCTGTCCGATTATCCTTCTGTGGAGGTTATCTTCCATTCGTATAAGTTTTTCCGATTCTTTCTCTTCGAGTTTCGAAAGCGGGATGCCTGTCATTTTAGATACAGTGTACTCGATATCCTCCTCACTCACATATGGAATATCTTTGTTCAGATTGTCTATCCACTGTTTGTGAAGCTGTTCATAAAGTCTCTTTGTTCTTTCCTCTTCCACCCTGATAGACGAAGCCTTCTCAAGGTCGTGAAGCTTTATGTACAGATTCTTCTCCTTTGAATATCGCTGAATGTCAGTCTCCAGGTCTTTTAGCTCAGATGGCGGAGTATATTTTTTAAGTTTAATCCTCGAGCCCGTCTCGTCAATGACGTCGATTGCCTTGTCGGGGAGAAACCTGTCGGAAATGTACCTATCTGACAACCTCGCAGCAGTCTCAATAGCTTCATTCGTTATCTTAACTTTGTGAAAAGCTTCGTATCTGGATTTCAAGCCTTTCAGAATCTCTATCGTGTTGTCCAGTGTCGGCGGCTGGACATTTATTGGCTGGAATCTTCTTTCAAGAGCACCGTCTTTTTCAATATGTTTTCTGTACTCGTCAGGTGTGGTCGCACCTATACACTGTATTTCACCCCGGGAGAGCGCGGGTTTCAGCATGCTGGAAGCGTCAACAGAACCTTCCGCGGCGCCTGCACCAATAAGAGTATGAAGTTCGTCAATAAAGAGAATCACATTGTCTGACTGGATAATCTCCTTCATAACGATCTTCAGTCTTTCTTCAAACTGCCCCCTGTACTTGGTTCCTGCAATAAGAGCACCTAAGTCAAGGGAAACAATGCGTTTGCCCAGGAGGCTATCCGGGACATTACCCGAAACTATCCTCTGCGCCAGGCCTTCGACAATGGCTGTCTTTCCGACGCCCGGCTCACCAATAATCACAGGGTTATTCTTGATCCTTCTACCGAGTATTTGTACTAACCGCTCTATTTCATCCTCCCGGCAGATCACGGGATCAAGTTTTCCTTCCTTGGCCAGCAGTGTAAGATCTCTCCCAAATTCATCTAATGCTGGTGTGGTACTTCTTTTTTCTTTCACCTGCGAGTGCGCCCTTATAGAAAAATTAATAGTCAATTGTCTTGCTCCAAGCAGATTGGCTCCGAAGCTCCGAAGAATTTTTCCGCCGATGCCTTCCTCTTCTCTTATAAGGCCGAGGAAGATATGCTCGCTGCCTATGTAATTATGGCCGAGCAGGCGGGCTTCTTCGACAGCGAGTTCAAGAACCTTTTTTGCTCTGGGTGTGAAAGGGATGTCACCAAAAGTCATGAGATTTGTACCCTGAGGCAAGTTTCTCTCTATTTCAAGGCGAACTTCCTCAGGCGTAATTCCCATCCTTTTAAGGATCGCAATGGGCAGGCCATCATCTTCTTTCAGTACCGCAATCAGAAGATGCTCTGTACCCAGATAATCATTTTGGCGTTTCTCAGCTTCTTCTTTTGCGTAAATAATTATCTTTCTTCCACGTTCTGTAAACTTCTCAAACATCTTGTCTCCTAAAAACTCTCTTTTTTTCTATGTCTTTATAATCATGATACTTTTTTTATATATGAAAGTCAACAATATGCGCGGGTATTCGTTAAGAGTTATTTCTCATTACAACGAGAAATGACAAGATTTATATATTAAATTGATAATTTTGAGTGAAAAATAGAAAAGTGGTTTGAACATTGAAAATGAAAGCCGAAAAAGACAAGAGAAAATCTCATTCAAAGCGCCAATTCTTTAGCGATGTCAATGAGAAGGCCGTAAATATGTGTGAATGCGGTTTGCAAACTCAGGAAAGTGGGAGCCGGAATGACAGATTCGATACCTCACAGCTTGATGCGGGGTAGTTTATTCGAGGGATCATTGATGGTCTGTAAATTTTTGTGATATATTATTACTACTTTTCACTCTCTTTGGGGAGTCGTCCAGTGGCAGGACGGCAGACTCTGGATCTGCTTACAGGGGTTCGAATCCTCTCTCCCCAGCCAAAAAATCAGATAGAGATTTGAGATAGAGAAAAGACTAAATGTTCAAATTTGAACGGCTGGCTGTGTGGCAGAAAAGTGTCGATATCTATGGGATGATCGCCGATATCGTCGACGGTGTACCGCATAAATACCAATCATCCATAGGCGATCAAATCAGAAGAAGCTGCCTGTCAGTTTCTGCGAATATTGCTGAGGCAACAGGCAGGGAAGCAATAAAAGAACAGAAGTACCATTTTTCTGTTGCAAAGGGATCAATTTACGAAACAGTGAGTCTGCTCCATGTGATGAGAAACAGAAATCTTGTTAATGAGAAAGTCTTTGATGATTTATATGCGGCATTTGACGAGATGGCGATGATGCTTCACGGCTTGATGAAGAGATGAGTTTATTTTCTCTATCTGCATTCTCTGTCTGACTTCGGTCCCATCGTCTAGTGGCCTAGGACATGGCCCTCTCAAGGCTAAAACACGGGTTCGAATCCCGTTGGGACCGCTAGTAAAATCAAGGTGTTACAGAGTTTCTGCCTGTTTCTTTTCATCTGAATGTGAAGAAAACGTGAAATTGAGGCTTGAAATTGCTCTTCTTAAAGAGTCCACATTGAGGTGCGCATAGCGTGTCGTTATCCTCAAATCTTTATGCCCGAGAAGTTTCGAAATTGTGTGAAGATCAACACCATTTTGTCTGAGATAACTCGCAAAGGTATGCCTCAGGTCATGAAAGTGAAAATTGTTAATACCTGCTTTTTCTAACACTTTCCTAAAAGCCCTCTGGACTTTTCGGTCGTAAAGTTCTCGTCCATTATCGTGAAAAACATGAAAACTCGCGCTCACGGTATCCTTTCTTCAGGGAGACGACCTCCGAAACTTTCTCAAGAGGTGGCTACTTGAAATCAGAGGACAAAAAGAAGTCATGGAGGAAATTATCCTGCAGGTAGCTAAAGCATATCATCCCTTTAAAAAGTATGAGGAATGGATAGAGAGAAGAATCACACGTAATCCCAATGTCATGCCTAAAAGAGTTGCCTATGAATGCAGGTACTATCTCCATATCAAACCTCAGATGATGCCTTATTTGATAAAAGCAGCCCAGAGAATTAAAAGGAAAGTAAAGGCAAGGCAGAGGAGATCGAGAATGAAAGATGAATTCTTGCAATGAAGACGTGCCTGTCTCGGTCAATATCTTATAATAAGCTTGATATGGACATAAAAGAGCAAAAGAAGATACTGAGAGAAAAAATCTGGAGATTACTAGAAGAGAAAGGGGTGGCAAGATTTCCTCTTCCTCTGAAAGATCGAATTCCAAATTTTGGGGGTTCTGATCAGGCAGCTAAACTGGTTTCTACTTTACCGGAGTGGAAAAAGGCAAAGGTAATTTTTGCAAATCCGGATTTTGCACAACAAAAAGTAAGGGAGTTGGCCCTGAAAGAAGGAAAAGTCCTGATCATGGCTACTCCAAGGTTGAAGGAAGGTTATCTCAGGATTGATCCTGAAGTAGTAAGAGGCAGGGAAGAGGAGGCATCAACTATCAAAGGGGCATTCAGATTGGGCAAGAGATTGGAAAGGCTTCCAAAACCTGATCTGATTATCACTGGCTGTGTGGCGGTAGATAAAGAAGGCTGGAGATTGGGAAAAGGCGGTGGCTATGGAGACAAAGAGATTGCTACCTTCATAAAGGAATTTGGAAAAATCACAGTCCTAACAACCCTTCATGATTTACAGATTGTTGAAGAAGTTCCCCACGAGGAGTTTGATACCCATGTGGACTATATTGTGACTCCCACTAAGATTATTAAAACACAACATCACTTCCAAACAACTGAAGGGGCCTGAAGATATATTTCCTATGTTTATCGAAATTGAAGGTCAGATAGAAAGAATCACCTACCATAACGAGGATAACAATTATACTGTAGCCCAGATGAAAGTCCATGGAAGGAATGAACTGATAACTCCTTGATAGGTAAGCCACTGGTTTTACCAGTGAGACTATCAAAGGTTTGACCTTAAAGTATTAAGTAATATATTCCTCCTAATTGGCTTGACGGTTATAAATTAAGACCAAAGAGGAGG
>JBFLXE010000004.1:0-39838 GCA_040757455.1 Nitrospirota bacterium
CTTTATAATCAATGACCTTCATCATTCCAATGACATCATCTGAGGGTTTTTCTATTTTCTTACCTGATGCCAGTTGATTATTCAATTTCGCGAAATCCTCTGTATTCTTTTGAAGGGAGCGGATAAGTTGGTTAAATATCATTAAAGAGCTGACTCTCATAGGCTCAATATAGTCTGTAGAAGCTCATCCGTGGCCTTAATCATCCTTGCAGCAGCCTCAAAAGATCGCTGAAACCTAATTAGATTTGCAGCCTCCTCGTCCAGAGATACGCCGGATAAGGATTCACGTCTGTTATTTAATTCAGATAAAAGGTTTTCATCGAAGGTTAAACTGTCTGAAGCTGCCCTCCCCATGGAGCCAATACTGGATACGAGATCTCTATAGTAACTCGAAAAAGTTGAATCACCGAGATTTGTTACAGCTGCATCAGATAATTGCACAATCCTGAGAGCGTTCGTATTGTCACCCGGCAATGCCGCATTATCTGTCGCAGCAGCTATCTTCTGTTGATCAGTGATAGTCACATCAAAATTCTTGATAGCATCTGTCAAAGGACTCACAGAAAATCTATCTTGGGGGGTGATTGCTCCGGTGATTATGAGTTCAATTCCGTCAAAGGTTGTTGGATTCCCTGAAACATATGCGCCTGATGTAACAAGTGCACCGGTCTGTCTGTTATAGACATAATAATTATTGGCTGCATCAAACTGTACGTTGTATTCGTCAAGGGTTAATTGGGACAGATCTGTTATTGAGGCTGCCATATCAGCTCCTGAAGAGAAATCTCTTATGGAGAGCTGAAGGGAAGTAAAAAAATCGTTGCCGGTGGTGCCATCAAGGCCATATCCGTCCCTGTGGAGAAGGTTAATTTCTTTGATAAGGGAGGCAATGAGCCTTTGAAGGGCGTTCAGGGATCCGGTTTTAATGTCAGCCCTCGCTGCAAGAAAACCCCCTAATTTGCCTTTTACGATATTGGCTGTAATATTAATCCCATCAAGATACAACTCCTTGTCTCCGTCTTCATTTATTCGTGTCGAAAAATTATTGGTTTCTTCACGATAAACAAGGTTTCTCATTCCAACTATTACAGTAGTTGAGCCATTCTCATCTTCATAGGAGCTGAAGTTTACAAGGTTTGAGAGCTCATTCAAAAGCATATCCCTCTGGTCTCTTAAATCATTTGCGCTTTCCGTGCCTCCTGCCTCTACCTGGACTATCTTGCCATTCAATGCCGCAATTTCAGATGCAATAGAGTTTACGCGGTTCACGGCATTATCTATTTCATCATTGATATTTCTTAAGGTATTAGTAATTCCGCGCTCCACCTGTTTTGCTGTGAGGACAAGGGATTTTGCCTTCTGGAGCAATAAATTCCTCTGAGTAAAACCTTCCGGGTTTGAAGCAACCTCTTGCCAGGCATTGAAAAAATCCATTAATGGATCAGAAAGCCCTATGTTTTTTGCTTCATTAAATAGCTGCTCGATCTGGCTCAATGTCTGGTTGAGTGCAAGAGACCTTCCATGGTTCTGGAATTGTCCCAATAACTGAGTCTGAATAAATTTATCATAATATCTCCTGATACCCGAGATCGTTACACCCCTTCCCAAGAAGCCATCTCTGAGGACTGCGGGACTTGCCACCTCAAAGATGGCTTCCTGTCTGCAGAATCCAGGCGTGTTTACATTCGCAATATTGTGACTGGTTACTGAGAGAGCCGTCTGGCTTGCAAAAAGTGCAGATTTACTGATATCAAATAAGCCAAAGAGGGACAATCAAATCTCCTTTGAGAGAATTACGCCAGTGCTATTCTGATTTATACTGAATCCGAAAGATTCCAGAAAACTCACTGAGTTTTTTATAAAATTGAGAGAACGCCCGATCAAGATCGTATTGAATGCATTCACCTCTTCTATGCTTTGAAATAAAGAGGTCAATTGTGATCGCAACTGGTAAAATGACTCATCAGCAGTTACCTCATAAAGTCTATGTAAATTAACGGGACCTTCGATCATATTATCGGCAAAGAATTTATTGGTGAGCCTTATTCTTTCCTCTTCAAGGAGTCTAAGCCTGAGGACGACAGTGTCCTTTTCTTTTGACAGTTCTTCGATCCCACCCACATTCAGATTTACAAGACATACCCGCTCCCGCTGGAGCAGGTTAAGAAGCATGTAATAGGCATTTGTCTGTTCAATAAGGATATTTTTGATAGCATCAATAGTCCTCATAGTTCATTGAGAAGCTTTTCTGCTATCTTCAGAGGATCAACCTGATAGTTGCCTGACTCTATAGCATCTTTTATTGTCTTAACTTTATCGTTCCTGATTTCCGGGAGTTGATTTATGGCAGCCATTAATTCTGCGACTCTTTTGCCCTCACCAGAAATTTCAACCTTATCTGTTGGCTTTATTTTTTCTGATTCAGAGGGCCTTTTCTTGATCTCTGCTTTGGAAACCTTACGGGTGGTAAGATCTATCTCTTGCCCTTCAGGTGTTTTGTTGCCATAGATCTTCATCAAGTCCTCCTCTCTTTATTCTTTTTTATCGGAATTTTTCTAAAATTCTTTAATTTTATCCTCTTATTAGAACCCTTATAGGATCTATATTTTTTCCATTCTTGCATATTTCAAAATGTAAATGGGATCCGGTGGAATTTCCGGTGTTCCCAACATAAGCTATAACAGTATTTGTATCCACTTCATCACCTTCTTTCACAACATTTATTCTATTGTGGGCGTATTTACTTGTCAGTCCTTCTCCGTGATCAATGATGATGACATTACCGTAACCTGTCTGTTCACCACTGAATATAACCCTTCCTCTTTCAACCGGGTAAATTTCGGTTCCCGCCGGAGCCGCTATATCAATCCCGCGATGGAATCTCATATCGCCATAGAGAGGATGCCTCCGCATGCCGAAATAAGAGCTGATTACTCCATCGACAGGAAGTGATGATAGCCGGGGGTTTAATTGAGAGGGCTGAGGAGTATACCTTATTTCAGATAGTGGGATTTGGGGATCAAGTTCTTGATCATTCTCTGTTGCCGACTCTGGACTGTTAATTGTGTTCTTCCCCCTACTTAGAATATCTTGAAGTCCAAGCCCCCTTTCGGCAAAAAGCCTTGCAAGCTCCATGTCAAACATGCTCATATATACATCTTCTCCAAGATTATTCTTCGATGATATCTCCGTCGTCTCTCTCATCGCCTTAATCAGTTCATATGCAAAGAGTGCCTCCATCTCTTTCGCAACTGCCTTCACAGCCTCAGAATCATTTCTCCCTCTATATTCCTCAATATTTTGATGATGGTATAAGGATATGTTAGGAGGAATATACATTTATATAATCTCCAGTTCAGCCCTCAGCGCACCCGATGTCTTTAATGCCTGAAGTATAGCAATGAGATCTCTTGGCGTTACCCCCAGGGCATTCAAAGCCTTTACAACCTCTCCGAGGGTTACACCGGATACCTCGGTGAGGGATGCCTTCTGTTCCATAATGATTACATCCCTTTCCGGAACGACGACGGTCTTTGCAGTTTCAGGTGCGAAAGATGGAGGCTGGGATACCTTAAACTCTGTCTTTATAACGATAGTGAGACCACCATGTGCGACTGCAACGGGCGCTATTCTTACATTATCATCAATCACGACAGTCCCTGTCCTTTCATTTATCACCACACGCGCAGGTGTATCCACATTTACTTCTATATTTTCTATGACGGTTGCAAGTTCGACAACCCTGTTAGTATATTCTGTAGGTATCTCCAATCGTATTGTTGAGGGGTCAACAGTGACAGCATATTCAGACTTTAATGTCTCATTTATCTTTGTTGTGACTTCATGTGCTGTTGTGAAATCCGGCTTATGAAGAAATATTCTTAATTCTTTTTCGTTACCCAAGACGAAGGGAAAATCACCTTCCAAAATAACACCTCCGGGAACTTTACCCGTAGTTGGATGATTTTTCTGAATCGTTGTACCTCCTTTCCCTCCACCAAAACCGCCAATTGAGATAGGGCCCTGGGCAAGCGCATGAACCTTACCATCAGGGCCTTTCATTGGGCTTAAAAGGAGGGTTCCTCCTTGAAGAGTCTTAGTGTCTCCAAGGGTAGAAACCACTGCATCAACCTTAAGACCTGGTTTGGGAAAAGGGGGAAGAGTGGCCGTTACGATAACTGCTGAAGTATTCTTAGCCTTTATGTCGATCGGTCTTACTGTAAAACCCATTCTCTGAAGCATATTGGCTATGCCCTGCATTGTAGCAATGCCCGTATCTCCGGAACCATCAAGCCCTACAACAAGTCCGAACCCTATGAGCTGGTTTTGCCTCATGCCTTCGAAGCTTGCTACGTCTTTGATCCGCTCAGCATGAGAAACAGTGAATAGTGAAAAGTAAATAGTGAATAATGAAAGGCATATAAAAATAATTTTTTTACCTTTTTCTTTTATCTCCCTGACTGTTGACTGTTGACTGTTGACTGTTGTCAGAATGGCCATACCTTATCAATAATTCTTACAAGCCAGCCAGGACTTTGCTTATCCTGAACAACTCCTTTCCCGACAAAATAAACTTCTGCATCGGCAATTCTGGTGCTCAAGACTGTGTTATCGGCCGCGATATCCTCCGGTCTTGTTATCCCCCTGAAGACGAGTATCTGTTTTTCATTATTGATGGTAATTTCCTTCCTTGACTCCAAAACGAGGTTTCTATTGGGCAGTACCTCGACAACTTTTGCTGTTATAATGCCAACGAGTTTTCCCTCTCTCGTTGTTTCTCCACGTCCTTCAAAATCATCCTCCATTGAACCTTTTACTGTGGGCGAGAAAGTGTGACCTTTCCCCCACAAATTCTCAAGGTTAAGGTTATTTGGAATACCGAAAATATCATCAACCTTTGCATCGATAGCAGATTTCCTGCTTGCCGTTGTATCTGCCTTCCCGGACCCTGTTATATTCTCAATCACCCTTATCGTCACAAGGTCATTAAGTCTCCTTGCCTTTAAATCCTCGTAGAGGCTGGCCGTATCAATCCATAGGGAGTTGGCAGTGGATGGTGCCAGTACTTCTTCAGGATAGACATATTTTGGGGGAGGCGGTGGCAACTTGGATGTTGAAGCACAAGCAGAGAAGAGACACAGAGCAAAGAACATGAAGCAGAGAGTAAAGGCCTTCCTTATTTCTTTGTCCTTTGCTCTGAGCCCTATGCCATATGCTCTATGCATTTCAGAAATCCACCTTAACGGTATTTTCATCAATAAGCAGTCCTTTCAGTATCTTTTTTGATGAAAGATTCATAACCTTTACATACTTTCCGATAAAACCATTTTCTCTTATCTCACCTGTTGTTGTGATGCTGAAACCTGGAGATTCTGCTAAAAGAGTCACTCTCCAGCCCTTTTTTATTTGAGGAGTCTCGTTTATCATGGTGTCAAGTACCGGGGTGTTTGAAATAATTGAATGCCTTAAGGACTTTCCAACGACCAGCTTTATGTCCTTTGTAGCACCTTGTGGTATCTTTGTTACATCCATCCGAGTTAGAAATAGATCATCCTCTTTAAAGCAATGATCTTTTCTGAAGGACCTTCTACTCTTGACAACCCAGTCAGAGGCTTTAACATAGGCGGAAACAGTAAGTTTCTTGCCATTCCTGAATTCTAATCGGAAGACTGTTTTAGCAGGAGGCCCTTTTTCTATCACTATCTTTTCAGGCTCTTCGGCTGGAAGCTCTGCGTTGAATGTCAAATCCTTCAGTTCTATCTCAGCCCAGGGATAATTATTCTTGAGATATGTCTTCAATACCGCTTCAGGGTCCCATGATGCAGCAATTACAAAAGGAGAATTAAGCAGGATGCAACAAGCAATAAACAGAAAAAAACAAATAGGCAGGTAATTTCTGCTTTTCCCCTTAAGGTTTTCTGACATCAGACTTCTGAACACTTGTTATCTCCTCAGATTATTAGCGATCTGGAGCATCTCATCAGAGGTCTGCACAGCCTTTGAATTGATCTCATATGCTCTCTGGCTGATGATCATATTCACCATCTCCTCAACTACATTTACGTTACTCAACTCGAGGAATCCTTGCACAATTGTTCCAAAACCCTCTGTAGAGGGATTACCTGTTATTGCTTCACCTGAGGAATCAGTAGGAAAATAAATGTTTTTGCCTATTGCCTTTAGTCCAGCAGGATTTGTGAATCGAGCAAGTTCGATCTGTCCTATCTCTGCTGGAGTAGCGCTCCCTGCCTGCAGTATTGTGACCTTTCCATCCGAACTAACGGTAATACTTAGAGTATTTTCAGGAATTGTTATGCCCGGTTCTAACGGATAGCCATCTGAATTCACTATACGGCCTTCGCTGTCAAGTTTGAATGCTCCAGCCCTGGTATATCCAATTGTTCCATCAGGCATCAAGATCTGGAAAAAACCATTCCCCTCGATAACAAGGTCAAGGCTATTGCCTGTGCTGACAAAGTCACCCTGCGTAAAGATCTTCTGAACCGCAACGGGTTTCACGCCAAGGCCTACCTGAATTCCAGATGGTATCTGAGCCCCCTCAGCAGAAGTTGCACCAGGAGCCCTTATTTCCTGATAAATGAGTTCTTGAAAATCTGACCTGCTTTTTTTGAATCCAACAGTGTTTACGTTGGCGAGATTGTTGGCAACCACATCTATGTTGAGCTTCTGGGCCTCCATGCCTGTTGCAGCTATGAATAAAGATCTTAACATTTTAGACCCTCCCTATCTCATTATTTACTTTTGCTGATGCTTCATCAAAGGTTTGGATTACCTTTTGGAAGGCTTCAAACTCCCTCAATGTTTCTATCATCTGTACCATCTCCTTTACTACTTCCACATTAGAGGTTTCTAAATGGGCCTGTTTTACTTCAGCATTTTGTTCGATCCCCTTTTCTTTTGAAAAAAATATTCCGTCACCAACTTTTAAAAGATTATCCTTTTGGGGGAAGTTTACGATTTTTATTGAATCAACAGGTTCGCCGTTCACAGAAATATCACCTGTTGCACTTATCTCTATATTTCCTTCGGGCAATTTTATAGGGCCGCTGTTTCCAAGAACCTTTATATCATTAAAGGTCTTGAGATATCCTTCCTTGTCTCTTTTGAGGTCACCCCTTTTCGTATAACGATTGCCTTCCAGAGCGATAAATCCATTGCCATCAATAGCTATATCTAAAAGATTTCCCGTTTTAACGAAATTCCCAGGGGAGAAATCGGTCATGATCGTTGAGATATAGCTCATGACTCTTCCATCAGGCTCAAAACTGATTACTTCTTGAGGGATAAGATAATCTTTAAATGAGATGGTGTCTTTCTTATATCCGGTAGTATTCGCATTTGCAAGATTTTGTGAAATGGATTCTATCTGAGCATTTTTTAAAACAGCACCTGACAAGGCGATATAAATTCCTTTAGACATATCATAATGAATTAGCAATATTGATGCCAAAAGATATACAATCTTAAATCCTCTTTAAGGCTGGTAATTTAAGCGTTTCTCCGTATTAAGCAGGCAAGTAAAAAGTTCCCATGTATGTAATAAATTTGACAGGAACCACCAATTGCAAAAATTTTAAAGGAGGGGTTAAATCTACGGTTATGTGTAACCAGAATAAAATCTTGTCGATTTGCAGATTTTTTTCAGCATGTCGCCTCTTTGTTAATGCTTCGCCTGGGATAAGACTGATAAGAAGATAGGAAAAAATTTCCCTTTTTGGTAAGTGTTGCCCATGAAACAAAGAGGTCCAGTTATGATGTTTGTTTGACTACTTTATCAGCTATCCAACATTCCTTCCCTTTCGAAATTGCTACCTTGTACCATTTTTTCCCAGTGTTATCCGTAAATTCTTCCAACACATCAAACACAACTCCTTGTGAAGTCCAAGTAACGGGGTGTGAGTCCAATGATGGTTCCGCCCTGAGAGTGGCGGAATTAGAAATGACTTTAATCCTCTTACTCTCTTTTTGTAGTTCTGGAGAGAAAGTCCGTGATTTCTCTTCCTGAAGATTTTTCTGTAATGTTTCTACCAGCCCGATTTCTTGAGTATTTGAGAGGGCATATTTTTGCCGAATTAAATCTGCAGATGGTAATTTTTCCTTCTCAATATTCTCTTGTTTCTCTAACTTTAGATTTTGCTCAATATTTTTTGGTTCTCGAGGAATAATATTATATGGAATCTCCGTATATACACTTACAAAGCCTATAAATAGAAGAAGTATTAGTAATACCCATACTATTTTTCGAGAAAAAAAAGTATGTCGAGTTTTATTTTTTATTAATTTCTGAGAAAAGTTCTGTTGTTTCTGTGGAGGGACATGGGTATCACCGACAGGGATCTCATAGTTTTTATTCAGATTTAGAATGAGATCTACTTCACCCACCGGCATATTAAGAATATTTGCAATCTCATCATTTCTTAGACCTTCTTTCTTAAGAGCAAGAATCTTGAGGCGGTGATCAATATTATGTACAGGAGTTTCGGCAGATATCCTCTCTTGTCCGAGTCTTCTGAGGGTAGCTATCTTTTCGTCGACAGATGCCTCTATCTCCTTTAGAAGCTCAATCTTTTTCTCTATCCTCTCGAATATTAAATCCGCGATTTCTTTTATCTCGGAAAGCTCCAGTATAAGAAGGTTTTTTTCCTTACTTGTGCTGCCTCTTGATCTCGATTTAGAGATTCTCTTTGGCCCTTTCTTATCTTTGTTTATTGATTCAGCGAGCTCCTCATCCATTTTCAGACCTTGATATCTATCTTGCCAGACTCTTTTTTGTGTTCTTTTTTCTTTTGTTTTGGTTTTTTTCGCGCAAGGGACACTTCTTTTTCTTGTCTTTTTATCGAAGGCATACCAGAAATCCTATCCAAAGGTTGTATAGGCATTGCTATCAGAAATAAAAACTTTGTCTTTAACTGCTATTTTCGAAAATCCTGATTCTTTCCCCCGTATTCGCACCCAAAATTTTGGACTGTCCATATCAGCTTACACAAAGAACATGGTAAAATGCAACGACAAACATCCAAAAAAAGCCCCTTTTATTTCGTAATGAAAATTAATACAGTTGCATAAATTTTATTTGTAATCCCATCCTTCCTCCCTTACCTTAAGGGGAGGGGAGGAGGGGTTACATAAACGCTTGGTGTTATCTCCGAATTCGTTATGTCAATATTTTGACTAACTGTATCGAAGACGACGAATTCGTTTTAGGAAAGTTCAAAAAATTCTTCTATAGCCGGTTTCTCAGCACAGAACTTCTTGCTGGCAGACAATATATTTTCATCTGTCAATGAAAACTCCAGAAGAATTATATCATGTTCCTCTGTCCATATACCGTCGTTCTCGATCGTAGGATTGTATCTCCGCGATAACGCTTCTGCAAGAGATACTATAGAAACAGTATCCTTATAATCCTTTGCAGAAGACGGTTTGTGATGAGACTGAATTACCGAGACGATTTCGGGTGGCAAGCCATTTTCGAGAGCAAACCAGGCGCCTGCATCAGCATGAGTGCAGCCGAAGACCTCTTTTTCTCTTTCAAGCAGTTTATCTGAAGAGCCAATGTCGAGAAATCTTTTATAATTCATCTTGCAAAATATAATCCTACCGATGTCATGAAGTAAGCCTGAAAGAAAGCACTCCCTGGGACATGTCATGCATATGATTTCAGAAAGGGCTTCAGAGAAAAGGGCCACTTCATAACTGTGACTCCAAAGGTTCTTCATATTGAATGAACCATCAGCTGGCAATAAATGCATGATGCTCATCCCGAGGGCTATGGACTTTATTCTGTCATAGCCGAGAAACATTATCGCCTGTCTTATATCTTTTACCTCTCCGGAATGGCCAAAAAATGTCGAGTTTGCAACCCTTACAACCTTTTCTGCAAGCGCATAGTCATGGGAGATTAATTTATAGAGCTCCCGGGCGGATGAATCCTCTTTCTTCACAAGGGAAAGTATCTTTTCCATCAAGAGCGGAATAGTGGATAGACTGTTGATGCCTTTAACGAATCTTTTTAGATCAACTGCTTCCATCTCACTCACAATCTAACTTTCCTAAAACAACAGCCATTTTTACTTTTTATGACCTTGTGGGTTTAACAGACACATGAGGGCGTTATGGAAAAGTTCCAGCTCTACCAATAGAAGGGGATAAAACGATCTCATTGTTTCTGCGTCTCTTTTCCCCTTTGCATCTAATCTTTCCATAATGCTTTTGACTCTCTCAGCTCCCAGCACCATAGAACTTTCTGCAAGGTCTAATACTTCACTCTGGACATTTTCGACGTGTTTCCCGCTGGTATCCATCTGTTTCAGATGCTGGATTTTTTCACTTATCTGCGTTGCAAGTGATCTTGCAAGCTCCTCGTAGGCAATACTATCCAGACCTAATTCGGACATAATGAGATATCGATTCCGGATAACTGGTATTTCAGCTGTTAAAGCTTCATGGACTTTAGGCATAAGGTTTGCCGCATTTACTGGTTTTAAAACGTAATGTCTGCATCCAAGTTTTACAGCCTCCGAAACAGTCTGAGCATCAGCTAAGGAAGTGGACATGATCACGGGAATCTCCTTCCACTCCCGGGATTCTTTCATGGTCCTGACAAGGTCCAGCCCGTTCATCTCGGGCATCATAATATCAGCAATTACTAATTGAATAGATATTGTATTTTTAAGAAACTCAAGTGCTTCTTTCCCAGTAGTTGCAACGATAGTCTGATAGCCATGTTTTTGAAGAATGATCTCCAAAATTTTTGCGCTAACCTGATTGTCTTCTACAATAAGTATGCTCATAAAATGCCCTCTTGATCAGATCTTGCAAGAACTTCAGCCACAAGATTATTCCTTTCTTTGATCAATCGGATGTTCTCGGATAATCCATCTAAATGGCCTTCCCGTGCACTCATCTCAATTCCCTTTGCAATATTGTAGATATCGGTTAGTTCGAGACTACCGGCAGCACCTTTTATGGAATGAGCAACTTCAATGACCTTCTGTATATCGCCCTGTTCAAGAGCTGATTGCAATACATTGAGATAAGAGTTGGTTGTTTTTACAAAGAGTTCTAAGATTTCTAAAAATTCATTTTCCTCGAAACCCATATCTTCTGCTAATTTCATAAGGTTTACACTTTCTCCTTTCTTGATACCCATTTATCTACCAGATCGAGAACTTTCTCCTTCTTAATTGGTTTTGCCATATAGTCATCCATGCCTGCTGCTATGCACTTATCCCTGTCTTCTTTCATGGCGTGGGCGGTCACGGCTATTATAGGAGTATGCCGGCCTATAGTGATTTCTTCATTGCGCATTAGACGGGTTGCCTCAAATCCATCCATTTCAGGCATCTGGCAGTCCATAAAGATAAGGTCATACTTATTGGGATCCTGCGTGTATTTTTTTAAGCCCTCCCTTCCGTTGCTGGCCACTTCAACATGACAACCATGTTTCATCAGCATTATCCTTAAGAGATTCTGATTTATCGGGTTGTCTTCCACAAGGAGGATATGGGCCGGGTATCTGTCTTCTTGCTGGGTAGCAAGGGTAACTGGTTCTTCAGCTTTCTCTTCCTTGCAATCTTCTACTTTCCTAAACCATGAAGTAAAGTGAAAGATACTACCTTTCCCTGGTTCGCTTTCTGCCCAAACATCTCCATCCATGAGCTTTGATAGTTGCTTACAGATAGAAAGACCGAGGCCGGTTCCCCCATACTTTCTTGTTGTGGTACTATCTGCCTGATGGAAGGGTTCAAAGATACTCTCCAGCTTGTCTTTTGGGATACCTATTCCCGTATCCCTCACCTCTACATGAAGTTTCACGAAGTCTTTTTTTTCTTCTTCCCTAAAGAGCAACAGTCCTATCTCACCAGAGTCAGTAAACTTTGCAGCATTTCCAAGTAGGTTAACGATTACCTCACGGAAACGTCCGGGATCACCTTGAACATAGGCTGTAACTCCCTCCTCGATATGGCAGTGAAGTTCAACGGGCTTGTTTTTCAATTGCGGCATTATCAGTTTACAAGCATCATCTACCACAAATGCAGGGTCAAAGTTAATGGTTTCAAGTCTCAACTGACCAGCCTCTATCTTGGAAAAATCGAGGATATCATCGATAAGGAAAAGGAGTGCCTCACCACTTCGTTTGATGGTTCTCGCATACTCAACCTGTTCCTTGTCGAGATTGGTTTCCAAGAGCATGTCCGCAAAACCGATGACTCCGTTCATGGGTGTACGGATCTCGTGGCTCATGTTTGCAAGAAACCGTGATTTAGTAATATTAGCCACATCCGCACGCTTGCGTGCCTCCTGGAGTTCCTGTGTCCGCCCCTGGACTTCTGCTTCAAGATTTTCCATATGGTTCCTGAGAAGCCTGTAGAGAACTAGCGTTTCTAATGCATAGGCCGTATTGAGGAGGATTATGGAAAGTGCTTTGAGAGATGGATCATGGATATTAAACTTTTTGTTTTGCAACACACCAAGAAACATGCCCCGTATGCGTGATTGAGTTGCCAGAACATGCAGAACGACGGAATATCCAGATTTTTTTGCTGGCATTATAACTGGTCGGTTTTGATACAAGGCCCATGCGAATTCTCCACTCATAATTTTGCTATCTATTTCTGTCTGAATATACCTCTGTTTCCACGATGGCTCACACTCTTTGAGAACAAAACTCTGATCAGTTTCATCAATGCTCAAGAATGCCATGACCTGAAAGGGCAATAATCGCTTCAGTTGTGAGAAGGTTGCTATTAGAATCGACGAAAGGTTCCGATTTCTGTTGATATTTGCCTGAAAATCCCCACTGGAGGCCATCATGTCTAAAAGACAAAAGAGACGCCTGTTTATGTCTTCAAGATAAGTATTACGTTCTTTAAGAATATTCAAACTTGAGCATTCTTTAACACAATCAATCATTTTCTCCCACCTGTAACATCCGGATTGTTTCGGTAAATTGTTGATCTACCCGTTTTAATATAGAAGAAATTATACTCGGCGAGATTTCAATACGTTCCCATGCCGTTGCGTCCAAGGGAGGGACAAATCGTTCTCCACTTGTTCCAAGCTGCATGGCGTGAGCGATAATATCGGCTACATGAATAACAGCCGTCTCTATCGGAAAATGCATTGCCCTCAAAGGATTGTGATGGAACCTTACCATTTCTTCTATGCTTAAAGGGAGTTTCCAGTTTTCTAATAAAATTCCGCCGACATCGGCATGATCAAAACCCATGCGCTCTCTCTCAACCTTATACAGGAGTTCTCCGCTCTTCTTACTTTGAACCAATATATCGAGCGACAGTTCTGGCATCTTCATGTACATAATCAAACGCCCGATGTCGTGTAATGTTCCTGCTACAAAGAAGCGTTCTACATTAGGTTCTCGCCGATAGGCTGCAATAACCCGTGCAGCGAGACCACAAGAAATGCTGTGATACCAGAAGGATTCTATATTAACAAGTTCTTTTGGAAGTTTTTCGAATAAACTCAGGACCGTCGTTGCCAGGGTCAAATCATGTATCTGTTGCGTGCCTAAAATTAATACTGCCTGACTTATGGTTTCTATCTTTGAGGGGAAACCGTGGAACGGGCTGTTTGCCAATCTCAACAATCGTGCTGTAAGTCCTTGATCACCGCTGATGATGTTGGCTATATCCAAAACTGAGATAGAAGGATTATTTAGGGCCTCATTAAGGAGAAAAAAAACCGTTGGGGGTGATGATACCTTTACATCACCTTTAATAAGATCTCCAGGTTTATACGACTTAGACAATCTGTCCCGATTCATGTCTGGCCTTGCGCTGAGTACAAGATCGGAAGAGTTCTCTCATGGCTGGTTGATCCCGGTTTGTATGACGGAATATTTCTTTCAGCTCCTTTTCTGCCTCTATAAGAATCACGGGGTCTACCTGTTCGGTAAAGAAGGTCTCAACATCTTTTTCCGTAACACCTTTGACATCCACCTCTGTTATCCCCCATGCCTTGAAGATACAGATGTGTTTCTCCGTAAGCTCTGTTTCTGCAAGGAGTAAAAGACGACCGTTGATGGCTCTCACATCGCTGTTAAGAACCATACCTGGCTTTAAATAATCTATATGAACATTTGCCATACTATTACTTCAGGCTTCTCTCCACCTTTGTCAAAGCACGTAGGATCGGCTAATTCCCTAAATATTTCTTTTGAACCATTCAAAAAGACCTTCTACCTGATGGTCTCCTTATTATCGTAAGTTTCTTATTTATTTTTCGGACTTTTTATGAAAATCTTTAAAGATCTTCCCCTCGCCACTCTTCTTGCCAGGGATAAACAGGAGACGATTGCTTTACATATTGTATTGAAATTTCCTAAAAGGTAACTCCGTCAATTATCTTTTTGATTTTCGGTTTTTCCATGGGGCCATCAGCCCTTGAGGTTTTGATCTGCATTACACTGTCTGCAACACTGAAGAATGCATCAACCACTTCAGGATCAAATTGTTTTTCTCTTTCCCAATTTATATAATCCAGTACTTTTTCAATGGGCCATGCAACCCTGTAAACCCTGTCTGTCGTAAGGGCATCAAACACATCTGCGATGGCGATAATCCTTCCTGATATAGGGATGTCTTTACCCTTTAATGCCAATGGATAACCATTACCGTCCCATCTTTCATGGTGGGTCATTGCAATCTCACTGGCAAGTTCAAGGAGCGGGAGTGGTGATCCACCCAGGATTCTACCACCTATGACCGTATGGAGTTTTATTATTTCAAATTCATCACTGGATAGTTTTCCAGGCTTTAACAGTATACTGTCCGGTATGCCTATTTTGCCAACGTCGTGCATTGGCGCTGCATGCTTTATCATCCTCACCTGCTCATTATCCAGCCCTAAATTTTCTGCTATTAGTCCTGCATAATCTCTTATCCTTTCAATGTGTGCTCCTGTCTCGTCATCTCTGAATTCCGCTGCTTTACCCAATCTTATTATAATTTCGTACTGACTTTGTTCAAGCATTTCGATTTTTTCCAAGAGATTTGTTTCCATTACATTAAGTGATCTGTTTAAAAGTTCATCCCTGTCTTTCAATTTGAGCATGTTATAAACCCTTGCTTTGAGTTCTTCAAAGAAGAATGGTTTTGTCACATAATCGTCAGCTCCGAGATGCAAGGCATTTACTATGCTCTGTTTATCAGCTTGCGCCGACAGTACTACTATGGGAAAGTAATTTTTCTCTCTTTCATCTTTTAATTTCTTTAGCACCTCAAAACCATCCATGCCCGGCATAATGAGGTCCAAGAGTATCAAATCGGGATAGCCTTTTTCCCTTATTGACTCCAAAAGCTTTTTCCCCTCCGTGGCATTTTCGATAGCGATATTCGGATCATTTTTGAAAACAGTTTTTACTATCTCTATAGTGGTAGGAACATCATCAACCACGTAAACTATCCTTCGCATAAATGCTCCCCTATATCATTTATGTATTTTCTTTTTAACACCTCTGCCTTTTTTGTCAGGCACCACTTTGGCAAATAACCTACTGATGCCGTGTACTATTGTCATGGTCACCTGTAAGCATCATGACTTAATGCCTCTGGATTTAGGGTCTCTGGCGCCTTCAAAATTACCTCATCAATAATAGTATCGGCTTTTGAGAATAATACTTTAATTTCTCGGACATCTCTTTCCCGCCATTCTTATTAACCAGGTTTCTCGAATATCTTACTCATCTTCTCCTTGATTACTTCTGCTGTGAAAGGCTTTACGATATAATTGTTTACACCAGCCTGTATAGCTGCTATAACTTTATCTTTCTCCGCTTCAGCAGTAATAAGAAAGGGCGTGTCTTTCAATTGCGGGTCGTCGCGAACTTTCTTCAGGAGCTCAAGGCCATCCATATTAGGCATATTCCAATCACAAATAATGAGCCCAAAAGATCCGTTTTTCAATTTAGTAAAAGCCTGGGTACCGTCTTCCGCTTCATCCAAGTTCTCATAACCGAGTTGTTTGAGAATGTTTTTTATGATACGTCTCATTGTTGAGAAATCATCAACAATGAGAATATTCATTTTAGTGTCGTGCATCATTCCCTCCTTTGCGACTACGTCCTTCAAAGGATGTTTTATATTCTTATGATTTCGTCACCAGTTACTGGTTTCACCAATATATCTATTGGCACCAGTTTCGAATATCTATCCCGCTTGTCTGGATCTGCTTCTGTTGTCACTGTGAGAACAAGCATAAGTAATCACCGTGATTGACCAGAGGCACATCTTCTATTTTTATCGGAATTCTAAGAGGATTCTTTAACCCGGAAGATGCAATTCACGGAATCAGCGGGCAGGCATATGGGCAGCAAAAGCTTGATAGCAGCACCTTTGTGGGCGGAAAGACATCAAAATTTACCTGATAGTTTCCAGGCAACATATTGTGATAACGTAAACATCCAAATCCTGCATTATCAAGGTTTTGCTGTCCGTGTGCCTGCCAAATATCAAGCGAATTCCAGGGGCGAAAACAATGTCTGCATTATTCGGGTTATGTTGTGGAGAGGGATTCTATCCCTGCTTTAAGTCTCATGAGGGCATGGTTAAGTAACTGGCATATCCGCCCCTCTGTCAGGTTCATCACCTTTCCTATCTCTTTCATTGTCATTTCTTCCCAATAATAAAGGCAAATGATTAACTTCTCTCTTTCTGGCAGTCTGTCAATGAGGCATGCAAGTATTTTTCTGTTATTATTATTTTCTAAGATCTCGAGAGGAGTTTTTGCATTAGGATCAGGTAGGCTTTCGGTCAGATCCAGACCATCTTCTTCCCCCATTTTTTTGTGGAAGTCCTCGAAGCGTAAGACTATTCCTGAATTCGTACTCTGAAGTATCCTGTAATATTCTTCCAGTGTGATGTTAAGTTTCCTTGCAATTTCTTCAGCCTCTGGCGGGCAGCCGGTCTCTTTCTCAAGCTTAAGATATGCCTTTTTAACTGCATCTATCTTTTTTCTCATCGATTTAGGCAACGAATCATTCGACCTGAGTTCATCCAGCATCGCACCCCTTATTCGATATTCTACAAAGGTATTGATTTTGACTTCGTCTTTCCTGTACCTGTTGAGAGCATCCAGAAGACCCATAATGCCTACGCTTATAAGGTCATCTACAGTGAGCTGAGGCGGTAGTCTCCAGGCCAGTCTATGGGCATTATATTTTATAGAGGGAAGAAAGTGTTGAATTATCCGCTCTTTCTCTTCCTCGCTCAATTCTGTCCTCTACCCTGTCATTTCCTTTATTTTGTCAGACTCGGTGAAGCCAATAGGAGATTTCCTATGAAAAACTGTAATGTGCCCTTAACCTCACCCCGCGGGGACAGGACCTTGGAAGCAATCTCTAATATCTGTCTCGATGCGAGGCTATCGGGATAGGCTTCAACAAAGGCTTTCTGTGCTTTCACCGCCCTTGCAACATCAGCATCGTAGGGTATATATCCAAGATAGTCAAGAGATATATGAAGAAATTTCTCTGCCGCAAGAGAAAGTCTTCTGAAAACCTCGAATCCTTCCTCAGAATTTTTAGCTAAATTCACGAGGACAAAAAACTTTTTCTCCTGATATCTTGTAAAGAGCACCTTTATAAGTGCATAAGCATCGGTGAGCGCTGTCGGTTCTGGAGATGTGACGATGATGATTTCCTGCGCCGCAATGCAGAAAAAGGCGACATTTTCTGATATTCCAGGAGCAGTATCGATGAGGAGAACTTCGACATCATTGTCGAAAGAATCAAATTCTTCCAGTATCCTTAACCTCTGAAATTCATTGAGGGCCGTTAATTCCTGCACCCCTGAGCTGGCTGGAAGTATCTTTATCCCCTGTGGTCCATCAATCAGGATATCTTTGAGCCTCATCTCGCCATCGATCACATGCTGAATGGTATACATCGGTGCTAAATGAAGCAGGACATCGATGCTGCTGAGACCGAGGTCAGCGTCCATTATCAACACTTTTTTCCCAAGCTTCTTTATAGCGATGGCGAGATTTGCAACCATGTTAGTTTTTCCGACGCCTCCCTTCCCGCTTGCAACAGCTATCGTCTTCACGTATTTTTTCTTCTCCTGCCTTTCTTTCAACATGCGTTCCATCCTTTCTTTAAGATGAGATTTGTGAGCTTACTCACCGTAGCGAATTCGATGTCATCAGGGACTTTCTGGCCGGTTGTCATATAGGCAACAGGTTTTTGATATATAAGCTGAAGATTGTAGAGAGTCCCAAATCTTACTGCTTCGTCTATCTTGGTAAAGGAAATATAATCAACAGGTAATCTCCTGTAAAATCGATAAGCCTCGATCATGAAGTCATCATCGCAGTTTGCACCCATGAGGAGATGGCATTCAAAAGGAAATTCGATCTGAGATATCTCCAGCAGTTCATTGATATATAGCTCATCTCTGGGATTTCTACCTGAGGTGTCGATAAAGATGATGTCCCTGCTCTTTGCAAAATTGAGGAGATTCTCTTTCAGTTCCTTGATATCAGAGGCGATGCAGAAAGGTATTCCCATAATCTTTGCATAGATCCTCATCTGTTCAACAGCCCCAATCCTGTATGCATCCAGATTTATAATGGCAGCGCTTTTTCTATTCCCTATTGCATGTGCTGCAAGTTTGGCGATGGTTGTAGTCTTTCCAACACCTGTTGGGCCTATGAACATAATGGCCTTTTTCTGTCTCGCACTTTCTTTTGTAAAAATTCCGTCAAGAACTCTTTGTTCCATTACCCTCATATCGGCTGACAGTAAGGAAGGGATGTCATTTAAATCCCTGGCATGCTCACAGAGGCGTAGGGCGAATTCTTCACGCACAGCCCTTTCCCTGAGGAAGTGAAATATCATCTTCTTTTTTGAGGGTAGCGACATCTCGTAGCCGTTATTTTTCATATCCGTAATCATCTCCCGAAGATTTCCAATTTCTTTTTTGATTTCATCAGTGAAAGTACACCGGAAGTACCGGGAATCATTTGACACGGAAGGATGACCGTTACAGGCTGTTACGCCGGCATTTCCAAGATCTGACCCTTCAGTATCACCTTTCTGTCTCTTCACGCCGGTCATCCTTTTACGACTCTTCCTCACGGGAAAGCCGTTGCATCTCTTTTCATTTATCTCGTAGTCCACTGCAGCAGTCACTTCCACAAAGGGCCTGAGACCTTTCTTTTCTTCTGTTGACAATATGATCGCATCTTCACTCAGCTCTTTCTTTACCAATGACAGGGCTTCGGTGAAATTCCGCGCCTTAAATTTTTTAATCTTCATATCTCAACACCCCTATTACAGAAAGCTTTACTGACGGCAATATCTCGACATTCGAGATAACGACCAGAGACGGAAGAAATCTTTCTGTTATCTTTCTGAGGAACTTCCTGACATATGTAGAGCAGAGTACAATAGGTTGTGAGCCTTTAAAGATATCTCTTGAGAGATTATTTTCCAAAGCCCTGATCAACTTGCTCACCACGTCAGGGTTTATAGCACCACCTGCCTCAATGGCTTGGGAGAGTTCCTTTTCAAGCCTCGGATCGAGTGTCATGACCTTAACATCTCCATCGGCAGTGATATACTGTTTTGTTATGAACCGTGAAAGCGCCTGTCTCACATATTCTGTGATTATTTCTATATCTTTTATGGAAGGTGCATAGTCCAACAAGGTTTCAAGTATGGTAACCTTATCGTTTATCGGTATTCTCTCTTTCAAGAGACCCTGAAATACCCGCTGTACACCACCGAGTGTCATCTGAGCGGGAATGAGCTCGTCAACAATCTTTGGGTAGTTCTTTGAAACAGTATCCAATAAGTTCTGAACCTCTGTCCTTGTTAATAATTCACAGGCATGCGCTTTTATCAACTCTGTGATGTGTGTTGCCATGACCGTTGCAGGATCAACCACCATATACCCTTTTACCTGAGCCTTTTCCACTTCTTTATCGCTAATCCAGAAGGCCGGTAGACCGAAGGCCGGCTCTTTCGTTGGTATTCCCTCTATTGCCTCTGTCTTCGTTGAGGCAACGGCAAGATAGTGTCCCATCATAACCTCTCCCCTTCCAACCTCCAGGCCTCTTATAAGAAAACTATATTCATGTGGCCTGAGTTGCAGATTGTCTTTTATATGTATTGGTGGGATAACAAAACCTATCTCATTTGCAAGTTGTCTTCTCATCGCCTTGATTTTATTAAGAAGCTCAGCCTTCTCAGATTCAACGAGAGGAATAAGCCCGTAACCAATCTCAAATGTAAGAGGCTCAATCTCCATTAAGGTTTCGATAGGGGGTTCCTGAATGAGGGTATCGGCTTTCTCTTCCTTCTCCTCAGCTACTGCAGGTCTTGAGAGGGCATAGGCGAGAGCACCCGATGCAGCAGACAGCAGGAAAAACGGAATATGGGGAAGACCCGGCACTAAAGCGAGAATGACCATTACTCCTGAGGCGGTACCGAGCGTCTTCGGATTTAATAATATCTGCTTGGAGATGTCTTTCCCCAGATCAGTCTCAGTTCCGGCGCGGCTGACAACTATACCTGCAGCAGTGGAGACGAGAAGGGCTGGCATCTGTGAGACAAGACCGTCACCTATGGTCAATATCGTAAATGTCTTGGCAGCCTCTGAAATGGTCATACCTTTTTGGAGGGTGCCTATGATAAAACCAACGATAATATTGATACCGACTATAATAAGCCCTGCAATTGCGTCACCCCTGACAAATTTACTGGCACCGTCCATAGCTCCATAGAAATCAGCCTCCTGCGCAATGAGAGCCCGCCTTTTCTTAGCATCTACCTCATCGATGAGTCCCGAATTTAAATCAGCGTCTATAGCCATCTGCTTTCCGGGCATTGCATCAAGAATAAAGCGTGCAGCCACCTCTGCGATTCTTCCTGAACCCTTCGTGATGACAACAAAGTTTACGATTACCAGTATTAGGAAGATGGTTAAGCCCACTGCATAATTTCCGCCTACGACAAAGTTACCGAAGGATTTAATTACTTGTCCGGCAGCATCTATACCCTCGTTGCCTTTAAGAAGTATCAACCTCGTAGATGCAACGTTCAGTGAAAGTCTGTAAAGTGTTGTTATGAGAAGTATTGAAGGGAGTACCGAAAAATCGAGAGGCTTCTTGATATAGATGCTCGTTATGATAATCACGATGGATAGCGATATAGAGAATGAGAGGAGTATATCAAGCATAAAAGGAGATACGGGTAGGACCATGACTCCTAAGATCGCAACTACACTAACAGCGATTAAAATGTCTCCACGCTTTTGTATTAGCGTAAGAAATTTCATTGAAAAGCCTTTCTTATAAGAATCAAGCTATTCCCCTTAACTTATAGATATAAGCCAGTATCTTTGCAACGGCCTTGTATAATTCCTCCGGTATAATGGAATCAATTTTAAGCTTGAAGAGAGCTCTGGCAAGGGGCTTGTCCTCTACAATGGGGATACCATATTTCCGTGCTATCTCTTTTATTTTCTCTGCTATGTATCCTGCACCCTTCGCAATGACTTTCGGTGCTGACATTTCATCCTTTTTGTATCTCAGGGCAACAGCTATATGGGATGGGTTTGTTATGACAACAGTAGCCTTTTGAACTTCCTGCATCATCCGCCTCCGTGCCAGCTCTTTCCAGAGGCTCTTTATCCTTGACTTAATAAGTGGATCTCCCTCAGTTTCTCTATACTCTTCCTTCAACTCTTCTCTGGACATTTTTATAGAACGCTCAAAACGCCACCTCTCATAGAGATAGTCCACAGCAGCGAGGATTAAAAAAATTGTAAATATATAAAGAACCGCCCTGGCTATAAGCTTAGCTGAGACATCCTGAAGCTGCCCGATATCCATAGCTGTTATGAAAGGAAGAACAGAAATGGTTTTCTTCATGACGTAATAAAATATGAGTCCACCCAAAATAAACTTTACAAGGCTTTTCAGAAACTCCACAAGGCTATAGCGTGAAAAAATCTTATTTTTTAATCCGGTCAGGGGATCGAGCCTATCAATCTCAATATTCAAGGGCTTAAGAAAAAAACCTCCCTGTACCGCTCCTGTAAGCATAGCAAATGCAAAACTAGCACCAAGAAAGGGCATTACCAGACAGATCGTTTCAGATGCTGTAAATTTCAGGACAGCTAAAGGGTCTTTTCCATACTGGAGTCCGAGAAGCCTGCTCGTTAATGCAGACATATTCTTAATAAAAACATTTCCTGCAAAATAAAAAATGAGAATTATTCCGGCAGTGGCAGCTATCGATGTAATTTCGCGGCTTCTTGACACATGCCCCTTTTCCCTTGCCTTCTGTCGCCTTCGGGGCGTTGCTTTCTCAGTCTTCTCTTCGAACTCTGGCATGCCTATCCTTTCGCCATTGTGATAACTTTTATCATTTCGTCTTTTATGGTATAAAAATAACTGCCGAGTATATTTGTAAAAACAGGCAGGCTAAGAAGAATCACTATGAAGCCCACAGTAATATATACAGGGAATCCTACGAAGAAGACATTCATCTGGGGAGCTGCTTTGTAGATAAATCCGAGAAGCAGATTTGAAATAAGCATGGCGACAACAACAGGCGCTCCTATTTTCAAAGCGATAATGAAGATTCTGCCGCCAATCGAAACCATTTCTGCTAACAGATTCTTTATTTCTATATGACCTCCTGGAAGCCATTCATAACTTCTTACAAAAACGTAGATGAGGTCATGATGGGCATCCATTGCAAGGAAAATAAGCATGGCGATAATCCCGTAGACTCTTGCAATCTCTGTGGACTGGTCAAGATCAGGGTTGAAGATAGTTGAGATAGAGAGACCCATGGCATTGCTTATCACCTGCCCTGCCATATCAACTGCAAAAAATATGAACCTCGCTGTAAGTCCAAAAATGATTCCAAATAGTATCTCTCGCACAACGAATACGGGTATATCTGTGTTCGAGACCTTCAGCTGCACAACGGGTGTAAGGACAAGGGCCATGGCAACAGCAAACCCTATCTTAAATTGCGCCGGGAAATTCTTACTGCCAAAAAATGGGAGAAAACCGATCACGATTCCAGCCCTCAGAAGGATGAAAAGGAAATTAGGAATATATTGTGCCAAAATATCCATAATGTTAATGAAAAATCCTCAATACTGGACACAAAATTCTAAACAAATCCTAACCCCCCAGATTATTTATACAACAGGCTATATTTTCAGAGATGATTTATGTTATTAATCTTCAAAGATCTTAGAAGTTGTTTAAGATTTTTTGGTTGTATTTTTGTCATGCCGGCTTGCTTGCCCGCCGTCCTTTTGGAGGGTCCGGCATCCTTCTTCAAAGAAAGATTCCCGATCCGCCTCTGGCGAAGGAATGACAAACAATCATTGCAATAGAACTCGTTATGAATAATCTGGACTAAGTGAATAATCCTGTGACAAGACCAGGGAATATCAAGTTTAGAATTTCTTTTCATCTTATATACATCGGTATCTTTTCGATAATATTTGTTGTAAAAGTTATTAATATTCTCGCTATCCATGGAAAGAAAATGAACAGGCATATAAACACTGCGGTGATCTTTGGCACAAAGGTTAATGTGAATTCCTGTATCTGTGTTACAGCCTGGAAGAGGCTTATCACCAATCCCACCAGCATGCTCACAAGGAGCGCAGGACCGGACACAAAGAGTACTGTCTTGAATACCTCTGCAGAGATTTCTTTGACCATATCTACTGTCATTGGAAACTCCTTAGAAGAGAGCCAATTACAAGGTTCCATCCATCGACCAGCACAAAGAGTAAAAGCTTAAACGGGAGTGAAATCAATACAGGAGGAAGCATCATCATGCCCATAGAAAGCAATATGCTCGAGACAACCATATCGATTACGAGGAATGGCAAATAGATGAGAAAGCCAATTTCAAAGGCAGTCTTCAATTCACTTATGGCAAAGGCAGGTACAACAACTCTCAGTGGAAGTTCCTCGGGATTTGATCCTCCTTTTTCCCTTGCAATGTTTAAGAATAAAGCGATATCTTTTTGTCTTGTCTGCTTTAACATGAAACCCTTGACAGAGGGCTCGGCCCTTTTCATGGCCTCCTGCATTGTTATCTGTTTATCCATATAGGGATTGATTGCATCTCTCGTAATTACATCGATTGTGGGAGACATGATGAAAAAGGTTAAGAATATGGCAAGACCTATGATCACAGGGTTTGGGGGTATCTGTTGACCACCGAGAGCCTGACGTAAAAAAGACAAGACGACAACAATCCTTGTGAATGAGGTAAACATAATGAGTATTGCCGGAAGAAGAGATAGGAAACTTATTACCAGAAAAATTTCGACAAGATGGCTATTTGCAATCATTGCTCGTCAAGACGTTTCTTGATCTTCCTCAACCTGTTCAGCTTATCGGTAATATCTTTAATTATTGTTGGGTCAAATTCATTTTCACCGAATGTTCTTAGCAGCTTGAGATCTGTTGATGTGACACCAACGAGGAGTATATCTGCTCCGATTTTAAGAACTGCAATCCCCTTTCGTGGCCCAAAAGACTGATAACCGAGAACATGTATGAGAGATGTCTTGCCCTGTTTCTTTCTAAGAAAAAGACCGATGACGAGGATAATACCTACTACGGCAACGAGGGCTATTGCCATCTGCAGGTATGCCTCTATCATTTGAGCTGTTTTATCCTCTCAGTAGGACTAATAATATCTGTTAGTCTCACACCGAACTTTTCATTAACCACGACAACCTCACCCCTTGCAATTAATTTATTATTAGCAAGTATCTCCATAGATTCACCGGCAAGTTTCTCAAGTTCGACAACCGAACCCTGGCCGAGTTGTAAAAGGTCTTTGATGAGCATCTTTGTTCTTCCCAGTTCTACGGTTACTTCAAGAGGTATATCGAGGAGAAACTCTATGTCCTTTGTGCCTTGAGTCTCCTTCTTTTCAGCCTTTAACTCTCCAAATTTTGGCTGTTCAGTAAGTGTCTCTTTTTCACTCATTGAGACCTCCTTTCTAAAGTGTCTTTGTTATTTTTATGGCCTGATTGCCTCTGCTATACCCTGGCACACCATTAAATTTGGGAATATCCTCGACTTTGATGATAAGTTCATCAGAAATGCATTTGCCGAGGTTAATCACACTTCCAATATCCAGATTCATCAGATCACCAAAAGTAAGTTTCGCTCTTCCTAACTCCGCTACGATCTCGACATAAGAATCCCTGATCTTCTCTTTCAACCCTGCAAGCCACCTCTGGTCAACATCATCTTGTTTGTCAGTCTGAACAACTGAATAGAGTCTTTCCTTGACACACTCTATCATTGAATAGGGAATACAAATGAAAAGCTTTCCCGTAAAATCCTCAACCTTGATGTGAATCTCTATTTTAATTACAATCTCACTGGGTGTAACAATAGTTACAAATTGCGGATTTGCCTCAGAGCCGACATGCTCAGGACTGATTGCTACAATTCCGCTCCATGCTTCGGATAATTCATTTAATGCTGTCTCTACTATCCTTTTGTTCACTCTCTGCTCTATTGGTGTAAATGACCTTCCCTCAGATTTAACATTTCGTACACTGCTTCCGCCAAAGAAGAACTCCACAAAGGCAAAGAGGAGAGGGGCCTCTATCACAAGAAGTGCATACCCCTTAAGGGGCTCCAGCTTAAAAATATTAATGCTTGAGGGGAATGGGATAGTTTTCATGAATTCACCAAACTTTATAATCTCCATGCTCTGAATATGAATATCAACAAATCTCATGATAAGCGTAGAGAGTGAATTCCTAAATATCTTGGCAAATCTCTCATTGGCAATTTCGAGTCCAGGCATCCTGCCTCGGACCATCCGTTCTTGATTTGTAAGGTCATATGGCATCACCCCTGGAGGAGTCACTTCTCTCTTTTTTTCTGTGTCCACGTCTCCTGATTGAACACCCCTTAAGAGGGCATCAACTTCATTTTGGGATAGTATTTTGTTCATTGCATTACAAATTCCGTGAAATAAAGATTTTTGAAAACATCCATTCCAACTGATTGATTCGCCCTCAAAAGAAGCTCATCCTTTAATTGGAGTTTTCCTTCCGGGCTCGATATAGATTCGTGAGATTTACTGCATATAAGGATAATAATCGCATCTTTCATCTGCGGAATCTTGTCAATTACCATTTGCTGATACGAGGCATGAAAAAGTTCAAATTGCATTGTCACTTTCAGAAACCTTCCCGGTTCAGCAAGATTTAACACCAAAGGGTCAACGGAAATAAGTACCGCTTTCTCTGATTTTTTTTCCTTTTTTTCTTCTGCATTGCCTTCTTTCCCACTCGAGAACACCATATAAGCAACCAAACCACTTATTAATACTAAGACTGCGCCGGCAACGATCATCAGCAATTTCTTTTTTCTCCTCTTGGGCTGCTCTTGTTTCGTTTCTTCAGTTTGGTTATCAGACTTTTCATCTGCCATATATCATTACCTCCCCTTTTAGGCCGCCTCTTATTTATCAAATACCATGCCTAATATGAAGTGCTTGAAAAATAAAGATTTTTTTAATACGAGCTCTTTTTATAAACCAGATTGTGTCAAAGAAATGACTAAAAGTCGGCTTTCTAACCGGGCTGAGTAGAAAAGATGAAAAAAATAACAGGACGAATAATCAATTCGCCCTGTTCGATGCTTCAAATTTTGGCTTACTATCTCTTGAGATTTACAAGCTCCTGCATGAGATCATCAGTTACTGTTATGATTCTTGAGTTTGCCTGGAATCCCCTCTGGGCGGAAATCATTTTAACAAATTCTTCTGCGAGATCGACATTACTGAGTTCAAGGGCATTTGAGAGGACTCGGCCCAGGCCAGAAGTATTCGCCATTCCAACAATGGGCTGCCCGGAGTCAAAGGATTCTGCGTAGAGATTTCTGCCGAGTTTGGTAAGACCATTAGGTGAAACGAATTTTGCAAGGGCAACCTGCCCTATTGTTCTTGTCTGACCATTAGTAAAAACCCCTGTTATAACACCATCTTCTGAAATGGTTACATTCTTTAAACTACCTGCTGAGTAGCCATCCTGGCTTAAGTTCATAATAGCAAAATCCGATGCGAACTGCGTTGTTCCGTCAAGCCCGTCACCAGATTCAGCAGTACCCGTTCCATAGTTAAAATTTGCGGACACAGGCGATACCGATGCTCCAAAGTTAAAACTTATTGGTGTTCCGCTGTTGTCATCAATGAGGGCTCCATTTGTGTCGAACGTGAGTAATTGAGTTCCAGCCTCAACAAGGAGAGCAGGATTTGAAGGATCCTGCTGGACATAGTGAACAGTCCATGCATTGTCAGCAGTCTTTTCAAAGTAGAGTGTAATCTGATGAGCACCTCCCTGAGAGTCGTATATTGTAACCGTACTTGAGAAGTTGTAATTAGAAGGATCGTTATTCGTGCCATCTCCATTCGCATCCAGCGTAAAAGGAGCTGTCGGAATTGGAGAAGTTGCATCTACATTTATTGCTATTGATGCGCTTGTTGTCGCATGCGCGAGACTTTGACCGCTTGAAATCTGTAAATCATCTATAGTGCCAGTAATATTTCCTGCGGCGTCAGCAAGATAGCCTTGAAGGATCAATCCATCAGGATTGATGATATTACCGTCTTTGTTGACGGTGAATTGGCCAGCCCTTGAGTAGTATAGTGCACCACCATCACTGACAATAAAAAATCCATTTCCATCGATGGCAAGGTCAAGGGCACTTGGCGTCGTCAGAAATGAGCCCTGTACAAACAGGGGGGAAACATTACTGATATGAACCCCACGTCCAATCTGTGACGAAGCAGAAACACCAGCGAGGGTCTGGCTTAATATGTCGCCAAAAGCTATCCTGCTTGATTTAAAACCAACAGTATTCAGGTTTGCAATATTGTCCCCGATGACCGATAGCCACGTGCCATTGGCATCCATTCCGGTAATTGCCGTATAAAGTGACGTTAACATATCAAACACCTCCTTTTATCTCTTTGATTGCACTTAGTTGAATGCTCAACTTTTCATCAATAATAAGGTATGTTGTGTTGTTATCGAAGGTAATTCCAGTTACAGTCCCGTACACCATTGAGTCTACATATAAAGAATTTCCTGAGGCATCAAATGCCTCAACTTTAAATGAATAGTTGCCATCCGTGACTACATTGCCGTTTGAATCCTTTCCATCCCATGTATAGCTCTTATCTCCGGCTGTCTGGTAACCTGTTTCGACCTCCCTCAAGAGCTTCCCAAAGGAATCATAGAAGGAAATCTTGACGTTCGAAACATCTTCCGGTAACGTGTAGCTGACTTCCGCCTCCCCTGTGAGATAAAATTCATTTCCAGAAACTTTGACCTTCTTTCCAATAAGGCTTGTTGTCAGGGTATTCTGGAGTGATTTCTGATAAAGAAGCAGATCATTTAGTTGCGTGTTCATGTTATTCAATTGTTCAAGGGAACTGAATTGTGCGAGCTGTGTAGTAAACTCGGTACTGTCCAGTGGATTCAAAGGATTCTGAAAACGCAATTGTACAGTAAGGAGCTTCAGAAAATCATCCTTACCGAGGATCTTGTTCGATGACCCGTAAGACGAATTATAACTCGTGTCTGCTGCGGATATCTCCATATTTCCTCCTTAGACAAAAATGCTTATCATTCCTTTGTTATAACACTCAGACGGAAGCCTGAGCGGGTCTGTTGCAGAGATTACCTTTAGATCTTTTTTTCCGACATTATCCTTCATCTCTTCCCCCTTGTCTTTGAGAAATACAGAAAAATTTCCTACACTGATTCCTTCATCGATTAAGGCACTCAGAATATGAGGGAGATTCTTTTCAAGAAATTCCTTCCCTATTGTCTCTGCTGCGCTTATCTGGGCATTGATCACACCTCTGTCGAGGGTAAGCTCTATATCGAGTTTTCCCATCCCTTCAGGCTCAAGAATAACTTCTATTGATGCATCACTTTTATGTTTTATGACAAATGTTTTTTCATCCATATTGATGACTTCTACAGACTCTATGGGGAGCTCCATCATCGTGGAACTTTGCTCGTTGGTTTCACAATCGATAGCGAAAAAAGAGCCTTCGGGTTTAATGCTGTTTTTTGCAAATGAAAGGTCTCTATTTTGTTCTCTCTGTATAAACTGTTCTTGTATAAAGTCTTCCGTTGTATAGGGTAAATCATTGTCTATCATTGATTGCAGAGAATTGGCATCCGGAAAAGGTTTGGAATCAAAGGCTGCTGCGGCTGTATGCTTAGAAACTATTATACATTGGCTCTCATTAAGCTCTGTACCGGCTACCCACTCACTTCTTATGGTAGGAGAAGTGTCCGTTTTGAGTATCTGAAATTCTCTATCCGTAGAAGGATTCTCTAGGACATTTGTCCCTTTATTCTGTTCCTCAGGCATCATCCGGTCACCTTGTAACAATTCTTCTGACGAAGGGAATCCTTCATTGCTTTGTGTTGGTTTTATATAACTAACTTCTAATAGAGATTGAAGGTCGTTAGCGTGCATTTCGTCCTCGGCTGGAATAAAGGTTGTATTAACATTGATTGCCGGAGAATCTTTAATTGTTGAAGTATTGAGAATGTCTGCTTCTCCATTTTGTACTTCTTTTGAGAGTATCTCTTTTGCCATTCCATCAAAGAGAGAGCGAAAACAATTATGCTCCATGTTGCTGTGGGAGAGGTCTATTTTGTGAAATAATACCCATGGTTCATTATTCCGGTGTATTGAGTGCTGGCTGCGATCTTCTTCGTAACCTGTATCATGTTCTTCCATCAAAGAGATATTAGGTTCAGGAAAAGACAAAAAAGTTATATTCCCTTTTGTAGCGGAAGTACTTTTCATCGTTTCCTGTTTTAAATTTATTTCTTGATCTGTGCATAATCCTGTTGCATCATCTCCGCACCTCCACGGCATCAACAAAGAGAGTTCATTCATTTGAACCTGTAGATTATTGAGGTCATGGCAATGAACTTTTTCAGACCGTTCGTTTTGTATAGATTGTTCAGAAATAAGAGTTTTATTTGGAGTGGTCTCCATCATGCCGGACAGAAAGTCATCAAAAAAAATCTCATGAGATTGAAGCATGTTAGTTCCAGATTGGGATGACAAGAAAAAAGTGTCGACGGGATTATCCCCTATTGTCATCAATAGATTCATGCAAAAAATATAATCAATAAACATGCCAGGTATTTGAGATAGAAAATATAGATATTATCTAACGCTATTGAGAAACAAAGAATACTAAGGAGTTTATAATTAGTGTCTCATGATTGTCATTCCTCTGCCAGAGGCAGATCGGGAATCTTTCTGTAAGAAGAAGGATCCTGGACAAGCCAGAATGACATAATGGCTGCTTGAATGTGGCATGATTACTCTCCTCCCTGTCATTATCCGGCTTGACCGGATAATCCAGGTCTGCAGGGGAAATAGTTCTCTATCCATACTCATGAGCAAACAGAACCATAGATCAAGAGATTTCTTCTGGATTCCCCGATCAAGTCGGGGAATGACCCAGTTTGTTAGGTGTTGTCATTGTGAGCTGAAGACGAAGCAATCTCTAAGTTATGCGATTGCTTCGGCACTCCATGCCTCGCCATGACATTGAAAAAAACCTTGCGAGATTTGGTCTGAAAAAGGTGAAAATATTTCATTCAGTGGGAAAATTTTTCTCGAACTTTGTCATCGCTTCTGTTATGGATGCGGCCTTCTGAGCATCCATGCATGCCATTATAGCACCTGCCTTTTTGGGGTTCATCCTGCTGATGATTTTTACGACAGTGTGTTCAGGAATGGCAGAAAGACTTGTAGCAGCTTCTTCCGGAGGCATTACCTCGTAGAGCTTAACCACATTCCCGAGTCTTTCGTTCCTTACGTGCTCTAACTTTTTAAGTACAGTTTCAAGCCGGTCTAAGAGTGTCGCATATTTCTCTATCCTCTCATCAATATCCTTTCTCAGGGCCTTCATTCTCTCCTCCTCTTTTAGGAGAGCATTTTCTTTTTCTTTTATTTCTCTCTGTTTTTCCTCTATGAACTTTATTATGTCATCTTGAGCATGGACAGAAAGAGCGAGTGGAAAGTGAACAATGAACAGAAGAGAACAAAAAGTGAACAATAAACTTTTCATCTCCTTTTTCCCCTCGAAATAAAGTTAAAATCAATTTCTTTCTGCTCGACTTTTGATGTCAGTTTCATCTCTTCATGAAGTATCTTATCATGGAGTATCTCACAGAGCCGTTTTTCCCTGTGGGAATTGAGAAGTGCTTTCTGGTTTAGTTCAACCTCCATCAGCCTCTTCTTAACAGATAGTGTCTGCTGGTCTACCAGTTTATTCAGATGAGAGAAATAACTGTAGAAAAAATCGAGTTCCAGAGCATTTTTAAAACCCTCATTCTGCTTCCTGTTGAATTCCGCAATGGTCTTTTCGAATAAATGTATTGTGGAATCAAGCCTTGCATTCTCAATTTCTAATTCATCTTTGCTCTTCCGGAGCTCGATCTCAAGCTGCTTCTTTGTGAACCCTTTGAGATCCAGGACCTTTTTAATTTTGCGTCTGTTCATTAGTTAACTTAGTTTTTTCAAAAATGAGATAGAGATCCTGTATGCTATCGGAAAGATCAAACTTCTCAGATGTGCCCTGTCTTAAATAACCTTTCAACCTATCTATCATGCTGATGGCATAATCCACCTTTGTATTTGTTCCTTCTTTGTAAGCGCCAAGATTAATCATGTCTTCAAATTTTTTATAAATAGCCAGTGTTTCAATAAATTTCGAAGCGTATTCCAGATGGAAGGTGTCAATTATGTCCGGCATAACCCTGCTGATACTCTGCAGTACATCGATAGATGGGTAATGATTTTCTATTGCCAGTTCTCGAGATAACACTATATGTCCATCGAGTAAGGCTCTTGCCGCATCTGCTACAGGCTCTGATAGATCGTCACCCTCTACTAAGACTGTGTAAATAGCTGTGATGCTTCCACTCTTTTCACACGTACCGACCCTTTCAAGTAACTTAGGCAAGAGAGAAAAGACGGATGGTGTGTAACCTTTGGTTGTCGGAGGCTCTCCTGTCGCAAGCCCTATTTCACGCTGTGCCTGAGCAACGCGAGTAAGTGAATCCATGAGGAGAAGCACATTTTCTCCCCTTTCTCTAAAGTACTCTGCTATAGCTGTTGCTGCCAACGCACCCCTTACTTTTGCAAGGGGAGGCTGCTCCGACGTAGAAACAACAACGATGGATTTTTTAATTCCATCTTCACCGAGGTCCTTCTCTATGAATTCTCTTACTTCTCTTCCCCTTTCCCCAATGAGGGCGATGACATTAATCGAAGCTTCTGAATTTCTTGCTATCATTCCGAGGAGTACACTTTTGCCAACACCGGATCCTGACATAATGCCTATCCTCTGCCCTTTCCCACAGGTGAGGAGCCCGTTGATCGCCCTTATGCCAAGGTCTATTGGTTCTGAAATCCTCTGCCTTTTCAGGGGATTGGGTGTCAAGGAAAAGAGGGGATATCCAAAGCCGTTAATAGGACCCTTTCCGTCTAAGGGCTCTCCTCTGTCATTTATTACCTTTCCTTTCAGGAAGGGAGAGACTTTTACAGTGACCCTTTTGTTAATGGGTAAGACCCTGCTACCCAATCGTATGCCCCCAAGGTCACCAATAGCCATGAGCAGCACCTGCCCGTCTCTAAAACCGACAACCTCGGCCTCAATCGAGAAATCATTATCCGAGAATATCCTGCAGGACTCTCCTATGCTTGCCCTAACCCCGGTTGCCCTAATAATTATTCCGGTGATCTCGACCACCCTGCCATAAATTTTTAGAGGCTCTATTTGGGATACTGCTTCTGTATACGATGATAAGTCAATCCCTGTCAAGTCCAAGCCCCATCTCTCTAATTAAATTCTTTAGTTGTTCATCGACATCAGTCACTATCTCTTCTACAGATCCCACTGCCACGGTGCCGTTCTGGGAGACTGATGGATCTACATCGAAGAATAAATCCGAATGGATGGCAAGGAGTTCTGGTTTATGTTTCATAAATAGATCAAAGAGGGAAGGATTTATCTTTATCGTGATCGGGCCAATTCTTCCGAGTCTCGTCAAAGCCTCCTTTGTTATCTCCACGATCTCCTCAGGATTGGTTGTTAATTCTTTTCTGATAATCTTTCTCGCAATGCTCAAGGAAAGGCATACAAGTTGCGGCTCAATCTCTCGTGTCAAGGACTCCCTGAAGTTCACAAGACTTTCAATTATCTTTCCCAATGTCTCTATTAAAACTGCGGCCTTTTGTTCACCTACCGAGTATCCAGCCTTCTCTCCTACTTCGAACCCCTTCTCATATGCTTCCCTCTCTATAGTCGCTGTACTCTCGTTTATAGACTGCTCCTTCACCTTCGCCGAAACTTCCTCTGCTCCTTTTTCGAGTATCGGCATTTTGTACGGAGTGATATCTTTATCAGGTGTACCGCGGTCTTTATACAACAATCTCTTCACCACCTCTTCCCGCAAGGACGATCTTACCCTCTGCTTCCAACCTCCTGGCTACATTAACTATATTCTGCTGGGCCTTCTCAACATCGGACACCCTTGCAGGTCCTCTTGTCTGCATCTCCTCTTTGAGGATCTGAACCGCCCTCTGGGACATATTTTTGAATATTTTTTCCTTCAAAGCCTCAGAGGTTGTTTTGAGTGCAAGGGAAAGATCCTCGGTGGTTATCTCTTTCAATATCGTCTGAATTCCCTTGTCATCAACTTTAACAAGGTCATCAAAGACAAACATGTGCTGTCTAATCGATTCCGCAAGGGCATTGTCCTGCTCATTAATCCTCTCAATAATTGTTTGTTCATTTGCTCTCGTGCACTGGTTTAATATCTCGGCTACTGTTTTTACGCCATCGAGCTTTTTACCTTTCCCCTTACTAACATCGAGTTGACCTTTGAGAACTTCGTTTATCTCCTCAATTGCGCTCTCAGGGATCCTATCGGTTGTTGCTATCCTCATAGCCACATCCGCCATTAATGTCTCGGGGAGCGAGGTCAAAACTTTTGCTGCCTGCGCGGGTTCAAGGAGAGAGATAATCAAGGTAATAGTCTGGGGATGTTCTCTTACAAGAAAATTTGTGAGGGTTCGTGTATCAACCCATTTAAGAGCATCCAGGGGGTTTTCGGCTGATGCCATTTCCAGTATCTTTGTTGCGCTGTCCTCTCCGAGACCCTTGGAAAGTACCTTTTTTATAAATTCCTCGCCCCCCACATGCAAGTCTCCCCTGTATATTATCTCCTTGGCCTCATTTAGTACCTCATTTATCGTTGACCTTTTGATCCTTTTGAATCTGGCCATGTGCATCGAGATCTTGCCAATTTCTTTTATATCAAGGTGTTTCAAGACCTCTGCTGCAACGTCCTCTCCTATGGAACTAAGGAATATAGCAGCCTTTTCGTATCCGCTTAAGGGCATATTATCCCCCCAGTTGCATAAATCTTATTCGCTATCTCTCTTCTAACCAGCCCTTTATGAGATTGGTAGCCTCTTTAGGGTTTGTCTTTGTCCACTCAATGATATCCATGCCTTGTTTTCCTGGAATCTCCAACGTTTTTTCTATCTCGGCTACTGTCTTCGGCAGCGACAAATGAGGTTGTTGGAGAGGTGAACTGGTAAGCGCCTTTACCAGAGGCTTAATTACGAAGAAGAATAATAAAATCAAAACTAAAACAGGAACAAGATATTTAGCACCGGTGATGACAAGGGGAATGATCTCCCTTTTGGACTCTGAAAGCTCCTCCTGCGGCACAGTCTCAAAGGGCATGTTGGATACTCGTACCTCGTCACCCCTGACCTCTCTGAAACCAACTGCCTTTTTCACCATGTCCTCAAACTGGGTCATTTCTTCAGCAGAGCGGGGTATGTATTTCTTTTCCTTTGAACCTTCCTGCGCGGTATAAGTGCCATCTACAAGAACAACCACTGATTGCCTTTTTATCTCTCCTGATGCACTTATGATATGACTCGTTATCCTGCTTATCTCATAATTTATCGTCTCACTTTTCTTCTCTGATTGTCCCTGAAATGTTGCTATCGGCGTTGCTGATTTCCCCGGAAGGTTAGATGAGACACCAGGCACACCGCCCCTGTTTCCATTCACGGTCTTTTCTATAATTTTTTGTTCGCTTCTCGCAACCTGACTATCCGGGTCAAACCTCTCTTCTGTTTTTTCAATTTTTGTAAAATCAATCTCTGCAGTAACTTTAGCTTTTACCTTGTTTTTGCCCACAATAGGTTCCAGAATATTAACGACCCTGTTTTCCAGATCTCTTTCTATGTTGCGTTGGTATCCTAACTGACTGCTTGTCATCCCTAAATTCTCATGCACAGCGGCCGTAAGCATCTCTCCTTGGCTGTCCACTACTGCAACATCCTTTGGGTCAAGGCCCTCTACACTGCTTGAGACAAGATGCACTATTCCCTGAACCTGGCCATGGGACAGCCTTCTCCCCTGTCTTAACTTCACAAGAACAGATGCCTTCGGTCTTTCATCTTCTCTTGTGAATAAAGATTTTTCAGGAACAGCAAGATGGACCCTGCATTGTTCTACCTCCGATAGTGATCTTATAGTCCTTGCCAATTCACCTTGCAGTGCTCTTCTGTAGTTGAGTTTTTGAACGAAGTCCGTCATGGTAAAACTTGTCTTGTCAAAGAGTTCAAAACCGACACCTCCGCCTTGGGGAAGTCCCTGACCTGCCAGTTGGAGCCTTACTTCATAGACCTTGTTGGAGGGCACCATTATGTTCCCTCCTGACATTTTGTAAGGTACTTTTAGCTCGTTTAACTTCTGGATTATTAACCCTGTGTCTTCCTCACTTACATTCGAATAAAGGAGTTGATAATCAGCTTTCTGTAACCATGCAAACAGAAGAATAACTGAGGCAATTACCACTACAAGCAGGGCCAGCAACATTACCTTTTTTCTTCCAGGTATAACCTTTATCTGTTCGCCTATATTTTTAATGTCCACCACTATATCTGCATCCTCATAATCTCTTCATACGCACTCAGTAGTTTATTCCTTACCTCAATCATTAACTGAAAGGACATATCCGCCTTCTCCATTGCGATGACTGCCTGTGTTATATCTCCTCCTGATGCAAGCCCTTTCACGGCCTTTTCAGCATCGTCCTGTACCTGATAGATCCTTCCAATGGCTTCCTGCATAATCTTGTCAAAACCCTTACCCGAATTCTTATCGCCACTTTTTACCTGTGAAAAGCCCTGATGTGCACTCAGACCTGTAATCTTGATATCAGACACTACGTCCTCCCCAGCTCAAGTGTTTTCATAACCATTGCTTTTGACATATTAAAGGCTGTCACAGATGCCTCATAGGCCCTGAATGCCATCATCATATTCACCATTTCCTCTATGACATTGATATTGGGCAATGTTACAAGTCCATCCGCATTCGCATCGGGATGTCCGGGGCTATAAACCATTTTGAAAGGTGCATTATCCGGTACTATATCAACAACTTTGACGCCTTCGAGCTTCTCCGGGTTAGTTTCAAATGTTACAGATGAAAAAACCACGTCCTTTCTCCTGTAAGGACCTCCTTCCTCTGTTCTTGTGGAATGAACATTTGCCATATTCGATGCTATAACATTCATTCTCCGCCTTTGAGCTTCAAGGGCCGAAGCACTTACTTTAAACACGGTAAAAGAATTCATGTCTGCCTCCTCAAGGCGTTTTTAAACATTCTTATCTTTGTTGAAAGCATGTGGAGAGCTGTTTGAAATAAAAGTGCATTTTCTGTAATCTTGGCCACCTCCATATCGGGCTCTACATTATTCCTGTCAGCCCATTGTTGGGTTAATTCTACCTCCACCTCTTCTGATAAACCCGCTTCCCAGGTTTTTATATGTTTCGGGCTCGTTGTTGCGAGTTCCATTATTTCATTATTGAGAAATTGCTCAAATTTCAAATCCCTTGCTTTGTAGTCAGGTGTAGCAACATTGGCAATATTAGAGGATAGAACTCCGTGCCGAAGGCTGGTCAAATGTATCAGTTGTTCCAATGTATTAAATCCGTCACCCATCAACTATCTCCTTTGCAATTAGCATGCCACGGAATCTAAATTCCTTTTTTAATTGACTCACGGAGTTAAGTTGTTCATTTGGTAATTGAGTGATGATCATTACATTGCACTTTTTACCCAACGGGAAATTTTTCTCCATACTCGTATAACTTATTCCTTATCGTCCGAACACTGACACCTAATATTTTTGCAGCCCTCGTCTTGTTTCCATTAACATTCTTCAGAGTTTGCAAAATCAGTTCCTTTTCCATATCCTTTATTTTTCCATTGATACTCATTCTTGTAACTTCATCCTCGATCAGAAGATCATCCTTTCCTATGAACTCACCCTTACAGAGGAATACTGCTCGTTGCACTACATTCTCAAGTTCCCTGACGTTACCTCGCCACTGCATATTTTTAAGACTGTCCATGGCATCTTCACGAAAGCCCTTGACCACCTTTCCAGAGTAAGCGGAAAATTTCTCCACAAAATATTTTGCGAGCAATGATATATCCTCTGGTCTTTCTCTGAGGGGTGGAACTTTGAGAGGAAATACATTCAGCCTGTAGTAAAGATCTTCTCTAAAACGGCATTCCATGCACTCCTTATATAAATCCTTGTTAGTAGTGGCTGTCACCCTTACGTCAATAGGGATAGGCTCTCTTCCCCCGACCCTGTCTATCTCTTTTTCCTGCAAAACTCTGAGGAGTTTTGCTTGAAGCGTCATTGACATTTCGCCAATCTCATCAAGGAGAATGGTTCCCCCTTTGGCAACTTCAAATTTTCCGATTTTTCTATCCGTGGCACCGGTAAAGGCGCCTTTCTCATGGCCAAAAAGCTCGGATTCGAGAAGATTATCGGGTATTGCAGCACAATTAACAGCGACAAAGGATTTGTCTGCCCTTTTGCTCAGTCTGTGTATGTATCTTGCAAGGAGTTCTTTTCCTGTTCCACTCTCGCCACAAATGAGAACAGTAATATCGCTGGTTGCAAGGTTCGCTGCAATACTCACAACTTTGTGCATCTCAGGGCTTGCAGTCAAAATGTCTTTTTTGTATTTCATCTTGATCATGATAGAATCAATCGCTTTTTTAAGGACATCAATGGAAAAGGGCTTCATGAGGTAATCAGTAGCACCCTCTTTCATGGTCTCCACAGCATTCTCGACTGTTCCAAATCCTGTAATAACAAGCACTGGTAAGTTGCCAAAAGATCGCCTCACTTCTTTCAGAAACATAAGTCCATCCATTTTTGGCATTTTCATATCTGTCACTATTAATGAAAAACTGTTTTTATGGAACTTCTCTACAGCATCCTGACCGTTGTTGCAAACAACTACACTGTATCCAAGCCTCTGTATGGCCTCTTCAAGGGCTAACCTCATTTGCGGGTCATCATCAACAACAAGTATGGGTTTCATCTAAACCTCCTTTCAGCTCGGGCTATAAGAGGGAAATACAGTCTGAATACACTTCCATTTCCCTCTTCGCTCTGCACCTTGATATACCCGCCATGAGCTTGCATTATTTTCGATGCGATAGTGAGTCCGAGACCAGTACCTGCGTCTTTTGTACTAAAGAAAGGATTGAATATCTTTTCTAAATCCTCGAGCTTTATTCCTTCCCCGCTATCCTCAACTTCCACGATAACAGCATGGACGCTTTTACTCATTACCACTTTTAACCTGCCGCCATCTGCATCAGGCATGGACTGAATGGCGTTGCTTACAATGTTTATGAATACCTGTTTTAAAAGTTCTGCATCTCCTGAAATTTCACAATCAAGAAGAGATTTCTTCAGATTTATATTCCGGGAAGCTAGTAACGGGGCGAACATCATCAGAGAGTCTTCAACCACCTTCTCCAAATTAATATTTCTCATTGCAGGTTTATGGGGTCTTGCAAAGAAGAGCATATTTTTAAGGATATTATTGAGGTTGCTTATTCCTGCTGAGATTCCTTTCGCAAGTTCTTTACAGGTTTTATTGTCAAGTTCTTTTTCGAGCATGCTTGCAAATAACTCCATGCTACAGAGAGGGTTTCTTATTTCATGGACTATTTTTGCTGCCATCTCCCCCATCGCTATCAACCTTTGATTTCTTTCGTGTTGTATTTCCAATTCCTTGAGTCTTGTGATATCCCTGATAAGTATCACGGTCCCCCGCAAAGAGTCTTCAGAGTCGAGTATTGGAGAACGAGAGATAATAACGTTGTAGCTCCTCCCCCTGACAGATAAGAGAGTTTCTGATGTACCGGTACCGTTCTCTATAGAAAGTTCAAGATCTTTGAAAACCTTCCCGATAATCTCTTGCCGTGAAATACCGAGTAACTCCTTGGCAGATTTGTTAAGCATCGTTACCCTATCATCAGGGTCAACAACGATGATTGCCTCTTCAAGGTTATAGAGGATTGCCTTTAAATAATCTTTATTTCTCTCTGCTTCGGAAAGCGCTTTTTTAAGTTCTTTGTTCGTTTTTTCGAGCTCTGTAGTTAAATATCTGACCCTTTTCTGAAGCAGCACATAGTAATTTTCGAGGCTTTTTGATGCCTTTGTGAAATTCTGAAATGCCTCGCTTAAAAGTTCTACAGACATCAAAATATTTCGTTTAACCTTCCTGAGAGATGAGATTCCTTTAATTGCACTGAAGAGAAGCGGCTGAGAACATTATTGTCCGTTCGGACATGCTTAAGAGCATCGCCGGATACTTCCGC
>JBFLXE010000005.1:0-37476 GCA_040757455.1 Nitrospirota bacterium
ATTTTGTAAAATCAGAGCGTGACTCGGTATAAAACTGCAGCGTATTCGTCTTCCATTGGCTCCGATCGACTCCAAAAATCTTTAAAATCCTCATGTATGAAAAATTTATGAATAATGTGGGTTAGGTGAAGTAGCATCGATTTCTGAGTTAACTATTCCGATCGGCCTGATAATTCCGTTCAAACATAGGAAGAGTAGAGATTTAACAAGAATTGTTAATAAGATGTTTATGAAGAGTCACAAAATTTATGCCATTGATTGCCATTTCAGGCAGATTCATAGTTTTGCCTACTAATTAGGCATTGAAAATCATAAATACAATCAGATATTTACATATTGTTTAATGGATTTTAGAAAATAAATTTTTTTTTGATCTTGTAAGCCTTGATCATATAAGAGTTTCGAAGGTAATCTGTTAACAAGTTCTGCGAAAATCCGTAATCGTTCGAGTTGCGGACATCAATATTCGAGATTAGTTGTGAATACTTTATTGGCCGCTAAAACTTATGGTTGCCGATCGTATCACAAGCGAATGAGGTAGTGGTAGGCGCGAGGGGGATTGAACCCCTGACTTCTTCCGCGTCAAGGAAGCGCTCTCCCACTGAGCTACGCGCCTGTAAGATGTTATAAAGTAACATTTTACTATCCCTCCCTGTCAATCTTCCCAAAGGTCATGAAATATCTATATGAAAATCGTTTTCCCGAAGGCAGAAACAAAAAGGACAGATCCAAAAAAGGCTCTGTCCTTTTTACTCTTTAATCGAATTATTTCTTCTTTTTCTTGTCGACTTTTCCACAATTACATTTCTTACACATCAGAATTTCCTCCTGTCATTTTAAAGTTTATTCTAATACAGACTTCTCCAAATAAGAAAGTTGATATGGCTGAATACCTTATAAACATAAATATTAATGCGATACCAGCTTCGGTAGAACCCTGAGCTCTTTTGTTTAAGTGGGTGCTTCGGTAGATGCTTAGGCTTCCTCCTAACTGCTGGGGCCTGCTCATGACATCTAACTCCCGCTCCCTTACACAGTTACTTGGTTCTCAGGTTAAACACGATCTGAGTATCGCATTGTTTCTATTCTGATAACCTTGGATATATTTATCAATCCTACTTGGGTAGGGGTTTCTATTCTCCCGTAAATAATCAACGCCGGATCCAACCCAAAGCTGTCAATGAATTTCCAGCGAAGAAAAAAAATAGGGAATCTCGTAAGATGCCGACTCTTCAGAATCCGATCCGTGCACGATGTTATGCTCTATATCGGACGCAAAATCAGCCCTGATGGTGCCATGTGCTGCGTCCCTGGGATTCGTTGCTCCCATAATCTCCCTGATCCTGCTTATTGCATTTTCTCCTTCAATAACCATTACCACAATCGGCCCTTCGGACATGAAATTGGTAAGGCTGTCATAAAATAGCCTCTCCTTATGAACAATATAGAATCCTCTGGCTTCATCCCTCGACAGTTTTAGCATTTTTAGTGCCGCAACTCTTAAACCTTCTCTCTCAAATCTCTTTATGACTTCACCGATAAGTTTTTTTTTCACACCGTCAGGCTTCACTATCGACAATGTTCTTTCCATATTTCCTCCGTTTGGTAAATTCCCTATATCTTCAATTGTTTCACCAGTTTTTTCACAGATTGATATGATTTCCTGAATTCTGCCTTCTCTTCCTTTGTGAGCTTGACCTCCAATACTTTCTCAACACCTTCCGCACCGAGGATGACAGGAACACCCATGTAAATATCCTTTATCCCATATTCGCCATTCAGGTATGCTGCACAGGGAAGCACCCGCTTTTCATCAAACAGAATGGATTTTATCATCTGAAATGTTGACGCCGCAGGAGCATAATACGCACTTCCTGTTTTTAGAAGTGACACGATCTCCGCTCCTCCATACCGTGTCCTTTCGATCAATGAACTAATTCTCTTTTTTGGCAAGAGTTCTGTAATCGGGACGCCCCTGACAGTCGTAAATCTCGGCAGGGGCACCATGTCCTTTCCATGCCCTCCAAAGACCAATGCCTCAATGTCCTCCGGAGACACGCGTAGCTCCATTGCGATGAAAGCTTTCAGCCTTGTTGCATCGAGAATTCCACCCATCCCGAAAACGCGTTTACAGGAAAACTCCGTTGTCTTCCATGCAAGCTGTGCCATAACATCCATTGGGTTTGTGACGACTATGACAATAGCACCCGGAGAGGTTCTTGCGATCTGAGCGCTCGCCTCGTGTACCACATCGGCATTCGCATGGAGGAGATCGCTCCTTGACATCCCGGGTTTTCTGGCGAAGCCCGCGGCGATTACCACAATATCGGAACCCGCGGTATCGGCATAGTCATTTGTCCCGGATACTGCTGAAGGGGAATTCCAGAGAGGACATGCCTCTGCAAGATCGAGAGCTTTCCCCTGGGGCATTCCTTCCACGATGTCGAAAAGAATAACGTCGGCTATCCCCGCCTGGGCAATAAGAAGAGCAGTCGTGGCGCCAACATTCCCTGCTCCAATTATGGAGACTTTTGTGGCCATAGCAGTTAAAGATTATATAGGAAACGCAGAGACAATGTCTAACTAATTGACTCTGTTACTATGGAGCGTGGAGTTTTTCGAGTTTTACTTTGGCAATGCGACGTCCCACCATCGAGATGATCTTCAATTTCGTATCATCGAGGGAGATCTCGTCACCTGAATTAGGTATGCGCTGGAGGTGAGTTACTATAAAACCGCCCAGTGTTTCATATTCGGGAGACTCGGGGATCTCAATATCATAATCCTCACTAAGGTCACGGATGCTGATGGATGCATCGATGATCATTGTACCATCCTGAAGTTGAATGACCGGACTCTCGATATCGAATTCATCCCTTATCTCACCGATAATCTCCTCGATGACATCTTCAAGAGTGACTAGGCCGGAAACAGCTCCATATTCATCAATTACTATAGCCATATGAACTCTTTTCTTCTGCATCTCGCGAAGCAGGACGCTTATCTTCAGAGTCTCCGGTACAAAAAGAGGGGGTTTTATCAGTCTTCTCAATACTACATTATCCGTCATCAGCAGCGTATTAAAAAAATCTTTAGCATGAAGTATGCCTCTGATATCATTAATATCCTTGCCCACGACAGGATAGCGCGAAAACTGCTCCTCCAGAATGATCTTCTTTACTTCTTCAGCAGACATGTTTATGCCAACAATAACCATCTGCGGGGCGGGGACCATAACCTCTTTTACGAAGATATCTGCAAAATCAAACACGCTATGGATAAGTTCTTTTTCCTCGGCCTCAAAGATGCCTTTCTCACGGCCTTCCTCAATGATGAGCTTTATTTCTTCTTCAGTGATGTAACTTCTCTGTCTGAATGCTTTCTTTCCGAAAGGCCTGAGTATGAAATTTGTACTGGTGGTGAGAATCCCGACAAAAACAGTAGCCAGTCTGGAGAATTTCTCTATGAGCGGGGCGACGAAGAGACCAACTGATTCGGGGCGGGAGAGAGCGATGGATTTCGGGATCAGCTCACCAATGACAACGGAAAAGTATGTGATTACGATAGCGACAATAACAACGGCAAGCGCATCACCTGACACTGCAATAACGGGTATCCTTACATTCTCAATCGCAGGTTTCAGGACCTCGGCAGCAATCGCACCGCCGATGGCCGCCGCAAGGGTGACGGCCATTGTAACTCCTACCTGTATCGTTGCGAGGAATTTATCGGGTTCTTCACGAAGCTTTTTCAGGATAACCGCATTTCTCTTGCCCTCTTCGATAAGCTGTTTTATGCGTGTCCTTCGCAGGGTTACAACAGCAATCTCTGCAGCAGCGAAGAAACCGTTCAGGAATATAAAAAAAATGATAAGAAAAATATCAAGCCACATTTTTTAGAAAAGGAAATCCAAACTCTTTCTTTTCAGTTTTTTTAATTGAGATTTGCAGTGAGGACTTCTTACGGGTGAACTATCAGTCTCCATTTCGAGGGTTAACTAATTTATCTATGACAGCATCCGTAACCATTGACGTTGATGCTGCAGTAGGATCATCGGGACGGTGCTTCATATCATAAGTGACATATTTTCCTTCTGCTATCACGGATGCAACGGCTGTCTCCAGTCTATCAGCGGCCCTTGTTTCTCCTAAATGTCTAAGCATCATAACACCTGAAAGTATCATAGCAAATGGGTTTACTTTGTTCAACCCTTTGTACTTTGGAGCACTCCCATGAGTCGGCTCAAAAACAGCAAACTCCTCTCCCAGATTTGCGCCTGGCGCCAGTCCGAGTCCGCCTATGAGGCCTGCCGCAAGATCGGAAATAATATCGCCGTAAAGGTTAGGAAGCACCAGCACATCATAAAGCTCAGGTTTCTGGACGAGTTGCATGCACATGTTGTCAACTATCATATCTTCAAATTCGACATCCGGATATTCTCCCGCCACGCGTCGTGCTGTTTCAAGGAAGAGTCCGTCCGTGAACTTCATTATGTTTGCCTTGTGGACGGCGGTAACTTTTTTTCTATTATTCTTTATTGCATGCTCGAAGGCGAATCTCACGATTCTTTCTGAAGCAGATACAGAGATAGGCTTTATGCTAATACCTGAATCCTCCCTGATGTCTTTGCCGGACAATGCTCTGATCTCATCAATCATTTGCAGTGCCCCGTCAGATCCTCTCTCGAATTCTATACCTGCATACAAATCTTCCGTGTTTTCCCTTACAATCACGATGTCGATATTGTCGTATCTGCTTCTTGCCCCCTTGAATGTCTTGCATGGCCTCAGGCAGCAGTAAAGATCGAGATTCTGTCTGAGCATGACATTTACACTGCGGAATCCCTTTCCTACGGGAGTCGTAATAGGACCCTTGATAGCAACCTTGTTCCTCTTGATTGAATCGATGACCCGCTGGGGAAGAGGCGATCCCTCTTTTTCAAAGACATCCAGGCCCGCTTCCTGCACATCCCATTTGATTGGAATGCCTGTCGCCTCAAGAACGCGCCTCGTCGCTTCGGAGATCTCGGGACCGGTACCATCTCCCGGAATCAGTGTGACTATGTACATTATGGATTTACCGTCAATATTTTTTTCACTATGTCCGGATAGGTCGCGACGAGCTTCAATTCATCATCGGTGAGTGGCTTTTGGGTATGAAGATTTGCATACTGCACCAGTTCCAGGACACTTCTCGCTTCATTGTCATCACGAAAATGAATACCGAGTTTGTCGTAAACATGCCTGAACCCTTTTATCCCGCCATATTCTCCAGTGGTTATTATCCTTCCTGTTTCTGCGAGTTCAGGCTCACCTCTTCCCACGTCTTCAGGGTCATAGAGTTCGTAATTCCGCCTGTCCTTAAGAGCTCCATCAGCATGTATGCCTGATTCATGCGCAAAAGCGTTAGCGCCTATTCCAGGCTGATTTATTGGTATCGGTATATTAAACGCATAGGAAGCATACCTGCCGATTTTCCAGGCCATCTTAAGATCCACCCGATCATCAAGGGGAAGTTTATCTTTCAATCCCTGCGAAAAGTTAAGTGCAAGGATAGTCGCCACAAGATCGCAATTGCCACACCGCTCACCGTAACCGTTGACAGTCGTGTTTATGTAGGAATTAACCCCGCATTCGACTGCTCCCTGCGCACCTGCAATCGAGACAGCTTCGGCCATTCCAAGGTCGTTATGGCAGTGCATTTCGATCGGAAACATTGTTGCGAGGGCCAGTGTTTTCGTCCGATCATATATGGTTATCGGGTCATCCGTTCCGAGTGTGTCACAATATCTGAAGCGATCTGCCCCCGCTTCTTTGCCGGCAATGATAAACTCGATCAGCCTGTCAATTTCTGTTCTTGAAGCATCCTCAGCATTGACACCCACGGTCTCCGCTCCATGTTCCCGAGCGATCTTAACAGACTCAACAAGCGATTTGATTATGTCTTTAAAGGTCTTCCTGCCCTGAAACTTGCCCTTGATCATTATCTCCGAAGTCGACATAGAGATATTTAAATGTTTTAGATCGGGGCAGTTTTTGAAACTCAGTCTCACATCCTCCGGGATGGCCCTGCACCAACCCTCGAGATGGATCCTTTTTATGGCGCCAAGTTTTGCAAGTTCGAGATTTGCATTTATATAATTGATTTCATGTTTCAGGGTCGGGAACCCCACTTCGCTCTGAAAAATTCCCATTTCATCAAGATAGATGTTCAACATGGTCTTCGAAAGCTTGGGAAGTAATATACGGGATGTCTGCACCCCATCCCTGTTCGTCACATCAATCAGATAGACCTTGCCCTTCATTTACTCATTTTCCCTTGTATAATTTTTATTTTTATTCTGATTCTAGCTTTACGGAACTAACCAGAAATGATTACCACAAATAATGCAGACATTGCTCGAAAATTTATTTAACTCGATGAATTATTAAATTATCCAGGTTCGTTTGATGAATAAAAATATTCATATAACCATCAGTTAAATGTACACTAAGGTATCGAAAAATAAATTTTCTCAAACATCTGCATTATTTTAATTGCATTTTTCGGGTTAACGTTAAGGTTGTAGTTAAAGGTTTCGGCCTTAAACTGCGCCCTAACATATTATTATTAACATAAATTATCTGTTATTTACAACAACTCCAATGATTACGATACTATTAGACAATGGTCTCTGATGACCTGCTACCCACTATGACTACTAATGACTGGAAAAGACGGTAACTCTTTGTTAAAATTATAGCCGATTTTTACAGGAGGAGCGATGGACTTTAAGGGACAAGTAGCAATAGTGACGGGCGGAACACGTGGTATAGGAAGGGCGATAGCTGAAGGACTTGCGGCGAAGGGTGCAAATGTGGTTGTTGCAGGAAGAAGTGGCGATACCGCCGAGGAGGTTGCTGTCTCATTAAAGCAGTTCGGAGTAACCACTTTGGGGTTGAAACTGGACGTATCAAATTCCGAAAATGTTGAGAACGCGTTCGAAATAATACGCAAAGAGTTTGAGAGGATAGATATCCTGATCAACAACGCGGGCATCACGAAAGATGGTCTTCTCATGAGGATGCGTGAAGATGCCTGGGACTCAGTGCTTGACATCAACCTTAAAGGTGTTTTTCTGTGCTCGCGGGAGGCCATAAAAGACATGGCGAGGCAGAGATATGGGAGAATAGTGAACATTACTTCCGTCGCCGCATTTATGGGAAACCCGGGCCAGGCGAATTACAGTGCGTCGAAAGCAGGTATAGTAGGATTCACGAAGACCGTTGCCAGGGAATACGCAAGCAGGGGTGTGACGGTTAACGCGGTGGCTCCTGGCTTCATAAAAACGGCTATGACCGATGTTCTTGCAGATGGGGTCAAGGAGGAGATGAGCAGGCTAATTCCACTGGGAAGATTCGGAACCGTTGGAGATGTTGCAAATGCAGTAATCTTTCTTGCATCGCCTGATTCGGGGTATATAACAGGCCAGGTTATCCACGTGAATGGCGGAATGTATATGTGACAGATACAAGATGCATGATACACGATGTGAGATATGACGAATGAAATATAAGCGCGAAAGATGCATCATTTGGGAAATCGTGCATCATGTATCGTGCATCATAATAGTGTAAAAATTTATCCGGAGGTGTATTAAATGGTGGAAGAAAAGGTAAGAGAAATAATTTCAAAACAGCTCGGCGTGAGTGCTTCAGAAGTAATTTCGGAGGCGTCCTTTGTCGAAGATCTCGGCGCAGACTCATTGGATACGGTCGAGCTGGTCATGGCATTCGAAGAGGCTTTCGGCATCGAGATACCTGATGAAGACGCAGAAAAAATCGTCAAGGTAAAAGATGCTGTCGAATATATCAATAACAAGAAAAAGTCATAGCCTATGATCAAACGAAGGGTGGTTGTGACAGGGATGGGTATGATTACCCCCCTTGGAATCGGGGTTGAAAAGAGCTGGAATAACCTTTTGGCAGGTAAATCGGGTGTACGGCGAATTACACATTTTGACCCTTCCGATTTCCCATCCCAGATAGCAGGCGAGGTTGAGGGCTTTAACCCTGAGGATTACATCGAACCCAAAGAAATAAAAAAGATGGATCGTTTCATCCATCTGGCGATCGCAGCAACAACAATGGCCCTCAATGATTCAGGATTGAAGATAAAGAATGAAAATGCCAACAGAATCGGCGCAATAATAGGATCTGGCATAGGCGGCCTGCAAACTATCGAGCGTTATCATTCAGTCTTACTCGAAAAAGGACCAAGGAAAATAACGCCTTTTTTTATCCCAATGCTGGTTATAAATCTTGCTGCCGGTCAGATATCAATCAAGTTTGGAGCTAAAGGTCCCAATTCCGCTGTTTCAACTGCCTGCGCGACGGGAAGTCATGCCATCGGGGATGCCTGCAAGATCATTCAAAGAGGGGATGCGGATGCAATGATTGCAGGCGGCGCGGAGGCAGTTATTACGCCACTGGGAATCGGCGGGTTTACTGCAATGAAGGCCCTTTCAACCAGGAATGGCGAACCGGAGAAGGCCAGCAGACCTTTTGATATAGACAGAGATGGCTTCGTGATGGGCGAGGGAGCGGGGATTGTAATAGTGGAAAGCCTCGAGCACGCCCTTGAGAGGGGTGCGAGGATATACGCAGAGTTCTGCGGCTATGGTATGTCAGCAGATGCATACCATATCACGGCTCCTTCCCCGGACGGCGAAGGTGCCGCGCGATGCATGGCATCGGCATTTAGGGATGCAGAAATTCATCCCTCGGAAGTGGACTACATAAATGCTCACGGCACCTCAACAAAACATGGTGATGAGATTGAGACCAAAGCAATAAAAGCTGTTTTCGGCGAAAAAGCCCATCAAATAGCTATCAGTTCAACGAAGTCTATGACAGGTCATTTACTCGGCGCAGCGGGAGGGGTCGAAGCAGTCATTACTGTTCTCAGCATTTACAACGACGTTGTGCTGCCAACGATAAATCTTGACAGTCCGGACCCCGAGTGCGATCTGGATTATGTCGCTCATAGAGCAAGAGAAATGGCAGTTAATTGCGCTCTCACGAACTCCTTTGGGTTCGGCGGGACAAATGCATGTCTTCTCTTCAAGAAATTTAAAGGTTGAAAACATTTGACCGGAAGATGTCTTTGGTCGATATTAGTGAATTCGAGGAATCTCTGGGCTACGTCTTCAAAAACAAGAAACTACTCTTAGAAGCCCTGACACACAGATCATTTTTCCATGAAAATCCGGAAAAAGCAGAATCTTACAATGAACGGCTGGAATTCCTTGGCGACTCGGTGCTCGGGTTTGTGATGGTCGAGTATCTGTTTTTACTTGAAACTCAACTTCCCGAATCGATTATGGCGAAAACTAAATCCTATCTTGTAAAGGAATCCATACTTTCCGAGATCGCCAACACTATCTCGCTTGGAAAATATCTGAGGCTGGGTAGGGGTGAGGAAGCAACCGGAGGAAGAACGAAGAGATCACTGCTCGCAGATGCCGTAGAGGCTGTTCTTGGGGCAGTGTATCTGGACAGCGGGTATGAAAAAGCAAGGGAATTAATATTACGGTTATTCAAGGACAAAATAGATAGGATATTGAGTTCCGGAGAATTCCATGATTTCAAAACAGAACTCCAGGAGAAGACCCAGCAACTTCTAAATACTATCCCGGAGTACAGGATAGCGAAGCAGGAAGGCGAAGAACACAAAAAAATCTTCACTGTCGAAGTTTACATAGATGGCGAGAAGTTCGGCGAAGGCCGAGGAAAGAGCAAAAAAGAAGCAGAGATGCGCGCGGCAAAAGCTGCCCTTGCTATGCTCCCCAAATAAAACCATCCATCTTTCTCGGATGAATTGACCATAGCCGATCTGTCTCAGAATCAATTTTGACGACCCATCAATTTTCTGATAGGCTTTGAGAAAAGGAGGTGGTTGTTGTGGCAAAAGATCCTGTTTGTAACATGGATGTAGATGAGAAAACGGCAGCGGCAATGAGCGTATATAAAGGGATAACTTATTATTTTTGCACAAAGGGTTGTAAAGAGAGGTTTGACAAAGAGCCGGAAAAATACATAGGGCAAGAAAAGAAATAAGAATTTCTGACTCTGCCTGAGTCTTGATCTCATAAGGAATTGTCAATTTATGAAAAAAATGGATCGCCGGGATTTTCTTAGATGCGCGGGCATTGGAGGCGGTGCTTTGCTCTTGTCCGGATTGTAAATGGAGAAAGGAGGTCAGCATGGACATTATCAATGCATTCAAGAGTCTCTTCCTTCAGTGGGGAGGTTATGGCGGAGGGGGAATGGGACCGGGCATGATGGGCTGGGGATACGGCATGGGCTGGTTATGGACGATAATTACTATCGCTTTCTGGGTTCTGGTAATAATAGGCATCATTTTTTTAATACGATGGCTTGCCGTGTCATCGAAGACCAGACAGGAAGGCAGAGGAGAAGATTCTGCGTTAGATATACTCAGGAAAAGATACGCCCGAGGTGAAATAAATAAAGAAGAATTTGAACAGAGGAAGAAAGACCTGACATAGCGGGAAGATCAGGGAAGAGATAAAAAATATCTCTTCCCTTTAAATTCGACTATTGCTCTAAAAGCGTACTGAATGTGTTGTGATGGTCCTCTTCCTGGGAAAGGATCTCTTCAAAAAGTCTCTTTGTCGTAAAATCTCCTTCTTTCTCAGCCATTCTGATAATCTCTCTGTAAAGTTCGATAGCCTCTTCTTCAGCCCTCTTGTCTACTTCGAGTTTCTCTTTGATATTTCCCCCGATGCATACTGCTTTCTTCAATGGCATTGTTGTCGGGACGCCGCCGAGGTAGTCGAGTCTTTCTGCAATAGCTTCTGCGTGCTTCATTTCCGTGATCGATATATCTTTGAAGACGCCTCCGACTGACTCTGCGTTAATTCCCCTCACTGTCACATGATGCCACATGTACTGGACACTTACGAGAACCTCATTCGCTATTGCTTCATTCAGTTTGTCAAGCAGTTCCTTGCTCGCCATTTCTTGCCCTCCTTTTAAAATGGGATTCGTTAAAAGATTTTTATCCCCTCTTTCAAAGATTAGCAAGGAGGATGCCATATCGTAATATATTGATTTTGTTTAATATTGCTAATATGAAGGTGCTCTCTCATTAGGGAATTTCGCCTTGTCGTGAGGAAAAAATTCCTGATAATTGGAACAATTCCGGGTTGGATTTATAATAAGATTGCGGGGAATGAGGAATTACTCCAGGCAATAGTAGGAGCGAGAGATAATTAAAAAATGTCTTCAATCGAATGAATAAAAAACAAAGATTATCAGAAAAGTATAAACATCTACTTGGACTGGACCAGAGGATAACCCGGAGGGATTTCCTGGGCGGCATATTGCTTGGAACAGGCGCCGCCTTACTCGAATTCCCGGCTCCTCTTGATGTTCTGGCAAAGATGAATTCCTGGGATGGATACAGCGGAGTTGGCGATTATTCAGGCTCGAACGGGAATACTCATGAGGTTATGGAGGTGGCTCATGAACTGAGAAATGGCCGTTACGATCGCCTGCCCACCAATGTTACAGATACAGGAGAAATCTTTGATGTCGTAGTGATCGGCGGGGGCATGGCCGGGCTTGGCGCTGCATTTCATTTTAAGAAAACGAAACGGCAAAGTCAGAAATGTCTGATCATTGAGAACCATCGAATTTTTGGCGGAGAATCGAAGCGAAGCGAATTCATTGTTGGCGGGCATAGACTTATCGGACCCCAGGGAGCAAACTCATTTGGTGTCATCAATAACATTTTTTCTGAACTCGGCATTCCGAATAAGTTTCGCTATCAGACACTTTCTCCAAAGTTAAAAAATCTTCAGTTTGACCGCACAAACTTTGGTTTTATGTTATGGAAGGATGCCTTTGAGAGTTCTGGATATTTCTTTGATTATACATGGATAAAGGACATATGGGGAAAAAAGTTAGAGGGTACTCCTTATTCAGCTGAAGAAAAACAAGACTTTCTCACATGGAGAATCCAAAAGAAAAAATATTATCGTGGCCCGGATTCGCGGTTCGAACACTGGCTCGATACGATGACTTACAAGGAGTATATCGAAAAAATCATGGGATTGCGCTCCGAGGTCACCAAATATGCTGACCCTATAATGGCAAGCTCTATCGGACTCGGATGTGACGTAATTTCCGCTTATGGCGCATATCAGATTGCTATGCCCGGATTTCAGGATTCTATGCAGGAAAGAACATATAGAAATGACTGGCATTCATTTCCTGGCGGCAACGATGGCTTCACAAGATTCTTAATAAAGAAGATCATTCCAGGTGCTATTAAGGGAAGAGATATTTTTGAGGATATTCTCAACAGGCCTGTTAACTTTGAAGCCCTGGATAAAAAGGGGAGCGATATCAGAATAAGATTGATGGCGTTAGCAGTGAGGATAGAGCACAGTTCGATGCCGGAAAAATCAGAATATGTTTGGGTGCATTATGTCAGACACGGAAAGATTTACAGACTCAAGGCTAGAGGCATTGTAATTACGTCAGGGAGTTGGGTCAGCCGCAGGATGATCAGGGACCTGCCCGAGAACTATAAAGAGGCGTTAAGCCACTTTTTCCATTCTCCTGTTTTAGTCATCAATGTAGCCCTTAGAAACTGGCGTTTTCTCTATAAACTCGGATTGACAGCTTGCAGATGGTTTCACGGATTTGGCTTCTCATGTAACATTCGCCAGCCCATGATCGTTGGTGAGTATAGCCCCCCTCTCGATCCTGATAAACCAATAATTATGACCTTTTATGTACCCTTCTACTACCCCGGCCTGAACATCCGGGAACAGGGAGTTCGCGGGCGGAATGAACTTCTTTCAAAAAGCTATTCCGATTATGAATTAAGAATCAGAGAACAGATGGTCAGACTTTTTGGCAAGGCTGGCTTTGATCCCAAAAAGGATATAGCCGGAATCATCCTTAACCGCTGGGGGCACGCTTATGTGAATCCACAACCGGGCTTTTACTTTGGCTCTGAGGAGAGCCCGGCGCCGAGAGACGTAATCCGTACCCGCTTCGGGCGTATTACTTTCGGCCATTCAGAGCTTAATGGACATCAGCATTGGGTAGGAGCCTTACGGGAGGGCCGCCGTGCCGCCGAGCAAGTGTTAGAAATTCTGTAGCGCCCTGTAATTATTATGTTAAAATATATAAAAAGTTTAGAAATTATGTTGAAGATATTTATTAATGTTTTCCTTGTATCTCTTCTCCTGGTACTGTTTTCTTTGCCAAGCCCTGCCTGGCAAAGATCAGACAAGATACTCTATCAAGGGGATTCTCTTTATCAACATATAGCAGTTGTCGAGAATACTTCAAAGAAAGAGCGATATATCTTCAATAAAAAAAGGGACTACATGCAGGGTGGTATATATGTCGATTACCCCGAAAAACTTCTGTTTGAATATACCCAGATGTCCTTTATCGGGCTTGCTTTCTTAGATAGGGAACCTGAGCAGGTTCTTTTTGTTGGTCTCGGGGCTGGGGCGATGCCAAGGTACTTCAATAAGTACTTCCCCGACGCTTACAGTGACGTTGTTGAGATTGACCCGGATATCATGACAGTTGCCGGGAAATATTTTTATTTCAGAGAAAAGGAAAACATGAGGGTTCACATTAATGATGGACGGGTATTTATCAAAAGAACACCGAAGAAGTACGATATAATTTTTCTCGACGCTTACCAGACTGACTATATTCCCTTTCATCTCACTACGCGCGAGTTCTTGAAAGAAGTTAAGAATAGATTGAAAGATGGTGGAGTAGTCGTTTCCAACATTGTAGCTCCCACAAAAAACAAGTTTTTCTATTCGATGATTAAAACATACAAAACGGAATTCCCTCATTTGTACATTTTCAAGGGCAGAAAATCACAAAACTTCATATTCGTCGCTACCGCGAGCGGTGTTAAGAAAGAGGAAGGTCATATATATAAGAGGGCTAAAAAGATAGAGTCAGTCAGAAAACTGGATATTGACCTGCGACAGGTAAGTCAGTATTATGCCTATTACACCGAATATGAATTAGAGGCTAAGGTACTGACCGATGACTTTGCGCCGGTGAATCTTTATAAATATATGAATGTTGAGTAGAGGACGGGGAGAAGGTCGCGGTGATCAAGTTCATCGTTTTCGTTTGTGGCACAGTGGTAATGTCTTTTGAAATCCTGGGAAGCAGGGTGCTTGCTCCGAATTTTGGCAGCTCTGTCTTTGTCTGGGGCAGCCTGATAAGCGTTTTCCTGGCAGGGCTCTCAGCCGGATATTATCTGGGCGGGAAAGTTGCTGATATAAACCCATCATCCAGGAAACTTGCCCTGATTATCATTGCTCCTGCCGTACTACTCATCACATTCCCTCTTTACGGTGCGCCTTTGTCTGATTGGATTTTTATGAAAGACATGGGGATAAGGCTTAGCCCCTTGCTGGCTTCCATGCTGCTTTTCTTCGTGCCTTCGGTCTTTCTTGGTGCTGTCAGCCCCTATACGGTAAAACTTCTGATTTGCAGCCTTCATACTTCAGGAAAAACAGTCGGGACACTCTATGCCTTATCAACCCTTGGGAGCATATTAGGGACACTGCTGACTTCTTTTTATTTGATCACTGTAACCGGGGTGAAGTCTCTAATAATGGCTGAGGGGGTAATCCTCATGGCAATTTCGACTCCGCTGCTTTTTACGAACTTGATCTGCCGGAGGGAAGAAGCTGAATAGTTCCATATGTCGTCTGAACGCAAATTGTTTATTCTGAAGGACCGTGGACCTTTGCCTTACTGTCGATCACTTTTCCGGTGGTCCTATCAATAATATAATACCCATTGTGATGCGCATATGTTCCCGATTGAGCATCCCATGCAGACACCTGGTACCTGCCGATTTGTCCGCCTTCTTTCTGTGCGACCGCTGGTTTCAGGGAGAAATTGCCATATAGAAGATTCAGAAAAAGCAACATTGCAATGGCTATTAAGAGAACCTTTATCAAAGGATCTTGTTTCATGTTTTCCTCCTCAAATTATTTTTTGGCCGTTTTCTTTCATTGCCAACTCTTAAAAATTGATATTCCTATTTCCTTGCTACAAGATTTCACTTTTCTGCAATCATTTCGAAAATAAATTAATCAGTAATCTCCCTCCCCTCTCCTGAAGGGATGAAGGGGGGTGTCCCCTCCCTTGTGAAGGGAGGGGAAGAAGGGGAGGGTGAGATATTGTTATGTTTTCGTTTTGTGCAATAAAGGTCATTGTTCAAAAATTCAGCCTGAACATAGCTGGTTGCCCTTATGCAAGCAATCTCTGAACTACTGCCACCAGCAACCCTGTGGTGTCTTTGAATAGATGCTCTGTTGAAGCTCCTGAATCTCTTTTTCGAGCTTTGCGAGTGACTCAGGTGTTGCTTTTGGATTGCGGAGTGTTTCGAAATATTCAAATCTCTTGCTGTGCAAGTCTTTTCTCAGGCCAGCGGTCTCATCGAGGACTTTCTGGCATGCTTCAGACCGACTGTATTCGGGAGCCATCATACCAGGACCCATCATTCCGGGGCCCATCATACCACCGCCCATCATGCCTCTGCCCATCATACCGTGTCCCATCATGCCCATACCGCCGCCCATCATACCGGGACCCATCATTCCACCGCCCCACATGCCAGGACCCATAGGCTGTCCGCAATACGGGCAATACCAACCTTGTCCTCCCATCATTCCGGGCCATTGCGCATAAGAGAATGTTGCCAGAGCAAAGATGGTCATCAGAGCGAGCAATGCAATTTTCTTTTTCATCATTTTTCACCTCCCTTCTTCATTTGAGACGTTTTCAAAAAACAGCCTTTACGTCATCATGCTTTGCTGAAATGAAAGCAAAAAAGATACCAATGATTAACATCTTGATTTTTTTAGGTTTTTTTAAAAAGGAGATCTTTTTCGGATTGAAATTTGTCCTGATGACGGGAAAAATGCCCGATAATTTTTAGGATGGTCCAGAATGTTGTAATAGATTAAAATATTCAAGATGAAGATCGATTGCTTTTTATCTCCTGGTTGCGCTTCTGAAGAAGCTTTGCGGAATAATATCAAACGTGCCCTTACTCTTGAGCATGTTGAGGCCGAAGTGAATTTTCGCAGAATAGCTGAAAAAGAAGCGGAACACCTCAATTTAAGGGGATCTCCTTCCATATTGATAAACGGAAATGATATACAGCCTGTCGACATGCAAGGATTTTCATGAAGAATGTTTAAGGATGAGTCTGGAAGACTTTTGCCAACCCCATCCGTAGAGACGTTAAGGCGTATTATTCGAGAATCGATCAAATAATGCATACAAACTCTGATTCAAATATCCTCTCACTACGGCAATCGAGTTGAATTGTCAGTCACGTCAACTATACTTTAATTAAAAAACGAATATAGATCTGCTGTTTTTCCGGTATTGCCACTGCCGTTCTTTTTCGCATATTGGGTCTCGGCATTAGATATAAACTGATTCCGGAGCAGCTCTTATAGGGGAATGGTTATCATGGATAAACTGCAAATCAGAAATGACGGGCTATAAACATGGATAAGCTTCACTTAAAAATCGGTGGTCTTCACTGCTCCTTCTGTGTGGATAGCATTCAGAGGGCATACAGAAGGACAGAAGGTGTTTCGGATGTGAAAGTGAGTCTCGCCCATGAGGAAATATTGATCAGCTATGACTCCTCAAAAATAACAGTAGGCCAGATCAAGGACACTCTCCGGGCGCTCGGCTTTACCATCCGCGACCCAAAGAAAGTAAAAACTTTCGAGGAAGAGGAAGCCGAAGTCAGGCAGGCAAAGCGCAGGTTGCTTATAGCTGGCGGACTTGCGGCATTAGCGGCGGGACTGATGTTCCTCATGTGGTTTGGCTACACGCCGTCCTGGACAAAATGGACATTCATGATACTCGCCCTTTTAACGGTCCTGGGTCCGGGCGGATATATCATTAAAATGGCTTATCAGTCTCTTCGAAGAGGAATACTGAACCAACATGTGCTTATGGAGTTTGCTGCCTTGGCCGGACTGATAGGTGGTGTTATAGGATTTCTTACGCCGTCATTTCCCGCAATGGATTTCTTTGGAGTTACGGTTTTTGTGACAACCTATCACATCCTCTCAGGGTATACCTCTCTTTTTATAAGAACCCGTTCTTCTCAAGCTGTGAGGAAGCTCCTCACTCTGCAGCCGCAGATTGCAAGGGTCATCAGGAATGGAAAAGAGATCGAAGTGACTATCGAGGAGGTCGAAAAAGGAGAGCTTGTACGAATTCGGCCGGGCGAACAGATTCCGGTGGATGGAATAGTAGTGGAAGGGCTCTCTGCTGTTAATGAAAGTCTCGTAACAGGAGAATCCGTCCCTGTCGAGAAAATGCCCGGGGCCGAGGTCATTGGTGGCTCTATTAACCAATCCGGTACCCTTGTGGTGAGGGTAACCAGCGTGGGCGAGGAGAGTTTCCTCCAGAGGATTGCGCGACATATCGAAGAGGCGCGTGCCCTGAAGCCGGGCATAATCCAGCTCGTGGAAAAGGTGCTCAAATATTTTATTCCTGCTGTGCTCGGTTTTGCTGCCTTCGGTTTCCTTCTCTGGACTGTAGGATTATTAATCACCACCGGGCAGGTGAACCTTACAAGGGGCGTCTTTGCGATGCTGGCAGTACTGGTAATGGGTTATCCCTGCGCCCTTGGAATGGCCACCCCACTTGCCCTGATACGTGGTGGCGGCATGGCTGCGCAAAAGGGGATACTTATCCGTTCGGGAGAAGCATTCCAGGCTCTTAAGAATATCGACAAGGTCGTTCTCGACAAAACAGGGACAATAACTAAAGGCAAGCCGGAAGTGGTCGATGTAATACCGGATGGTGAAGCTAAAAGGAATGAATTGCTCATGATAGCTGCGGAAGTGGAGAAAGCATCGGAGCATCCTCTTGCCACTGCGATAGTAGAATTCGCTGAAAAAGAAGGTGTCACCTTAAATAAAGTGGATCAGTTCCTGTCTGTTCCAGGTAAGGGCGTACAGGCAGTATTAGACAGTCATGTCGTTCGTGCGGGCAACATGAGATTTCTCGAAGAGGCTGATATTGCAATAGCCGGGGGTCTTGAATCCTCCAGAAAACTTGAAGACGATGGTAAGACCGTTGTCGCCGTGGCTAAAAACAGAGAACTTATGGGTCTCATCGCTATTGCTGATACCTTGAAAGATGACGCAGTTGAGGCTATAAGGAGAATGAAGGAGAAGGGCCTTGAGACGATCATGATGACGGGAGATAACTGGCGCACGGCACAGGCAGTGGCTGCCAAGGTCGGCATTCAGGAAGTGATGGCCGAGGTACTGCCCGACAAGAAGACAGAACAAGTACGGGAACTCCAGTCGAAGGGATATCGGGTGGCCATGATAGGAGACGGGATCAATGATGCTCCAGCCCTGATGCAGGCTGATGTGGGCATCGCGATCGGAGCCGGGACCGATATTGCAATCGAATCGGCTGATGTGATCCTTATAGGAGAACGTCTGGCTGCTATTGTGGATGCTTACGATATAGCCCGCAAATCATATAATAAGACCGTCCAGAATCTTATCATTGCGTTTACTTTTAATGGCATTGGGGTACCCCTCGCCACCACAGGACTGGTGCATCCTGTTTGGGCTATGATCGCAATGGCTGCAAGCGTGAGCTCAGTGCTTTTGAACTCTTTCGGCGGCCGCTTGCTCGAAAAGGCAAAGATCGAAGAAGCAGGAAGAAGGAAAGAAGTATTTCTCTCGGTACCTAACATACATTGCGAAGGGTGTATCCGAACCATTAGAGATGCGCTGGAGAAAAATCTTGGACCTCTTAAAGTTGAAGCGGACCTGGAAAGGCATTTGATAAAAGTGGTCTTTTCTGATGGAGGTTTTCCCGAAAAGAGAATAAAGAAAACCGTGGAAAAAGCCGGCTTCCCGGCTAAGATTGTTAAGAATGTTTATTTCTCAATTTAAAATAATATGTTGTGCGAGTCGCTGAATTATTAGAATCCTTTTTATAGGAGGTTTCTATGGAAGATCGAAAAAATGAATTTATCGTTTTAATCATCGTGGGAATTTTTTTGGCTGTCTTATTCGCTGAGTGTTGGGGCGATGTGACCGTACAGCCTTCAGAGCCGGAGAAGATATTCACCCTTGAAGACCTGGAAAAAATGGCTCTGGAGAAGAATCCGACAATTGCCCAGGCAGAGGCTTTGGTAAACGCTGCTGCCGGCAGAAAAATTCAGGCCGGCCTTTATCCGAATCCTTTGATCGGCTATCTGGGAGAAGAAGTGACCGCAAAATATCCTGGAAGAAGCAAACATTTTCTCTTTGCGCAACAGAGCTTTGTAACCGGAGGCAAGCTCGGACTTAACAGAGAAATTTTTGTGCAGGAGCTTGCAGAAGCCCAAATAATGCGGGACGCACAGACACAAAGGGTGCTTTATGCTGTGCGTTCACTTTACTATGAAGCGCTTGGAGCTCAACGCCTTGTCTCGGTGCGGGGCGAGCTCGCAAAGATTACGAGAGAAGCTGTCGAGATTTCAGAGGAACTATATAACATAGGGCAGGCTGACAGACCTGATGTGATCGCAGCAGAAGCCGAAGCCCAAAGAGCAGAACTTGAGCTTGCGGCTGAAAGGAACAGGGAGGAACAGGTATGGCAGATGTTAGCATCAGTAGTCGGTTCACCTTTACCGAAGGGCACTCTTGCCGATAATCTTGAGGGGGAAATTGTCGGGATTGACAGGGAAGAAATGCTATCAAAACTTCTTCAAGAGAGTCCCCGGATAAGAGTGGCCCGAGCTCGCCTTGAACGTGCGCGCGCTGCTTTACTCCGCGCAAAGGCTGAAAGAATTCCGGATGTGGCTGTTCGTGTAGGTTTAGGCTACAATTTTGAGGAGCTGGATCGAGACGAAGATGTCGGAATTGAAGGTTTCGCTGAACTTAGTATAGCACTTCCTATATTCAATCGGAATCAGGGGAATATCGCAGCGGCAGAGGCCGAATTAGTGCGTGCCGAAAAGGAAGCGGACCGTCAGGAACTTAGCCTCCGTTCGGGATTCGCCTTAGTCTATTCGGGATATATTATCTCTCTTGGGTCAGTGGAGAGATTTCGCAAAGAAATCCTCCCAAAGGCAAAAAATGCCTATGAACTCTATCTGGATAAATTCCGCCAGGTAGCAGCATCCTATCCTCAGGTTCTGATCGCTCAACGTACTTATTTTCAGGCAGAAGTGGAATACGTGAGGACACTTATAGATCTCAGGACTAGCATTATTCAGCTTCAGAGTATGCTGCTCGCGGGAGGATTAATGTTACCGGGAGAAATGTGATGAAGAAATAGTCATCAAATGATTCATGTATTTAAGGAGGAATCATATGCATATGAAAATCAATAGAAGGAATTTTCTGCAATGTTTTCTGGGCATGATGGCTGGCTTGAAAGGAACTGCCGGGGCAGTTTCAGATCCAGAGAAAATAAGACAGGAAAGGTTCGTCCCTGTTGAGACACCTGATATACCGAAACTTCCCTATGAAATTCAAGACGGAGTCAAGGTATTTCATCTCGTCGCGGAGCCTGTTAAGAGAGAATTCCTGCCGGGCAAGGTGGTAGATGTCTGGGGCTATAGTGGCAGTATGCCAGGGCCCACAATCGAGGTAATGGAGGGAGACCACGTACGCATCATTTTTGAAAACAAACTGCCCGAAGCTACGACAGTTCATTGGCACGGGGTCGAGGTTCCTCTCGAAATGGACGGAGTCCCTGCCATTAGTCAGAAAACAGTGATGCCGGGCCAATCTTATACATATGAATTTACACTTCACCAGAACGGGACTTTCTTCTATCACTCTCATATGGCAATGCAGGAGATGATGGGAATGATCGGACTTTTTATTATTCATCCTAAAAAACCACATAATCCTCCTGTTGACAGGGATTTTGGTCTGGTGTTGCAGGAATGGGCGATTCTGCCAAATAATACCGTGCCCAATTCCATGTCTATGGAATTTAATTGGTTGACTTTTAACGGGAAAGCGGGACCGGCAACCACTCCACTCCTGGTCAAGCACGGAGAACGCGTTCGTATCAGAATGGTCAATCTCGGAATGGATCATCATCCTATTCACATCCACGGTCATCAGTTTACTGTCACAGGGACGGAGGCAGGACGTATTCCTGAATCAGCATGGTATCAGGAAAATACTGTTCTTGTGGGTGTTGCACAGGCACGGGACATCGAGTTCAAGGCTAAGTATATCGGTGACTGGATGCTCCATTGTCACCTTCCCCATCACATGATGAACCAGATGGTCTCGATGGTGGGACCTGTAGCCCATCCGGGGATGGGGATGCAGACCGGCATGGGCATGGAAGAGGGAATGGGAATCGTGCGTCAGGGGCATGCATTGTCTGAAGAACTCGGACCGGGCTTGGGGCGGGGCATGGGAATTGAAACGAGGGAAAAACTGATATCAAACCTTGTGGGGCAGAAGGAGATGGTTCATGGAGAGCATGTGCCTCATGAGATGAAGAAGAAGCGCGTTCCCGGTTTCCCGCAGGATCACTGGATGCCAATGGATGAAGCAGTGGCAAAACCGGAAACACATGGACTAGTCCCTGAATGGTCAGGTGCTGTCCAGGGCATGATGACGCTGGTGCGAATCCTGCCGCCGGATAAGTATGAGGAGATAGTGAAACGTATCACAAAAGAAAAAACCGGGACACCCGAGAAGGATTTTACTCCTCATACTCCGGAGACACATTGAACTTCCATAAAAATGGACGCTTAAACCAAAAATGCAATTCATTAAAATTTTAAACAACTACTTCAATTTCTCTGTCATAATGTAATCATTGTCTTTCTTTGTTCCGTGGCAGCTTATGCACTCCTTAACTTTTCCGGAGGCCTCGACCTTTCCGTCAGGGGCGTATTTTGCCCAGAACCAGTCGCCAGCTTCGGGATTATAGCCTTTTATTTTGTACATCACCGTGAGTGCAACAAATTTCTTGTCAGCAGTATAATTTTCCTTCGCAATGATTGATCCGTCAGCCATTCCTTTTTTCTCTTTAATTGACCAATAAGCTTCGTCGTTCACAAAAGTCTTCAGTAAAGCTCCGTGAGGCTCTGTTCCCTTGTACAGCTTATCCTTACCCGGCCACAGCCTCCATCTGTGATATGGGTCATATACGACGATGTACTCGTTGAGCTTATCCGCGTCAGGCCCGGGCATGGCAATCTTCAGCTCCGGTGCCTCGGAGGGAGTGATTTTGTGTATCGCATTTGCGAGCACCCAAAATCCAAGGATAAACATTAATGAGAGAGAAACTGTCAGAATTCTCTTCATATCAAACCTCCTTTCAAAATATGGTCATTGGAACCCTTTCGCCTTTTCTTGTGCTTTTGAAAGCCAATCACCTCCTTTGGGGTATGAGCATTTTAGACATATACCAAAAATCAAGGCCAGATGAGTGTAAGATAATTTATCTTTTCTGAAAGAGTCGTATACAACTTCTTTACTTATGTCAAGCAAGAAAAATGCCATCTAAAAATATATTGATTTTATTAAGAATATTGAAATTAATACATCGAGCTAATAAGGAAAATTGCCCTGCCATAAGGACAAAATGCCTGATCCTGGATAACGCGCGCAATGGCGAATGATTTACCGATATTTTTTCGCGAATGGCACAGCCAGCATCCATGGTAAAGTCAGCCACTTCGGATCTCTGTAATTCGCAAGACCTAAAACCATTGCCTTATGGCCTGATGCAGGCTGTGCGCGATAAGTACCGAAAAGGCGATCCCACCACGGCAGGTTGAAACCGAAATTGCTGTCTGTCTCCTTTATTATCACTGAATGGTGAACGCGGTGCATATCAGGCGTGACAACAAACATTCTCAGGAGCCTGTCAATTCTCTCATTCATGAAGACATTGCTGTGATTAAACATCGAGGTAGCATTCAACAATACTTCAAAGACAATGACCGACCAGGCGGACGCGCCAAGAATGATCACCATTGCTATCTTGATGCCCATGGAAAGGATTATTTCGATCGAATGGAATCGCGCGCCTGTCGTGACATCGACATCGAGGTCCGTGTGGTGCATTCGGTGGAGTCGCCAGAAAAGAGGAATCTTATGAAAAAAGACATGCTGGGTATATATCGTCAGATCAAGTACTATGACCGCGACCGCTCCGGCTATCGGTTGCGGTATAGTCAAAATATTGAAAAGCCCCCATCTTTGTTGCTCGCTCAAGACAGCCGCTCCTGTGGCAGCCGCGGGAAAGATCCAGCGGACGAGCATGCTGTTAAAGATAGTCACTCCGATATTGTTGACCCAGCGCATGCGTCTGGGTTGAGTCAATGAGCGGCGCGGAGCGATTAATTCCCAAATAGCCATAATGAAAAAAACGCCGAAGAAAAAGCCGAGCCGGATGAAGACCTCGTTGTCGATGATGAACATGTTCATGTGATTGCCTCTTATTTCTTAATTATAGGGCTAGACATGTCAAAACCTCCATGCCGACCAGTCGGCACAAAGGAATAGGAAAATTATTCTGTCATGGTGAGCATGTCGAACCATGGCTGTCATCCTTCGACAAGCTCAGGATGACATAGTGCATTTTTCTGAGCAAAAAAGGTTGACATGGCTGAATACCTCATAAAATCATACTCCATGCCAATCGGAACATATTGCCCTGAGCGAATTTCTCTTCATTCCGATCGGGCAATTTTCCGTATTAGCAGGGCAAATTGCCTGATAGAATAAACTCTCACACTTCTTGACCCCAAAGAAATCGACATTCGCTTCATGGCATTTCTTTTGCTTCGCAGATAAAAAGAGTTTTATCCAAACTTATCACTTTGTCCTTTAGTAAACGGAGGAAAATGAATTGCATGATCTGGTAAGGACTGTAGCACACTATGCCGCTACCGTGTTGGAAGGGATTGCGGTCCTTTTTATTCTCGTCGGAGTTACAGGGGCTGTATTGATTTATGTCAGAAAAACGTTCTTTGTTAAGACAGATTATCGCGTAATGGCTCACAGCAGAAACCATCTCGGCCATTCCCTATCACTGGCTCTTGAATTCCTGATTGGTGCAGATATTCTGCGGACAGCCATCTCCCCGTCATGGGAGGATATTGGCAAACTTGCTGCAATTGTGGGGATACGGACAGTTTTGAATTTCTTCCTTTCACGAGAGTTGAAACATTTGGATGCGACGGAATGAAGCGGCCATATTAAGTTCAAGAAATATAAGGTCAAAAAAGGAGGCGGTATGAAAAGAAGAATGATCTCGGCTATATTTTTATGTGTTTTTATTTTTCTGGCGAGCTCGTCAGTCGCATGGACGGACATTCTGGAGTGGAAACAGATGTCCTTCGAAGTATTAGAAACCGTTCCTGATGTAGATTCCTCATCTGACATAAGAAAGTTTTTTGCCAGTCCACTCGTCTGTTCCGGCTGCCATCAGCATCACTTTGAGGAGTGGAGTGAGTCCTACCATGCATGGGTTATATCCTCTTATTCGGAAGAAAAGTCGACAGCCTTCAAACCTTTTGAAACAAAAAAGGAGATTTTTCAGGTGCAGTTAGCTGGTAACGTCGGAGAGGAAGTACAGGTTTTTGCAAGGATCTATTCCTATCATGGTCTTCCAACAAAGTTTGGGAAGCCCCCGGCCGGGGAGTTAGTGCTTCAGATGTCGGAGAAGGCGAAGCTCCGGGAGGGCGGCAGCTATTGGAACATGGACGTCCATGAACTCAGAGACGTGCTCAGGAACAAGGACTTTTTATTTATCAATGTGCATACACCGTATGAGGGCGAGATCGAGCAGACTGACCTTTTTATACCCTATAATCAGATCGAGCAGAATCTGGACAAGCTACCCGCAGACAAGGACGCAAAGATTATCCTCTATTGCCGGACTGATAGGATGAGTGTCATAGCAGCAGAGGTCCTGGTTAAAAAAGGCTATACGAACGTATGGAACCTGAAAGGTGGTATGATCGAATGGGTTCGCGCGGGCTATCCATTACTGGATAAGAGACGCTGAGGGCTGCAGTGGTAAATTATTTGTTGAAAGAAAGGAGAAGTAAAAATGAATAAATTGAGTATCTTAACAGCTTTGACTTTTATAATTCTTGTCACGGGATGTGCTACAGAGGAAAGTCGAAATGTAACTCACCAGATTGAGCGCCACCCCCATGCATATCCTTTTACTGAAGTTATGGATGATTATCATGTTCGCTTGGAAGTTGATCACATGGAAGGGAAGATGTTTCTCATATTCGAAGATATTTCAGAAAAACCTACTAAGTTACTTGAATTAAAAAGAATCAAAGGCGAGCTTACGCTTCCTGACGGCACAGTTAGAAATAAGACGTTTAGGCCCATTAGAACCCTCTTTTACAGACCTCAAACAAGAAGGGCAAGTACATATGTAGTTCAAGATGAATGGCTAAAGACAACTCCTAACTTTATCCTTAAGGTGGAAGTGCCTTTTGAAGGGAAAGATTACGAATTGATTTTTAACTATACAGTGCCCGGCGGGGAAATACCTCTCCATAGAGGAAGACTGCCAGACTGATGCTCTCAGCAGAGTGATGAACGCATTAAACACACGTGGTTGGATAAAACGGGCAAGGGCTGTAATCCTTCGCCGGGGAACTGATCCCTGGGAATCCCACCAAAACGGAATGATCAATACTGTTTCCCGGAAACGAAGGTTCCGAGCCATCAAGGTCGGGCATAGTAATAACGAAGATTCAGTACAGAGAGATAAATGAAGATTGTAGACCCTGTCTGTGGTATGGCACTAGAAGAAAAGGATGTTTTTGGCACTTCCTTGTATCAAGGAAGAACCTACTATTTTTGCTCAGAGAAATGCAAAAAGAATTTCGATAAAGATCCTGAGGCGATTCTTCGCATGAAGAGATCAAGAGAAAAATTTATGGAAGCCCAAAGATTGGAGACCTTCGGAAAAATGATTGATGAGGTGGCACATGAAGTGCGAAACCCTCTTACTTCTATAGGCGGATTCGTGCGAAGGGTATACGAAGGGCTTCCTGAGGAAGATCCCAACAAGAGATATCTGCACATGGTAATAGAAGATGTGAAACGACTCGAAAGGATGATAAAGCAGCTTGTTGAGTTGAAGTCTCTGAGTCCTTTACACACTGAGCCTACTGATATAAACAAGATGATCACGGAGATTCTGAAATCATTCGAAAAAGATTTGAAAAAGAATCGTATAGAAATAAAAGCCGATCTGGCCGGTGATCTTCCTACGGTATTCATAGACACGGAAAAGATGACCGTAGCCTTTGCAAATCTTATCAAGAATGCTATCGAGGCCATGCAAAAACCTCCTAAAGTGCTTACCATCAGCAATCGCATAGCTAAGAAACATATTGAAGTAAGGATATCTGATACAGGAAAGGGTATCCCACAGGATAAAATCAAACAAATATTCGATCCTTTTTTTACCTCGAAGTTATATGGTCCCGGCCTCGGCCTTACGTTTGCGCAAAGGATAATCAAACAACATCGAGGTACAATTTCCGTAAAAAGCAAAATCGGAAAAGGTTCTCATTTTACGGTACGATTGCCATTAAGGAAATAGCTGAATAGGAAACGTCTCAAAATCTATATAAAAACGGATATTTGGTGATACATATTTGTCTATTTGGAATTATGAGATATTATTTTAGAAAGGACGAAAGATGGATAGCATGGCTACAGCTCTTTATAACTCTCTCGTAAGGGAAGCAAAGAAATAACAAGATGGAACGGAGGAAATGAATGAAAGTCACAGACCCTGTCTGTAAGATGACCATCGAGGAGAAAGACGCGGTGGCGACTTCTGCCTATCAGGGAAAAACGTACTATTTCTGCTCGGCTGTGTGTAAGGAAGAGTTTGATAAAGACCCGGAAGCTATTCTTAATCCCCCCGTCCCCCCTTTAGCAAAGGGGGGTGAGGGGGGATTAGCTTTAGCAAAAAGAAGTGAAGAGGTAGTAGGGGAAATGGCAAAAGACCCTATATGTGGAATGGTTATTCCAAAAGAACGTTCCATAAAAAGGGAAGCAGCCGGAAGAACATATTATTTCTGCAGTGAGACCTGCGTGAGAACATTCGAAGCTCCCGAAGCCGAGTTGAAATCTATGAGGAGACGGGTAACTATCGCCCTTACAGGGGTAGTTGCCCTCGCAATTTTCAGGGCTGCTGTGTTTTTGGGCCTTGCTGCTGGAGCAACGATCCTTACGTGGGTTCCGATTCCATTTCTTCCATGGTTTACATGGGGTATATGGCTCTTCATTATTACGACTCCTATCATGATTTTTGGTGGCAAAGGCTTTTTTGTCGGCGCCTTTCATGCAATCAAAAAGCGTGTAGCTAATATGGATCTTCTCATTGCTCTTGGTACGTCAACTGCTTATGTTTACAGCGCATTTGTCGTCTTTTTCCCGGGCGTACTGCCGGTTGAGGAAAAGAACGTCTATTTCGAGGTGTCCGCAATCATAATCGCCTTTGTACTCCTCGGGAAATACATGGAAGAAATAATCAAAAAGAGGAGTTCTGCAGCTATTCGAAAGCTCCTCGATCTCAAACCACAGACAGCGAGGGTTATTAGAGACGGATCTGAAGTGGAGATACCTGCTGAATCGGTCATGGTGGATGAGATTGTAATTGTCAGGCCGGGTGAAAAGATACCGACTGATGGTATTTTGACAGAAGGACATTCATCAGTTGATGAAAAGATGATAACAGGAGAAAGCGTTCCTGTGGAAAAGAAACCCCGGGATAAGGTGATTGGGGGAACAATAAACAAAGTCGGCTCTTTTAAATTCAGAGCAACACAGGTTGGTGCGGACACAACCCTGAACCAGATAATTAGAATGGTTGAAGAGGCACAGGCATCTTCTTCGAATATTCAAAGACTTGCTGATAAAGTGGCATCCTATTTTGTTCCTGCTGTTATTGGAATTGCTTTTTTTGCAGCCGCTGGCTGGATCCTTTTTGAAAATTTTACCCTTGCACTTCTTTCTTTTGTTGCAGTTCTTATTATTGCATGTCCTTGTGCCATCGGCATTGCAACTCCCGCTGCTTTAATGGTAGGAGTTGGCAAGGGTGCTGAACTGGGAATTCTCATAAGGGGTGCAGAATATCTCGAGAGGGCAGAAAAACTGAATACCGTCGTATTTGACAAGACAGGTACACTTACCAAAGGAGAACCTGAGGTAACTGAAGTAGTGACTTTTGATGGGAAGGATGAAGAAGTTATTCTTTCTGCTTCGATCGCTGAGAAGGGATCAGAGCATCCCCTTGCTGAAGCCATCATCAAGCGGGCAAACATGATGGGACTCGCCATACCTGACGCAGAAACTTTTGAAGCCATTCCCGGTCACGGAGTAAAGGTCAGCATCAATGGAAGGGAGATACTGATAGGAAATAGAAGGCTTATGAGAGACAAAGGTATTTCCATACAAGATAAAGAGACTGCAATCTCAGGTCTTGAGGAAAAAGGAAACACAGTCATGATTGTGGCAGAAGACAATAGGCTGAAGGGATTGATTGCAGTTGCCGATACATTGAAGGAGCATGCAGAGGAAGTAGTGAAGGGACTTAAGGCTGAAGGAGTTCAGGTGGTTATGCTTACGGGCGATAATGAAAGGACTGCAAAGGCAATAGGCGCTAAGGTAGGGATAGAAAGGATTATAGCTAATGTCCTTCCAGGTGATAAGGCAAAAGTGGTAAAGGAGCTTCAGGCAGAGGGAAAAGTTGTTGCCATGGTGGGTGACGGGATAAATGATTCCCCGGCGCTTGCACAGTCGGATATAGGAATAGCGATTGGCAGCGGTTCCGATGTTGCAAAGGAAACAGGAGGAATTATCCTTGTGAAGGATGACTTGAGAGATGTCATTAAAAGCATAAAACTTTCTAAGGCTACCATGAGGAAGATTAAACAAAATCTTTTCTGGGCACTATTCTACAATAGTGCTGCAATTCCGATAGCTGCATTTGGCTTACTCAATCCTATTATCGCTGCTGCTGCTATGGCTATAAGCTCCTTATCCGTCGTAAGCAATTCAGCTTTGCTGAAAGCAATTAAGATCTAAAAATCATGGAGAAAAAAAAGGTAAGGGGATTAACCCGAATAATGCAGACATTGTTCGAAAATTTATTTAACTCGATGAATTATCGAAAATATTTTTATATGTTCTATTGATAAAAATATTTGTTATACGTTTGTTAAAGGTACACTAAGGTATCGAAAAATAAATTTTTTCCCGCCTCGGCGGATACGCTGTCGCGGACACAGCATCTGCATTATTCAATTGCATTATTTAGGTTGAGGAGGTACTGATATGGATTGGGTGAGACAAAACTGGGTTTTCATACTCTTCTTTATTATCTTTATTGCTATGCATCTTTTCGGTGGCGGGTGTATGCCTGGTCATGGCAGACACCGTGGACATGGAGAGAAGGAAGAAAAGGATAAGGAACAGGCAAGCAGAGGTTCTTCCGAGAAGAAAGGAGGTCATGGATGCCACTAAACATGAGAATTGTTAGCTGGTCTGTCGGAATTTTCTTAGCCATTACATTTATTATTTGTGTTCTCTACGGATTGATTGTCCCGAAAAGTCTGCACGGAATGTCAACATTCCTTGAGTCGGTGCTTCCGGCGTTCAAATGGCTCACCTTCGGTGGATTCATTCTTGGCCTCATAGAGAGCTTTCTCTATGGTGTATATATTGGTGTTGTCTTCGTTCCGATATATAATTTTATAAGCAGGAGGTGGAGCAAAGAAGATGAAACTTAAACCCATCGCCCTTGGCCTTAGTCTTGGCATACTCTGGGGTGCTGCACTATTTATAACAACATGGCTGTCATATTACACTGGATATGGGAAATTATTCCTTGAGGCCTTAGCCGTTTCCCTATATCCTGGATATTCGATTTCACCTGCTGGTAGTTTCATCGGTTTACTCTATGGCTTTGTGGATCTCTTCATAATGGGAACAATTTTGGGTTGGATTTATAACAAAATTGTGAGGGAATGAAATGCACGGTGAAGGCATCTCATATGCCTATGGGTTCTGGAGCCTCGTTGTAGTCAATGTTGGTCTTTTCGCCTTTTTTATCTTAAGTTTTCTCAGGCCAGTCAAAAAAAGAGAATGGCGTTCGATGGGCGCAACCCTCGCCTTTTTTGTTGCCCTCTTTACCGAGATGTATGGTTTCCCCTTAACGATCTATGTTCTGACAAGCGTTCTCGGCAGCAAATATCCTGCATTAAATCCTTTTTCTCATGCAAGCGGACATCTGTGGCTTACATTTCTTGGAGGCGGGGCTATAATGATGACAGTCATACATCTCATCAGTAATGGGCTTGTGATCATTGGTTTTGCGATTATGTGGAAAGGCTGGAAGCTGATTCATAGTGCAAAAGGAAGTTTAGTGATAGATGGCCCCTATGCTTACATTAGGCACCCGCAGTATGCGGGCCTTTTTATTATCATGATCGGTATGTTAATTCAATGGCCTACAATCATAACAGCTCTGATGTTTCCTGTACTTGTCTTTGCTTACTACCGTCTGTCAAAGAGAGAAGAAAGCGACATGATTAAAATGTTCGGCGATGAATACAGGAAATATATGGAAAAGACCCCAATGTTTATACCGAGATTGAGATGAGAAAGGAGGTGGCATCAAGAGCATGAGTATTAAAAGTCTCAAAAGGAAAAAGAGTATCCTGTGTTAACCCAAAAAATGCATTTAACTTTCAACCCGGGCAGGCATATATACATCAAAACCTCTCCGATGCAGAATTTGCTTATTCATTGTCTTCATGTCGGTCAACATGAAAATATGCAGGCTTTCATAGTTGTTCAACCGCCCACAAAGGTGCTGCCGGAGAGCTTTTTCAGCACATATGCCTGCCTGAAAAGATATGTAATTGTATTATTTTAGCTAAAGAGGAGGTTTGAGATGAAAAGAATATTTTTATTAGGTATTTGTATTTTGTTTTTAGCGTCATTTGTTTCTTATAGCTATGCCCAGACGGGTATGATGGGCAGTCAGCAAGGCCAGATAGGACAAGGGATGACGGGCGAAATGCCGATGATGAACTGCCCAATGCAGCAGATGCCCGGACAAGGAATGATGCAAGGTGGCCAGCCAATGACGGGACAGGGGATGATGGGCGGAATGATGGGAATGGGGAGAGAAAGAATGGGCCATCACAGGCCATGGTTTCGCTATGGAGTTACTTTAATGCTTCAAAATGCGGACAAACTTGGCCTCAGCGATGAACAGATAAAAAAGCTCTATGAGATAAAGAGAAAATACTCAAAGGATATTATAAAGCAGGATGCTGAATTGAAGATTTCTGAGATAGATCTTGGAGCCCTTCTCAAAGAGCCAGAGATTAATCTGTCAGGAGTCAAGGAAGCCCTCAAAAAGGTCGAAAATGCCAGAACGCAGATCAGATATCTGAGGATTATGGCCTTTGTTGAGGCAAGAAAAATTCTCACAGATGAACAAAAGAACAGCCTTAAGAAACTAATGGAGATGAGGCCAGCTCCTGGAATGAGAGGACTCATGATGCCCGGGCCTGAAGAAGGAGAAGAAGAAACAGAAGAAGAGGGGGTTCCTGAAACTGATCCTCACGGACATTAATCATTCTTATGACTGATATGGAGCAACCTACTAAACTCGTGTTATTTACGAAATTATGATGGACGTATATTTGTCGTCCTGAAAATAGGTCAGGCATCTTGCCTGATAACCGAGGCTATATGCCGTGGCTATTTTCATTTTTTTGTGGGCTGTATCGGACGTATTGTGAAAGTAGAATATCTGTTCGCCGCGAGGATACATAGAAAGGAGGCAATCATGAAAAACGGGTGTTACCTTCTATTGTTGATAACGTGCGGACTGCTTTTGTTTTTCCTCCCTGGGAAAAATATTTGGAGTGATGAAGGTTATGTTGGAACAGACGCCTGTAGAGCCTGCCATGGGGATATACATAGCGAATTTGTAAAAAATGTCCACGGCAAGAAGACGGTACCGGACAGTCCTGCAAACAGGGAAGGATGCGAGTCCTGTCACGGACCTGGCTCCGGGCATGTGAGTGCAGGAGGCGGAAAAGGTGTTGCCATAATTTCTTTTGCCGGAAAAGAAGGAGCAAAGCAGAGATCTTCAAAATGTCTTGGCTGTCATGAGGATCTATATCTCAGAGATGCTTTAGGTGAGCCCGCCTGGCAAGGCTGGAAAAAAATAAAGAAAAAATAAGATGTGTGAGTAAGCCCTGCTTGAGCCGGGGCAGGGCTTATTTCACTTCCCTTTGTTCATCCTAAGATTCGAAAAAGTTAAGAGACAAGGACAAATCAATGGGAAATGATTCCAAGCCGAAGTATTTCACAGTCCCGATCAAGGTAATCGCCGTGATAATCGCTCTTATGATCTTAACAAGGTTTACTTTTGTCGTTTATGATTTCATTAAAAATCCTTTTCACGAACCCGTGGCTCTCAGCCAGGAGGCCTTTAAACATGTAATGACCGCACTGATCTTACTTGAATTATTTGCATTAACATTAAGGTTTCTGTTGCAGGAAGTAATTGATCCGAATCTCATTGTTATTACAGTTCTAACAGCGATCGGGAGGGATTTGATCGCAATAAATATTATGGAAGTTGACTACTTAAGAATAGTCGCAATTGGTTTTATTTTTGCAATTGCGATCGCAGGGCTGTATATACTGAAAAAAACCTGATGCGATTTTTTAGTTGGTATGAATCTAATACCGTAAAGATGGAGGAGGTGATAAAAAATATTTTAAGAAAAAGGCAGAGAGGTCCTTAAATCATTGGTGGCCTACACAGAAATGGTTGAAAAGGGTCATTTTATAATTCAGGGAGGATGAAAAATGATGAAGAAATTATTGTTAATAGGTCTGATTGTTATACTTTTTACATCAATCGGTTCTGCGCAAATGGGCAGCGGAATGATGGGAGGTCAGAGGGGCGGCTCAGGTCAAATGATGCCACAGCAAGGTATGATGGGGCAGCAGCAGATGATGGGGAATATGATGGACATGATGCATCAAATGTCTCAGATGATGTCTCAGATGTCCAGCACGATGAAGGATATGCCGGCAGGCAACATGAAGGACATGAGTACAATCATGAAAGATATGTCTAAACAGATGATGGAAATGTCGGAAATAATGGAAAAAGGGATGGCATCGGAAGATAATATGAAGAAGATGTCAGATAACTTGCAGATGATGAAGAAAAGAATGTCAGAGATGAAGAAATAGAATTATCAGACAAATTGATCGTCAAATAGCAAAGAAATTGGTATTACGAAAGAAAAGACCGCGTCACTATAATCGTTATCGAGAGATAGCAGTGATATTGGCGCGCCACGGTCTCGGCTGGCTCGCGTTGCAGCTAAACCTCGGGGGTCTCATCCCGTTCCATTGGGGGCTACTCGGCCATCCTAAACGAAAAGAGCCTTACACACAAGCTGAGCACATGCGGATGGCCCTTGAGGATCTTGGTACGACGTTTATCAAGCTGGGACAGATATTGAGTACACGCCCGGACCTTATCCCTCATGAATATGTGGAGCAATTCGAAAAACTTCAGGATCAAGTGCCACCATTACTCTATACTGACGTTGCCACGGTCATTCAGAACGAGTTGGGGAACCCACCTGAGAAGATATTCGGAACCTTCGATAGTCGACCAAGAGCATCTGCCTCTATTGGCCAGGTTCACAGTGCAAGTCTTCACGACAGTACGCGAGTTGTGGTCAAGGTTCAAAGGCCAGGCATCAAGGAGAGGGTACCGCAGGATATTGATATTCTCCGTGATCTTGCTCGTTTTGCACAACAACATACTGAGTTAGGTTCATATTACGATATAGAGGGTTGGGTTGAAGAATTTGCATTTATACTGAATAACGAAATGGATTATATCCGTGAGGGTCATAATGCAGAGCGTATTAGACGTAATTTCTCAGGTGACGGGAGACTCTATGTGCCACGCATTTATTGGGATTACACCACCCCGCGAGTCCTTACAATGGAGGAAATCTCTGGCATAAAGATAATTGACATTGATGCACTGGACAGAGCTGAGCTGGACAGGCATCGTATCGCTGAAAATTGTGCCCATATTGCTCTTACCATGACATATGATCATGGCTTTTTTCATGCTGATCCGCATCCAGGAAACTTTTTTGTATTGCCTGACGAGGTAATCGGGCTGATTGATTATGGCATGGTAGGGCGCCTCGATGAAAGACTGCGCTCTGCATTACTCCGTATGGATATGGCATTGATTCGCAAAGATGCAGATCGCATGGTGGATGAGCTATTGATTCTGGGTGTCACGCAGAGATCAGTGAGAAGAGAAGTCCTGAAGCGTGACGTTGAGCACTTAATCCAGCTCTTTTACGACAGACCTTTGAAAGAGATCGTCGCTTCCGAGGCATACAACGCATTAGTGACGATTGCCCGCCGACATCGACTACATCTGCCTGCAGATTTGATCATTCTTTTTAAGGTTATTGCGATGAGTGAAGGGATAGGCCTCCAGTTGGATCCTGATTTCAAGCTTATGGAATTCGCTGAGCCCTATTTCAAACGTTTCTGGTTAAGGAATCGATCTCTTGGAACACAGGTCAGAAGAATCGTGGAAGGCACGCAGGAGTTGACAGAATTAGGGTTCGAACTACCCGCTCATCTGAGGCGGATACTTCCTCAAGTGGAAAGAGGCGATATCGGGGTTATGGCACGTATAGAGGGACTGAAAGACATATTGAGAGAACTGAGCCAAGCCGCGAACAGAATTTCGATTAGTATCCTGACAGCAGCATTGATTATAGGACTTGGGTTATTAATGCTCATCTATCATCCGCCGGGATGGAAAACATATGCTGGCTGGTTTTTTGGACTGTTTTTTGTCATGGTATTGTTATTTGCCTTAGGACTTCTATGGAAAGTCTGGCGCTCTGGCCGAATGAAATAATCAGACATTTTATAACAATGCATATTACTTCGTTGATTTCAAGAGAACCTGGAGGCAACATATGGCTGGAGTGATATTCCCGAAGAGATTTTTCGTACTCCTCATAATAGCAAGCACTTTAATCATCACTTATCTTCATTATTCAACCAGTCTGGAAGCCCACGCGCTCCATGGCATTTATGCAGAACTGTATTATATCCCCATTCTCCTTGCAGCCCTTCTTGGTCTGAAAGCTGCCGTTCTAACGTACCTTTTTGTCTCTGTTCTATACCTTCCTTTTGTTTTTCTGAGCTGGATAAATGCTTCCTTGTTTCTAATGGATAAATTGCTCCATCTTCTTTTTACGGGAATATTCGCACTCCTTGCAGGTCTCCTTGTTGACCGTCAGAAGCGATATCAAAAGCGACTCGAAAAGGACAAAATGGAACTTGAGAAGCTGGATAAACTGAAGTCTTCATTTCTGGCTAATGTGTCACATGAACTGCGCACTCCGATGACAGCCATTACCGGCTATGCGGAGTTATTGCTTGATAGAGTTGATGGGCCTCTTAATGAAGAACAGGAAAAAAGCATGAAAAAAATTGTCGACCATTCTAAACACCTCCTTCGGTTAATAAATGATATTCTTGATGTCTCAAAGATCGAGACAGGAGAAAAGATCAGTTTGCACCCAAGGGAGTTAATTCTCAAGGACTTGATTGAATCAGTTATCCCGGTATTCAGTTCTCTGCTGGAAAAGAAGGGACTTTCTCTAACGACCCATATAAATAAAAATCTCCCGCCAGTCTTCGGAGATGAAAACAAGGTCAAGAAGATCTTGACGAATCTTCTGTCAAATGCCGTCAAATTTACTCAGAAAGGCGGAATCACCATATCAGCAAGACCTTCAGACAGAGAAGCGAAACCCGGGGAACGGCCGAGGTTCGCCGAAATCTGTGTGGAAGACACAGGAATAGGAATAAAGGAAGAAGATATTGGGAAGATTTTTGAAAAATTTATGCAGGTAGATTTTTCTCCCATCCGCCAGTACGAAGGTGTCGGCCTGGGTCTCAGTATTGTGAAGGCTTTGGTGAAACTTCATCATGGTACTGTGTGGGTTACGAGTAAGGAAGGACTGGGAAGCAGGTTCTGCTTCACGCTACCGGTAGATAAAAAGGTTTTCGAAGAGGGCCCAATTCCCTCTTTAGAAGTTTGATGACATGGCATTCAAACCTTTTGTGTTCACATTGTTTCTTCTATTTACTTTAGTTTCTTCGAGCGGACTGGCTGTTGAAGAAGATATGTATGCGGGTTCGAATTCCTGCAAAGCATGCCACGAAAAAGAATACGTAGCATGGAAGGAATCGGGACATGCCAGGATTCTTCATAAATCTGATAGTGCCGAAATTGGGGGATTGCCACTTCCTGCCGGATTCAGTCAGCGCGAAATTTCATATGTTATAGGCGGTTTCAAATGGAAGGCTCTGTATCTCGACAAAAATGGCTATCTTATTACCTCGACCAAGGCAGGGGAGGGGAAAAATCAGTACAACATGAAAAACAGGCGGTGGGTCCATTATCGTTCAGGCCAAAAGATCGCCTATGATTGTGGGAGATGCCACACAACGGGTTTTTCTGCCGAAGGACATCAAAATGGACTCGAAGGGATAATTGGCAGATGGAAATTTGAAGGCGTGCAGTGTGAAGTTTGCCATGGTCCGGGCGGCAAACATGTGAGGACATCGCAAAAAGGAGACGTAAGTGTAGATAAAGATATTTGCATGCGCTGTCATGGAACCGAGCCATTGAGCGAGATTCCCTTAAACGTCGTCTTTTTGGCCCAATATACAGAAGCAAATCAATTGCTGAAAAGCTCCATGAGAGGTTTGTTATGCACGGTATGTCATGATCCTCACTTTTCCTCTGAAAAATCAGTGAGGCAGACCTGTGAGTCGTGTCATCAGAAAGAGGCCGGTGAATATCGAGACAGTTACATGCATAAACTTGGCGTCACATGTGTCGATTGTCACATGCCGCCCGCTGTGATGATCGCAGAAGGAAGAGTAAAAATATATGAGGGCGATTTCAAGACTCATCTTTTCAGGATCGAACATCACAGGGATTTCCCTGTGCTTGAGAAACAAGGGAAGAAGGTTAATCCTGGCTATCTGAGCGTAGATTATGCTTGCATGCGTTGTCATTATATCAACCATGATCGCAAATGGGCGGCACGATTCGGAATGTTCGCACATACGATAAAAGCATCTTCGGGCATCAACAGGCTGTTGCCCAAATAATCGTAGAACAAAAAATTGAATAAGTTTATAATGCTGCATTCATCACAATATGAGGAGAAGAGAGACATGATGGGAATGCAGCAATCACCTCAAAGCAGTTTGTT
>JBFLXE010000006.1:0-36824 GCA_040757455.1 Nitrospirota bacterium
AGAGCCTTTAATATTAATTGAAATAGTCTGAAGGGATTTACTCTTGCGGCAATTTTAATGACATAAAATGGCAGGAACTTGTTAAAAATAAAGTTTTCTATGATTAAGCCGGGGTGTTAATCATTGCCACTCTCAGACATAAGAAAGGCTTTAAAGGTATTTATATCCTTTTCAAACTGCAGGAATGAATCAATTCCTGTGTGAGCGAGTTCTGTAATTCTTTTAGCCGATAAGAGGTAAAGATATATATTTCTGAATTTGTGTCTGTATGTCCTTAGCTCATCCATGAGCCTGAAGGTCTCAGTAGAAATAATCGGGGGTCTGACGTTCTTGATAGGATTCAGTGCCCTCTTTAAAAGTATAAGATGGTAATCTCTTCCGGTGGGAACATCTCCGTCTATTGCCCTTATTATCCTTTCAATAATATTCTCATAACCTGAGTAGATGGAGTGTAATGACCCTGCGATTGCTTTTATATGGGAATCTATGTTTTCCGGATCCCTTTCCTGTTTAAGTCTCTGGAGTTTCCTATTGATACTTTCGGTCTCTTTTTTAAGGAGGCTCATATCAGCATCTATATCGGCAATCAGCGCTTCCACAGTATCCCTTCTTTTTTAATCCTTTCTCTGACCTCCGGTCTAAGGTCCTCTTCCAGAAATACAATATCAAAGGGTATTTCTTTAAATAGACTTTCAAGTTTGCCTGTAACAGCAGGCCTTTTATCTTCAGGAATTCCTTTCACAGCAATATCAGCATCGGATTGCTCGTTAAATTCCAATGCCTTCAAAACCGAACCAAACACATAAACTTCCTCAGCCCCCTCATTATATAACAATACTGTTGCCTCCTCGAGCCTTTGCAGCGCCTTTTTACGGAGTTTCTCTTTTAACTCTTTTCTTCTTTTAGTTAGTTGGGTTCCTGCCACCTAAGTCCCCTTTATTCCCAGCTTGTAATATCTTTGCTCTCTTCGTCACCACCCGGTGTTCCATCAACTCCATAAGAAACAAGGTCATAATCTCCGTGACTTCCGGGAGATTCATAATGATAGGGATGTCCCCACGGATCGTTAGGTACACCTTTCTTTAAATAAGGTCCCTCCCAGCCGGATGCGCCGGGGTCAGTTACAAGAGCATTGAGACCTTCCTGCGTTGTAGGGTATCTACCTGTATCAAGCCTGAACTGATCGAGGGCCTGCCCAAGCAGTTCTATTTGCGCTTTTGCAGCTGACTGTTTGCCTTTTCCAACTTTTGGGATCAATCTTGGAAAGACAAGGGCCGCAAGCATGCCAATTATAACCATAACGACAATAAGCTCGACAAGGGTAAAGCCTTTCCTGTTTCTTGTATACTTATCTCTGATTTTAAAGATCATGTTTCCTCCATTCTACAAGTAAAGATACAAGATGCATGATATATGATATATGATACATGATGCAGGATACATGATGCACGATCCAGGATGCAGGATACACGATACAGGATGCAGGATACACGATACAGGATCAGGATGCAAGATGCTCTTCAGGATAAGAAACTTATACATCGTGCATCATGAATCATGTATCAGGTCGCACATCTTCAAATTTATACCTTTACCTATTATTATTACCGATGCTAAAATTCTTACTTCATGGGATATCAAAGCATAAAGAGATGGCCTGAGGGGGAGAGACCCAGGGAAAGATTGCTTAGATACGGTGCCCGACATCTTTCCGATGCACAACTTCTTGCCATTATCCTCCGCACCGGGGGCGGGAGGAAAAGCGCCATAGACCTTGCAATAGAAGTCCTGAATTTCTTCGGCGACCTCAAAAGCATCGAAGATGCAACCCCTGGGGAATTCTCTTCTTTCAAGGGCATCGGGAATGCCAAGATTGCACAGATGAAAGCTGCTTTTGAACTGGGCAGAAGACTTCTCGAGACTCCTCAAAAACGGGGGCCTGTTTTTTCCTCTGGTCAGGCTGTATATGCGTTTTATCATCAGAAATTAAAAGACCTGAAAAAAGAAGAATTTCATTGTGCTATGCTTGATGCCAAAAACAGGGTATTCAGAGATCATCGCATCTCAGAAGGTACTTTGACAAACTCGCTGATTCATCCGCGCGAGGCTTTCAGATACGCTATAAAAGAATCGGCCGCATCTGTCATTTTTGTACATAATCATCCAAGCGGGGATCCGAGTCCCAGCCGTGAAGACATAATCATAACCGAAAGGCTTGTTAATGTTGGCGAATTAGTAGGCATCAGGGTTCTTGACCATGTAATTATTGGCAACAATAAATATACGAGCATGCTGGAGGAGGGACATATCAAGAAAAAGTCACGATACATGATACAGGATGCACGATAAAAGATGTGTAGCAGAATTGCTTTATCACCAATTCGCTTTTTTCTCTGTCATTTCGAACAAGGCGGAAGGATTCCCGACGCTCCGCCTCTGGCGGATTGCGGGAATGACAAAACAGCACAACTTTGTCGTGATCCTGTATCATGTATCATGCATCGTGCAAAAGAGGGGAGGGGTCATGTCAAAAATTAAGAGGGCAATCATTAGTGTCTTTGATAAAAAAGGTATTATCGAATTTGCGAAAGAGCTCAGTTCGCTGGGCATTGAAATACTTTCCACTGGAGGAACGGCGAAAGCCTTAAGGAATGCCGGTATTCCGGTAAAAGACGTTTCGGCGTACACTGGATTCCCGGAGATGCTCGAAGGAAGGATAAAGACCCTTCATCCAAAAGTTCACGGCGGGCTATTGTCCAGGCGGAACAATCCGAATGATATGGAGGAGATAAAGAAACACGGGATTGATCTTATAGATATGGTCGTGGTGAATCTATACCCCTTTGAAGAGACCATTTCGAAGCCGGGGGTCACTGTTGAAGAGGCTGTGGAAAACATCGACATAGGCGGACCGGCAATGCTCCGCTCCGCATCCAAGAATTTTCAAGATGTCGTTGTTGTCATAGACCCCTCTGACTACGGAAAGATTATAGGAGAGATGAGGAAGCTCGGCGGCGATTTGAGCTATAAGTCAAGGTTGGAGCTTGCAGGCAAAGTTTTCAGACACACGTCGAGATATGATGGGTTAATTGCGGATTATCTTTCGAAGGTGACAGAAAAGATTACTTGAATGCCGGGATTAAAGAATTCGAGGGATACGTGATGCAAGATGCACGATACAAGGATGATAAATCATGGATCATGAATCGTGAATCCTGTATCAGGGGTTATTGATGAAGGTTCTCGTTATCGGCGGGGGTGGCAGAGAACACGCGATCGTCTGGAAATTATCACAAAGCAAACACATTGACAAGGTCTATTGCTGTCCGGGAAATGCGGGTATTACCGGAATAGCCGAATGCGTCGATATAAGCCTTGATGATTTTAAGACACTTATTGACTTTGTAAAATACGAGTGGATTGATCTTACGGTCGTTTGTCATGAGGCATCCGTCTTGAGTGGCATTGTAAATGCCTTTGAGAGGGAAGGATGCAGGGTTCTGGGCCCAAGCAAAGAGGTAGCTCAAGTCTTTGCACACCGGTCAACGCTGAAGAGTCTGATGAGATTTTATCGCATTCCAGCAACCGAGTTTAAGGTTTTCACCTCTTATCTTCACGCTGAGGATTATGTGAGATTAAAAGGCGCTCCGATCGTCATAAAGACAGATACATGCGATGGCTGCGATGGCACCATCATTGCACTCGCGGTCGAAGGAGCAGTACGCGCCCTCAGGATGACGATGAAAGAAGGTTTTTGGGGTGACAGGGGGGAAAAGGTCATTGTAGAAGAAAGACTGAAAGGCGACGAAATTTCGATTCTTGTATTGACCGACGGTACAACTGTTAAGCTTTTGACAAGCCTTTATAAATACAGGCATTTACATGAGGGCAATCGTGGTCTGTATACGGCATGTGCGGGCGCTTACAGCCCGGTACCATCGGTCACAAAGGAATTGGAGAATATTATTCTGGAAGAGGTGATTTTCCCCTTGCTGAGGGCTTTGGATTCCGAGGGCATTAAACTTAGAGGTATCCTGTCAGCCGACTTGATAATTGACAAGAAGAAGCCACACATTTGCAATTTCAGCTGCTGTGCGGGAGATCTGGAGATGATGACCATACTGCCAAGGCTCAAAACAGATTTTGCTGATATCGTTTTGGCTCTCTCAGAAGAAAGGATTTCGGGTATAAGCATTGATTGGGAAAAGAGAACATCACTCTGCGTCGTAACGATGTCAGAGGGTTATCCTGGCAAATGGATTACCGGTTCGGTAATAAAAGGTCTGGAAAAGATTAACGCAATGAAGGATGTCTTCCTTTTTCATCACAATACGGCTTTCGATAACGGAGACATTGTGAATACGGGTGGGCGTGTGGTGAGTTTGACAGCAACGGGAAGCAGTATAGAGGATACAATGGTAAAGGCGTATGGCGCATTGAAAGAAATTCATTTCGAAGGAATGTATTACAGGAAGGACATAGGGACGTGAGCTGAGAAAAAACTTAATATAATTGACTATGAGGTAAAGGAGAGAACATGAAGCCACAGGTCTTAATAGTAATGGGTAGTGAATCTGACAGTCCCATTATGGAAGGTGCAGGAGAAATTTTGGAGAAACTCGGCATCCCTTACGAGATGACGCTTGCCTCGGCGCACAGGACACCGGAGCGTGCAATAAGACTTGCCTCGGAGGCAGAAAAGAGGGGGGTTGATGTGATTATAGCAGGTGCCGGTATGGCAGCCCATCTAGCCGGAGTGATCGCCGCGCACACGCTTCTTCCAGTGATAGGTGTGCCGGTGGATTCACAACCTCTAAACGGTCTTGACTCACTTCTTTCCACTGTACAAATGCCACCGGGCGTGCCAGTTGCCACAATGGCAATAGGTAAGGCAGGAGCCAAAAATGCTGCGATATTTTCAGCGGAGATCATCGGAAGAAAGAATCCTGTGGTTCTGAGAAGACTTAAAAATTACAGAAAAAAAATGGCCGAAGAAGTGGAAAAAAGGGCACGGGAGCTGTCAAGAGAATTCTCGATCTCTCCGAGAGGTAAGCGATGACCACGATTGTTATAAGGACGATCTGGATTCTTACATGAAATTCTTACTCGTTTGTTAATAATAATCCGACCGAAAAGTAATTTTCTTCCAAAATATTTCGTCTGCCGAATGGCTCTACACTTTTGAAAGGATCTTATTCTGGCGGTAAAAACGGACGCGGACTATAGCCTGCCTCCCTTGGAACTACCTCTCCATTTCCCGCTTCCCTTTTCCCGTTTCTCCTGAGGTTTCGCTTCGTTAACGACCAGACTTCTGTCCATAAAATCATTTCCGTTCAACTTAGCTATGGCTCTTTGTGCATCCTCGTTCGAGGCCATCTCCACGAACCCGAAGCCCCTAAGCCTACCAGTCGCCGTATCCTTAATAAGTTTCACGGAAACAACCTCTCCCATCTGGGAGAACAGATTCCTGACATCTTCCTCGGTGGCCTTGAAGGAGATGTTGCCTACATAAAGTCTCTTGCTCATCCTACCTCCTTTTGAAATTCCGCAACGGAAAGCATGATATCAAAACACCTAACTATGTAAGATAAGCTATTATTTTGTCAAGAAGAAAAGTGGAGCAGGACAAAATTTCTGTCCGCCAGATGACGGTTCTGACGAGCCGGAGCAGAGGCCAAAGACGAGATTGCCACGCCTTCAGCTTGCAATGACAATGTAAACCGAAAAATAGAGATAGACACTCTACTTCAGTGTTATCCCCTCCCCTTGCGGGAGGGGACAGAGGGAAGGGGTAACCTTTCTGATGATATCACACCCTCTCCCTAACCCTCTCCCGTCAAGGGAGAGGTACTATTTAAAAGTTCTATCGGCAGATTTCGGTATAAAAGCATTTATTTTGTTATCTACAGTAAATGTTACTCGGAACAGATTTTTGGAAAAAAACGACGCATGAGCTATAATGCTTTTAAAACAAGTGCGATATCAAGAAAATATCCATTCTTATGAAAATATCCATACCTTCTTTTATTAACAATTATCTTTCTGATGAAGCGATAGAAGTTCTTCAGAAAAAAAAGGCCTTACATCTCGATCGATACAAAAATTTGTCACTCGTGAGACTCACCTCTGATTTCAGAAGTTTCCCGCGAGGTACGGTTTTCCATGAAAAAGGATTCATTCCCGGCTACAGAAGAATAATGAGAGTTATGCATCTCGAAAATGGTATAAACCGTTATTACAAGAAGGAGAGATTTTATGTCGAGGAAAAGGTCGATGGCTATAACGCGAGAGTGGCCGTAATAGATGGAACGCCGGTAGCCCTGTCACGGGGTGGTTTCATCTGTCCTTTTACCACCAGCAGAATACCGGATTTGATCGACATGAATTTTTTTAAAAAATACCCTGGATTTACGATCAACGGGGAGGTTGTTGGCCCGGGAAACCCTTATAACACGGAGAAGATACCATATGTTAAAGAAGATGTCGTTTTCTTCGCCTTCGATCTTTCTGACAGGGACGGTAGGATTCTCCCGCCTGATGAACGTTGCGATATCCTCCAAAAATTCAGGATATCCCAATCCAACAGCTGGGGCCCCTTCAATGCTGAGGATATCAAGAAAATAAAGGAAATTGTGCTTCACCTGAACAACGAAAACAGAGAGGGCATTGTCATTAAGTCGCTCTCAAACGAAAAAACGATCAAGTATGTGACTCTCTCTTCGTGCCTCAATGATTTGCTGGCAACAGCGAGTCTTATGGCAGAACTTCCGGCAGGATTTTATGTACAGCGGATATTGAGGGCTGTCTTCTTTTCGCGCGAATTCGGGATAAAGCTGGATGATTATTATCTTCTTAACTCAGCCAGGGCTCTTTATCTTTCACACGCAGAGGTTCTCGAAGAAGTGGATAAAGGAGGAAATGTGACAGAAGATTTTCAGATCAATGTAAAGGATGAGCAGGTCGTTTATGAACTAATGAATCACTTCAACAGATTAGGCATCATCTCTAAACTTTTTTCCGTAGAGAAGACTAATAAGTACTACGTAGCAAGGTTCCAAAAAATATACACGAAGGGCAGCAAGGATATTCGCCGTAAACTAAATGGCCACGGATTCTTCGATTGAAGAACCCTTTTTCTTTTCCGAAAACATGACAGATTTTCGTATTGCGCCGGTGAGATAATCCTTGAATTTTTCCGGGAACAACCACTTTATGCCCAATTTCTCTGCCCACTTTATCAGTCCCTGATCGGCAGTCACAAGGAGAGCATCCAATTCCATTGCAAGCAGAAGGAGGTCAACATCCTCTTTGCTGTCAATTATGCCCTCTCGTAAAGCCTCACGATACTTGCGCCTGAGATCTTGAATTATCTTCTCAATCTCCCTGCAAGTCATACTCCTGACAGCCTTTTCCGCAATTCTGAGACCTCTGTTCACTCTTTCCCTTATATCTTCTATAAGCTCATACAAGAGAAAAGCAGGCATTTTCAGTTCATATTTCTTAGGGGGTTTCTGGTGAAGTATCAGCAGCAGATCCTCGGAAATCTTTTCTTCTTCTATGAAATGTAAGAGTTCTTCAAAAATGGAAGGCGGCATGTAGAACTCCAGGATATGAATCTGGGCAGCAAGAAAGAGAAAAGCCTCCAGGGCTTTCGTGGGCGTATCGCCCAGGTACTTTCTCACATCAGGATTGACAAAAAGGCTCGTGTCAAGCACGACTCTCTTGGGATAAATAGTCCTTTTTGCACTCTTCCTCAAGGAGGTTTTTTTTACAGGTCTGGCAGAAATTTTTTTCTTTCTGTTCTCTGTCGGATTGAGATCCTTTTCTTCCCTGTCTCTTCTCAATGGCATGAGAATTAATTCATCAAGTGAGAATAATTGTTTTCATTATCAATAAAAAGAGGCGAAAAGTAAAGTGAAGATCGGCTTATGATTTTCCCCAAGACCCTTCCGCACATTTCCCTGATCGGGAGAATCCTAAAAAAAGTCACTCCATTGAAATATCAAAGGTTTCTTTTCTTTAAGGATTTTTGCTGTCAAGACCTCCCCGATGAACAATGTATGATCTCCCGCATTGAAAGTCTCCGCTAACTTGCATTCAAAAAAAGCCATGGAGTCGTTGAGCACCGGCGAACCGCCGGGAGCGTCAAAATAGGGGATATCTTTAAATTTGTCGAATTTCCTGCCACTTTTAAACCCGAAGTGCTTTGCCAGATCCTTCTGATCTTCGGATAGAGTATTAATCGCAAAATATCCTGATTCTTCAATTAAGACGTGGGTATAACGTGTTGGGGCGATAGAGACCATTAATAACAGAGGCTGGAACGAAACCTGAGAAACCCATGCTGCTGTCATGCCGTTGATCCTCTCTTTTCCTCGCGCAGTGATCACATAAACACCATGAGAAATGCCTTTTGATATTGTATCAGGCATGTCGGCCTCCTTTCGAATTTTATTATTAAAGTTTAACTAATTCTTCCGCGTCATTGAATCTATTTTTTGTAAGACCTCTGTTATAATCGAGTCCCTGTTCTGGCACGTTATTTTGAAAAGTAACACATCTTGTCTATTTTTGGTCTCGGCTATGAATCCGCCACCTTTTATGGCTATCGTCGCGATAACAATTTTCTCAGAGTTGAAAATGTCTTTCAGGAGCCTGATAAATTTATTTGAGAAACATTCCATCTTTCCGATCTCATCAATAATAACAAGTCCTGTTTCCAGCTCAAAGAAGTGTATGAAATCAAGAAACTCCTCAAACCCTCTAACATCCACTCCATATTTTCCCACTCTGAATGGGCTCTTTATTTCCACGTGAGAAAGGAGACCCTTTCTGCCATCGAGACTAACCAGTTCAAAACCTTTCCGGTCTCCTTCTTCTCTGATTTCCGCGGTATAAAAGCCCGCAGGCTTGTAAGCCTTCAACTCTTCAGATAGCCTCTTTATGAGGGTTGTCTTTCCGATGCCCGGCTGCCCGGTGATGATTATGTTCTTTTTTGTTGTGGCCATCATTAAGTCACATTCCTATGAAAGAAGATGAATGTTTCCGACCCTCACATTCTTAAGCCCCTCTTCTTTCGCCGCTTTGAGGCACCTGTCTGCAAGGCTCTTTGGCGTCAGGGGCATATCTGACATGTAAAAATGCGGGTAAAAGGCAAGAAGGCTGTAAGGGATGTCAGAATTCACAGTGGCAATAAACCGGGCTATTTTTCTTATTTCATCTTCGTCAATATACCCGGGGACGAGGAGGGTGTTAGCAATAAGCAACGGAGGAACAGGACGCGACAATATTTTTTCCCCAACGGCCGAAAAGTTCTCGAGGGTTCTCCTGTTTGTGACCCCTGTCAAGGCAATATGCAAAGCCTCATCCCACGCCTTCAGATCGAATTTTACACAGCCTCCGGAAACAAGGGCAAGTTCAATCATCCTGTCCAGAAGGTTGTGGTTCATAGAGCCGTTTGTCTCCCAGCATATCCTGAGAATCCTGCCTTTGCTGCTCTCCACGGCAAGCCTTGAGGCATTGATCGAAAAGGGAAGCTGCGGAGTGGGGTCGCCTCCAAAGTAGCAGATGCAGGAAGTCTTTTCGTCAACGTCCGAAACGAGAGCGCCAACCGGGATTATGCGGTCCTTCAACGTTTCATTCCTGAAATGCCAGTTCTGGCAATAGAGGCAATCAAATGAGCAGGCATGAAAAAAGACTGCAAGATTCCTGTATCCGTATTCAGGCGCCTGACAGTATGCATAATCGGGATAGCCTGACCCCGTCCCACCCGGACATACCCAGTCTCCCACACAATTGGTCGGCAGAGGGTCATGGTACCATGACAGTTTTCCCTGTTCCGGAGATACGCCCTTAAGCCTGCCACCTTCATTTTTCCTTAAGCCACAATAACCCCTTCCGTTTTCGGGGATTCTGCATTCATTCACGCAAATATTACAAGGGATGCCCTCCGGATCTTTCGGCGGCGCCACGGGCAGTCCGAAAGCAGACCTGCTGACCTCATGAGCTCTCAGGGCGATTTCAGCTGCCAACTCCGGTTTCTTCCTGATGCATTTAAGGCATACCGGAAGTCCCTTTGAGACATAGGCGGATGTGATCTCACATACGTTGCACCGAGCCATCTGATTTTTTATATATGAAATTGACAATCCCTTATTGTTGGATTTGGATAATAAATAAGATTGTCTAATATTTATTATTACATAAAAAAGAATATTTCCTTATATGGGTTAAAGTAGGATAAAGGCTATTAAAACGAGTAAACGCGGTTTTCTGTTACAATGGAATAGAAATGAAGAGGGTTCTTATCATCCCGTGGGGCCGGTTGATCAAGAAATACTCGGAGATATCTCAAGGGGGTTGGAAATCATTTTTCATTTTAAAACCGGCATCACGGAGGAAATAACGGTCCCACAGGAGAGTTATAATGCCCGGAGGAAACAGCATTATTCATCACTGATACTTGAAAGAATAAAGGCCATTAAACCAGGGGACATTGATTATGCGCTCGGTGTGACTGATGTTGACCTTTATGCTCCGGAGCTGAACTTTGTATTTGGCGAGGCTGACTTCTCATCACAAACTGCTGTTATATCCTTGAAAAGGCTCAGGCAAGAATTCTATGGTCTTCACCCCGACAAAGAAATCTTTCGCGAACGAGCGGTCAAGGAAGCCGTTCATGAGCTCGGTCACACTTTGGGTCTCGGCCATTGCAAGAATCTAAAATGCATCATGTTTTTTTCTAATAACGTGCTTCATACAGATGCAAAAGGGCCTGGTTTCTGCGATATCTGCAGGAGTAAGATCAGTTTTTGACTGATGCGGTGGCAATTAACACGTCTGCTTCTTTAACCGATTTCTTTCTTAAGTTTTTCAACGAGTCTCCCGAATTTAATGCTATAAGATTTTTCATGTTCAGAAAGAAATTCTCCGAGTCGCGCTTGAACAGCCTCATCAACAGATAAAGCTGCCTGATAAACAGTCCTTCCGTCAGGGGTCCTTATCGGTTGAAGTCTCAATTGGGGATTTTTCTCCGCAGCCTCTCTCAATTTCGTGTAAGCATCTTCCTTTATTTTCCTATATTCTTGCTGCAACAATCCGAGCGTATTCAGAATACTCTCAACGACAGATATTTTTTGCTTTTCTTTTAATGTCTCAATGGCCAGAATGCCATCCTTTCTAATTTTGAATTCTTCTTCGGTACTTGCTAATCCAAGAGATTCTATAAGACTTTTCTGAGCTTCTTTCAGGAGAGAGTGAGGGCTTCCCTTTAATTTCTGCCAGAGGCCGTTCCGGTCAATCTGTCCCCTGTAAAAATCGGCAAGAAGCAATCTAACCCTCTCCTGACTCTTTATTCTCTCTTTTTCCTCTGGAGTGAATTCTCCCATTTCTGCGGCTTTTTCCATGGCCTTCTCAAAAGCACTCTTTATTTTTGCCATCTTGACCCCTTTCTCTTAAAAAGTCTGAAAAACCTATCCTCGTATTCTTCGAAGACCTCCCAACTGTCAAGTTCCTCCTTCAATTTCAGAATGCTTATCTTTTCTTCCTCAACCATCCTGAACATTATCTCGATGTCCTTGCGCGCGCTTACAGGAATGCCGAGACTATCTTTGACTATAGAAGGGAGGCCTTCATCATCCACGGAGATCAGACCCTTCTTAGTCCATTCAGGAAGCTGAGACAGATAAGCGCTTTTTATCGTCATCTGAAGAACGAATTTCATCAAGGAGACGTCCCAGAGGATATCAGCCCCTTTAATAATAGCTATCAAACCAGCGCGTTTTTCTGCCTCATTTTTCAGCTGTTCCGCCACTTTTTTCCAATTGCCAGCAACGATATATGTTTTCCCTGACTGGATTTGCAATTCCAGCGGATACAATATCCCGGCAAGGTCAGGATTTTCTCGCACTAAGATCTCGAAGGCCCTTCTGGCTTCCTCGCTTATCCCCTCACTCTTCAAAATATAGGAAGGAGTAAAAATTTTCGGTTGCCCCCACGTGATATCTCCTTCCCTTATCACTGTCTCCCGGCTTTTTTCAAATTCAGAATATACTGGCTCGTTCAGGACATAATAATGCACGTTAGAGGAACCGAAAGTTGCCAGCATCTGCTGCGGCCATTTCAGAACCCTGGTGCGTTTTATCGCATATCTTATTTTCTCGTCTATCTGCATCTTTATGCTAATTATTTTAACAGATAGAACAATACAGTGCCGTCTAAAATATTTGAGATACGGATGAATGCCGAAGAGACCATAATGAAGATATCTTATAAGACTATTGATAGATCAAAGGCAATGCCTTGTATCGATTTATTCTTCATGTCATTCCCGTTTCATTTTGACAACAGCTTGGAAAAAATAATAATATATGTAAGTTAGCACTGACATAAATGAAAGTAGCAATTTATGCACGCAGAGATACAGCTCTACCCGTCAAAGGTGAGAGAGATCTATCGCAACTTAATAGATGAAATATTCGGCATCCAGCCATATCTCAAGACATTCTGGAAAGCGGTGTAGCTTATTTATTATTTCGGCCTTTTTGTTGTTCTTCACCGGGGTATCGAATGCTGAAGTTCTCACACTGTCTGAGGGATTGAGACTCGCAATCGAAAGAAACAGGGTGGTAAAGATAACAGAAGCGGAGGAGCTGATAGCCGAGTCTGATACCCTGATCAGGAAAGCGCGCATGTTTCCGGAAATTAATGCGTCGCTCAGTCAGACCTTGCAGGCGCATCAGCCGGCAGCCAAATTTGATCACCAGATACTTTCTATTTCAGAGAAGGATTTTCTCTCTTACAGCCTCAGCGTCCAGCAGACCCTGTACGATTTCAAAGGTAATTCGTCGAGATTCGGTGCAAGCAAAGCTATTCTTATGTCGAAGAAGTATGATACAAAACGAGTCAAAAATCTGGTTGCCCTTGATTTTCTGCGCCTCTATTTCGACCTTCTCGAAGCAGAAAAGATGATAGCAGTGTCAGAAAAGGAAGCCCAACGTCTTGAATCACATTTGCGTGATGCGCGACATCTTTATGAAGAAGGTACAATCACCAAGAATGATGTTCTCCAGGCCGAAGTTAGAATCTCTGATGCCAGGCAGAGGCTGCTGGCCGTAAAAAATCAGCGGGCTCTCACTGCATCGAGAGTGAATAATGCACTCTCTTTCCCTCTGACGAGTGACATTCAGGTTGCAGACGAGGTCGGAATATCACCTGATCGCCTTGACCTGAATCTTCCGAAAGCATGGGAAACGGCTGAAGAGAAAAGGCCTGAGATATCATTTACTGATGAGATTTTGAGATCTCTGGACCTCGAGAAAACATCTCTAAGATCTGAATATTTCCCCCGTTTCTTTTTGAGAGGAAGCTATGATTACACGGAAAACCGGTTTCAGGTGCACGAAGACAATTGGTCTTTAACTTTGGGGATGAATATCAATCTTTACCAGGGGGGAAGTACCAGGGCGTCGATCATGAAACTGGAAAATCAGAAAGAGCAGTTACTCGAACAACGGAAAAAACTCATTGATGAAATTAAACTTGAGGTCGAAAGATATCTGCTGGATCTCAGGAATGCAAGAGACAGAATAGCTGTCACAGAAACCGCGATACAACAAGCAGAGGAGAACCTGAGAATAAACAAAGTGAAATACGAAGAAGGGGTTGGTACTGCAACGGACGTTGTTGATGCTGTAACGCTGCTGACAATAGCCGAAACGAATTATTACAGAGCACTTTACGATCTCAGGAGGGCTGAGGGTTCCTTTCTTTACGCGACAGGGGAGGACCTTACGGAGGTATATCAATAGATGGAAGAAAACAAACAGAACCGAAACAACCGGAAGAAAAAAATCATAGCGTTCGTCCTGTTCTCTATTGTGGCGATCGTGGGGGTTATAGCTACGATTATATATATTCAATATAAGAAGACACATATCACAACTGATGATGCTTTCATAGAAGGAAGTATCCATATAATCTCTTTCAAGGTGTCTGGTAGAGTCAGGGCGGTCCATGTTTCAGACAACCAGTTTGTCAGGGAAGGAACGCTGCTTGCCGAAATAGAGCCGGCAGACTATGAGGTGAAAGTGAAGGAAGCAGAGTCAATCCTCGATGCTGAGCGTGCGAAGCTTGCCGAAGCACTTACACAACTGGATGTGGCAGAAAAACAGCGTTCCGAGATGGAATATGGCGTAAAGTCGGCAAAGGCTGAGCTTGAAGTGGAGAGGGCAAATCTCAGACAGGCAGAAAGAGATATTATAAGGGCGGAAAATCTCTTCAAAAAAGATGCTATCTCCCGAGAAAGATATGAGAAGACAAATACTGAGTATGATGTGAGCCTCGCATTGGTAATATCCGCTGAAGACAGGTTGAAACAGGCCCAGGCTTCCCTGGAAAAACAAAAGGCAATTATAAGACAAGCAGAAGTAGCATTGAGGGCTCAGGAGGCCATGGTTAATGTCAGAGAGGCCGCGTTGAAAGAGGCAGGTTTGAAGGAGGTTTATACAAAGATTTACGCGCCTGCTGACGGATATGTGACCAGGAAATCGGTTGAAATAGGCAACCAGGTCGAGGTTGGACAGCCGCTCATGGCTATCGTTCCTCTGGACAACATATGGGTCGTCGGAAACTACAAGGAGACCCAGCTTCAAAACGTAAGACCCGGTCAGAGGGCCAGGATCAAAGTCGATACTTATCCGGGCAGGATTTTCTGGGGTGAAGTGGACAGTATAATGGCAGGGACGGGGGCGGTTTTTTCTCTTTTCCCCCCTGAAAACGCCACAGGAAATTATGTGAAGGTCGTTCAGAGAATACCCGTAAAGATCACACTCGATAAAGATACGGACGCTGAGCATGTTTTAAGGATCGGCATGTCTGTCGTGCCGACTATTTTGATAGAAAAGAAGTAAATCATGGGCCAGACACCATGGCCAGTGATTAAATGAACAAATGGCTCATTGCTATAACCGTCATGCTCCCGACTCTGATCGAGATTATCGACACGTCTGTCGTCAATGTCTCGCTCGATCATATCCGTGGCAGCCTGTCTGCCGGGATCGATGAATCTACATGGACTATAACTTCTTATCTCGTATCGAACGCGATCATCATTCCGATGACAGGATGGCTGAGCAGGCTTTTCGGGCGGAGACGTTATCTTATTTTTTCGATATCCTTGTTCACCGTGAGTTCTTTTCTTTGCGGTGCTGCGTGGAGCCTGCAGAGCCTTGTCTTTTTCAGAGTCCTGCAGGGAATTGGCGGTGGAGCACTCCAGCCCATATCACAATCCATTCTCCTTGAGACATTCCCGAGGCGTCAGCACGGGATGGCAATGGCGATCTTCGGTATCGGCATAATGTTCGGTCCTATCATAGGCCCTCTAATGGGTGGATGGATAACGGACAACTGGTCATGGCACTGGATCTTTTTCATAAATATTCCTATCGGCATAGTCTCGATCCTCATGGCGATGTTGTTCATTACAGACCCGCATTATATGAAGAAGGTGAGGATGAAGATTGATTACTGGGGGCTTGCCTTTCTCGCGATAGGGCTGGGGTGCCTTCAGATAGTCCTCGATAAGGGTCAGATGGAAGACTGGTTTTCTTCCAGCTTCATCACGTGGCTGAGTGTGGGCTCCGCGATATCACTTACACTTTTTATTATCGTAGAGTTGTTTACAGAGCATCCGATCGTGAACCTCAAAGCATTCAAAAATGTTTCTTTCGGCACTGGCAACATAGTTATGTTTTTTGCATTTTTTAATCTCTTCGGGAGCATCGTTCTTCTGCCTATCTATCTTCAGACCCTTATGGGTTATAATGCGACACTTGCAGGTTTGGTTCTTGGTCCCGGGGGAATAGCGACCCTTATTGCGATGCCCATAGCGGGCAGACTGGTCACAAAGGTCAATCCAAAAGGCGTGCTCGCCTTCGGAATCATTGTGGCCGCATATTCGACATATCTCATGTCCAGATTCAATCTTTTTGCAGACTTTAACACAATCATATGGCCGCGGGTTGTTCTGGGTGTAGGTATGGGCTTTCTTTTTATCCCTCTTACCACACTCACTATGGCGAGCATCAGGAAGGAAGATATGGGCAATGCCACCGCAATCTATAATCTGCTCAGGAATCTCGGGGGTAGCTTTGGTGTCGCCTTCGTAACAACTATGCTTTCAAGGAGAGCACAATTTCATCAGTCTCATCTCATTGAAAGTCTTACGCCGTTTGATACAAGTTATCACCTGGCAGCAAAGAACACAGCAGACGTTTTGCAATACAGAGGGTTCACTTCCCAAATGGCGGACCAGGGAGGACCTGGGGCTATATACTCGGAACTTCTGAGACAGGCATCTATGATATCTTTTAACGATGCTTTTTATTTATTAAGTTTCCTCATGATCTGTATGCTCCCCTTTGTTCTTATCATGAAGAGAGAAAAAAGCGAAATAACAATGCATTAAGTCTATTCACAATCCATACCTTGCATTTATTTTCGGGCCAAGAAAACCTCTCTCCAATGTGTTAAAATATTTAGGTTTGTCTTCTTATCCGAAATCTTCCAAGGAGAAATATGGCAAAGGTACCAGTAAGCATTGAAGAAGAGATGAAGGGTTCTTACCTCGATTACGCAATGAGCGTAATTATAGGGAGAGCCCTTCCTGACGTCAGAGATGGATTAAAACCAGTCCAGAGAAGAATACTTTATGCGATGTTCAGGGAAGGTCTTCTGCCCGGCAGGAAATATTCGAAGTGTGCAGGTGTTGTGGGCGAAGTTTTAAAAAAATACCATCCTCACGGGGATACCGCTGTATACGACGCGCTTGTAAGGCTTGCACAAGATTTCAATATGCGTTATCCGCTCGTAGACGGGCAGGGTAATTTCGGTTCCATTGACGGAGACCCGCCAGCTGCCTACAGATACACTGAAGCAAGGCTTGCGGCAATTGCTGAAGAGCTTGTTGCCGACATCGACAAAGACACCGTTAATTTTATTCCCAATTTTGATGAAACGACTCAGGAACCCATAGTTCTTCCTTCGCGCATTCCAAATTTGATCATTAACGGTTCATCGGGGATAGCGGTCGGCATGGCGACGAATATTCCGCCACATAACCTTGCTGAGATTATAGACGGACTTATCATGTTGCTTGAAAATCAGGATGTCGAAGTGACTGATCTTATGACACATATAAAAGGGCCTGATTTCCCGACGGGTGGAACGATTCACGGAACCGAGGGGATATTTCAGGCTTATAGCGAAGGGAAGGGGCTTATCAAAATAAGAGCAAAAGCGCGGATAGAGCGGGAACACAGGGGAGGCGAGAATATCATAATAACAGAGCTCCCCTTCCAGGTGAACAAAGCGCGATTAATCGAGAAGATCGCTGAGCTTGTCAGGGACAAGAAAATAGAAGGAATTTCAGAGCTCAGGGATGAGTCTGACAGAGATGGCATTAGGGTGGTTCTGGAACTCAAGAAAGGGGAAATGGCGCAGGTTATTCTTAATAACCTTTATAAGTACACCCAGATGGAATCCACCTATGGAATAATTATGCTCGCCCTTGTCAACGGTCAACCGCGCGTTCTCGACCTCAAGAAGCTCCTCACTCATTTTCTGCATCACAGGCGTGACGTTGTTCTCAGGAGAACGCGTTATGAGCTGAAAAAGGCTGAAGAGAAGGCGCATATATTAGAAGGTCTGAAAATCGCTCTCGACCATCTTGATGAAATAATTGCTCTCATCAGGAGATCCAGAACGCCTCAGGAGGCGAAAGCCGCCCTGGTGAGCGGTTACCCCCTGTCAGAAATTCAGGCGCAGGCAATTCTGGACATGAGACTTCAGAGACTCACAGGGCTCGAAAGAGAAAAGATAATGGAGGATTACAGGGAGACTCTGAAGGAAATAGCCAGGCTTAAATCCATACTCGAAAATGAAGCTCTCGTGACGCAGATAATTAAAGATGAACTGATCGAGGTCAAAAACAAATATGCTGATGACAGAAAAACCGAGATTACATCAGAGACCAAGGAGATAACTATAGAGGATCTGATCACCTATGAGGAAATGGTAATCACTCTTTCTCATCAGGGATACATAAAAAGGAACCCCCTGAGCGCATACAGGAGCCAGCGACGCGGCGGCAAGGGCCTGATCGGCATGGAGACGAAAGAAGAGGACTTCGTGAAAGACCTTTTCATCGGAGCGACTCATGATTATATGCTCTTTTTCTCTAATCTTGGACGCCTTTACTGGCTTAAGACATATCAGATACCGGAGGCAGGACGTGCGGCAAAAGGTAAAGCCCTGGTCAATCTGCTCGCCCTTTCAGAAGGCGAAAGAATTACGACCGCCCTCCCTGTGAGAGACTTTAAGGAAGGGTTTCTTGTCATGTTTACGAAAAAAGGCATAGTGAAAAAGACTGCTCTCGAGAAATTCAGTAATCCGCGGGGAAGAGGAATCATTGCGATTACTCTGGATGAAGGCGACGAGCTTATCGCAGTCGGAAAGACCGACGGCAAGAGCGACCTTATTATCGGAACGAGAAATGGTTTCGCCATAAGGTTCAATGAGGAAGATGTCAGGGACATGGGACGTTCCGCTAAGGGAGTCAAAGGTATCAGACTGACAAAGGGCGATGAAGTCGTCTCGGCTGAAGTGGCTGAAGAAAAGACAACCATTCTCACTGTTACCGAAAGAGGATTCGGCAAGAGAACGAGAATTGAGGATTATCCTGTTCAGAGGCGAGGTGGCAAGGGAGTCATATCAATTAAAGTTATAGAAAAAGGCGGAAGAGCTGTTGGCCTGATGCAGGTGAAAGATGAAGATGAGCTTGTGATGATTACCGGTTCAGGAAAGCTCATCAGGATGCTTGCAAGCAATATTCCGGTTCACGGAAGAAATACCCAGGGCGTGAAACTCATGGACGTTGACGAAGATGACAAGATTGTGAGCATAGGAAGAGTGGTAGAGAGAGATTAAAAAAGCAAAAAATTGCAGATTTAAAATGCGGGGTTACCCATCCCCGCGTTTTTTTTTGATTACCGGACAGCTTGCTGAACCGTGTCGATCACCTTTGGAGTTTTGTCAGCCGGATCAAAGAATCCGAAAAAGCGATTTACAAGGTCAGTTCCATCCTGCCTGAGGTTTTCTGCAAAGGTATAAGAAACGGGCTGATAAAGAAGCTCGGCGGTTACAGTAAGAGGCCTGCGTTTGCCATAAACGTTTACCAGATAGGTTACCTGATCTGAACCGGCCACGAAATCATCGTCAGTTAAAGCTGATCCCCAAACTGCGATATCAGGAGGTGCAATGGCTTTATCGAATCCTGCCGGGAGTAACCGGTTGTCCTTTGCATAAGATGCCGCTCTCAGGAGCGTATAAGTTACCGCTCCATCACTGTCGAGCATTATCGGCTCATAGATCTGGACCTGATTGGCGGACGTTATAACGTCATAATGAGGCTCATAAGATAATGGATTCAAGTCCGCATCATTTCCTGTAATGCTTACGTCCGATTGAGGTCTGCCCGATTCAAATACAAGCTGCCCACGGGCATCTTTCACTGTTACATGAAGCCACACGCGCCTTGCCGGAATCCCGCTCGGAATTTTGTGGCCTGCCTTATTCTGAATGTTGAACACCACTGCCAGCACATCCTGATTGATTGATGCAGAAACTACATTGACGCTGGCCGTCTCATTCTGGAGTTGCGCATTTGTCCTCGCAATTGTCGCATCAAAGTGATCTGAATCGGCCGTCGCTCCAATTGCAGACGCATTTGTCTTAAGAAGATTGACCATAAAGCTATTGCCACCCACGAGGTGGTGCTGCCCGAAAGGACTCCTGGGTAAGAGCCAGTGAGGCCTGTTACTGATAACGACCGATCCCACCGCATCAGGCAAATGGCAGTCCTGGCAGGTGAATGAAAGGCCACCCCCCATAACACTATGCTCCCATTCAAGATAGGTTGTCTGCTCAGGGAACTCACCGATCACATTTCCACCGGCATCAACAGAAGGCGTATAGAGTGTGTGGCAGGTGCCACAAAGAGCAGAATCAGTAATCTGAATTCCCCATAAAGGCGAAAATCCCGAGTGCATCTCCATAGGATGTTTTACAGGCTGGTCATATGGCCCAAATGCCAGCCTGTCAGGAGGAGATGAGGATGTATCTATTACATATTGGCCGGTGAAACTTTCGGGCATTCCCAGATTGATATCCTGTATCTGATGGCATAGTGTGCAGGAAACTCCATCCATTGCAGCTTCATGCAAATAATGGCCGGGATCCAAAAAACCGCTGCCGAGCACTCCTACGGTCGTACCGTCTGTCATTGCCTGATAGCGTGCCATTCCCATATGGCAGCGGCTGCATTTCTCTTTAATGACGGATTGAAGAGCCGGATTGCGGTTCACCTCAGAACTAATTTTTGCCTGCCACAGGGGGTCTTTTCCAGAGTTGGCCATCATTGTCGATCTCCAGTGAGCATCTATTGATACATCGTTCCCGGCGCTGTCCATCAAAGAGCTATGGCAGAATGCACAGATTCCGGAACCGGAAAAATCGGCGGTCTCAAATATAGTCAATGTCGTTCCGCTCATCCCGCCGCCACCGCCTCCTCCACCAGCGGGGCCGGGTCCCATTCGTGCAGAGACAGTGCCGTTTGTGAAAAAGAGGAGTGTTAAAATCGATATAAACAAAATTGGCAGCAAAAAAAATCTTTTCTTTCTCGCCTTATTCATTAGCTTTTCCTCCAAAGGTGCATAAAAAATGCAGATAAAAAAAGAGGGCCGCAAAGCGGCCCTCTTGACAATCTTAATTCCTAAGGACCGATACGGTATGCCCGCATCATCTCATTGTCCTCATGCTCAAGGATATGGCAGTGCCATACGAAGAAACCTGGTTTATCAAACCTGGCTTTCACGCGGGTTATTTCTCCAGGATATGCTATAACAGTGTCTTTAAAGCCGGTTTCCCACGGGAGGGGGATCATTACTGCCAGCAACACTGGGGCCACCTCCTATTGCCTCGCGTCCGACAACCTGGAACTGAACCAGATGGATATGTATGGGATGAGCATCTTCGGTGAAGTTATACATCTCCCACGTCTCTATTGCGCCAAGGGTTGGATTCTCGGTAATAACATCCCCCCATAGCAAAGGATTGCCGGAATCGTCCGGATTCAGTGTGCCAAGAAGAGCTGCTGTCGGTCCGAAAACTTCACCTTCCTCGCAGTCGAGGACGATATTTCCGTTTTGGGTAACAACCCTTACTGTCGCAGACTCTTCTTAGTTAAGCGAGACGCTGCGTGTGTTATCCTCCATCCCGAGAGGTAGAGCCGCTGGCAAAACTGTCGGTAGCTGACCAATTGGCAGATTATTGTTGCCCTTGATCCTGAACTGCATGACCTGACCGGTTGAGGAAGGATCAGCCGGATCGAAGTCTACGCCTGGAATCCCTCCGCCGAAGGGTTCATCAGGACCCAAATTGAGCAAAGTAATCTCCGTGTTGACCGATAGATTGCTGAAGTCAACTATGACATCGGCCCGCTCCGCAGGTCCTATAAGCAGTGAGGTGAGTTGCACGGGTTCAGGCAGGAAGCCCTCATCCGAACCGATCTGATAAAATGGCATGTCATTGCTCATTCTAAGAATTAAAAACCTCGAATCGCAGCCGTTCAGGAAACGGAAGCGATAGCGCGTTTGTTCGACTTCAAGATACGGCCAGGTGCGACCATTGACAACCATCATGTTACCGAAGAACTCAGGATTCCATATGGGCGGAACATCGCTTGGCAAACCATCGCAGGCGATATCCGGGATAAAGGGAATCTGAAGCTCTGAAGGAGCCAGTCCCTCAAAGAATGCCCGGTTGTCCGGATAAAATAGTGAACCGTCAGCATTGAATGAACGGTCTTGTATAACGATAGGTATCTCGGTGTACTCACCAAACGGATCATCTCCGACTCCTGGTGCAAGATAGCCGAGGTCCGTGTCATTCGGTCCACCGCGAATCAGCCAGAAGCCGGCGGGACCGGCATATACATTGAGCCTCGTCATGCCCAAGGCATGGTCATGATACCAAAGCGTTGTTGCAGGCTGATCATTTTGGTATTTGAAGCTCACAGTACCCGGGCTCCAGTTATGGCCATACTTATTGTTAAAGTAATCGAAGAAGGTGCCTGTCCTGGCATAGCCCGCCGGGATATTGTTTGCATCCGGAAGATACCAAGCTTCAGGGTAACCGTCAGAATCTTCATCGGAATGCGCCCCATGCACATGAGTAATAATTGGTACCGGTCCTGTATAAGGAGTTGGGTCGAACCCTCTCATATCTCTGCCAGCCAGACCGCCTGGTGGGTTAGCCCAATGAAGAGTCTGGTCTACTGGCAGAAGATGAGGCAGATAATTGCCCATAGCATCAACCAGCTCGTTTCTCCACAAGACCTGTGTGGTTTTATCCCAGCCGGCTTCAACCGTAAACGCCGGGTAATTAAAGGTACCGCCTTCTGCAACAGTACCAGGATGATTAATTGAGCCATAGCTCCACACAGTAGTCATTGGATGCGCTGGGGAGAGAATCTGCTGGCTAAACTGCCGCACACCGATCTTATATATATCTTTATTCCTATTCGAAATATGCGCCGGCATTGCCGGTGGTTTGATCAGGGGCAAAACATATTTATTTACATCACCCGGAGCAAGAGTACCACCAGGTATTTGAGCGTAAGCAGGGCGAGTGCCCCACTTCAACGGAAGACATAGCGCTGCTCCCGCGATACATGCCTTCAAGAATTGCCTCCTACTAAATCCGTATCTCTTTTTCGTAAGTCCTATTTTTCTTCTCCTATTTTTGTTCCTCATATTATTCCTCCTCATCTAAATTGAACCATTCGCAAAATTAGTGTCGAATTCTCCTAAACATTACAAACTTCCTGACCTCACCTCCTCTTGCGCGTCATTCAGCCAGAAGCTTTTTGTATTCGCTGTCCAGACTATGTTGGTGCACTCGGCTGCACCTGCTTTTGCATTTTGGGTCGTTTCCACAGTGCTCAATGCAGACTCCATATTCAGCATTTACCAAGTTCTTGATACTTTCCCATTGCTGTTTTTTTCCTTCGGGTATATTGTATTCCGGTGGGCTGACTGATACAGTGCCTGGTTTTTCGACCGCAAATACTGGTGAAGTTATAAGACACACTATGATGAGCACTTTCAGAAACCCCAATCCATGCGCCCTCATTTCTCTTCAAGCCCTTCTTTAACCGACTTTTTTCATAATATATCTTCCATTATTTCACTGTGGTAGTCGCTGACTCCGAACCTTCGGTACCCGAAACCGTGATAGTTCCGGGGTTACCGCCCACGCGGTTGAGAGAAATCGTCCATTTCAGCTTCTTTCTGTCCCATTTCATGGTGCCGTAACCGGCCAACTCCAGGTTTGCCTTTTGTCCAAGATCACTCGTTGCCTCTACACCGAGACTGTCTTTCTTGGCTCCGTATATTGCATTGAGGATGTCGATGGTCAGGTCATAGCCATTACAATCCTGATCAACACCATCATGTTTCACCTCGGAAGCAGATGGATGAATTGATGGATTGCTGTCATTACAATCCTGTGCCGTTCCGCATCCTTCTTCGACATAATATCCGTCATTGTCTGCGTCAGTGCATGTTACTGAACCATTGATTAGATTGTATGCCTCCATGGCGTCTATCAACCCGTAACCGTAACTATTATCAGGCCCTGCAGTCCCAAGATCAATTGCTGATTGTTTTAAAGCAGTTTCAAGTTCAGATACAGGAAGGTTCGGAAAAGCGCCCAGGAGTAATGCCATCGAACCAGCAACATGAGGCGCGGAAAATGAAGTGCCGGAAACATATGCGTATGAGTTGGGTATTACTCCACCGAAGGTGAGATCCGATGTTTTAATGTTGACTCCGGGTGCTACAGTTTCAGGATAAATTGCGCCATCACATGTGGAAGGCCCGCGGCTGCTGAAGCTCGCAATCAAAAAAGTATCACTGATTGCGCCAACTGCAAAACTTTCCGGATAGTTAGCAGGGCTTATGCTTGTCGAAGAGCCAGGGCCTGCATTACCGGCAGCGAAGGCAACCGCGATTTCGGCTGCTTTTAGAGCCTGTATGTCATCTTGAAACTCAAGGACGCATTCATTGACATTATTTTTCAGGCCCCAGGAATTGTTCACGACATCAGGTGAATCATTTGTATCAGGATTCCCGTCCGGATCCAGAAGCCACTGAAATCCCTGATGGATCCCGCTGAAATACGCAAAACCTGCGTCATTGAAAATCTTGACGGCAATCCACTCTGCACCTGGAGCTACACCGATCGATGTTCCGCCATTATCTCCTCCCACAATAATCCCCATTGTCTGGGTGCCATGTCCGTCCGAATCATACGGTATGCTGTGTTCGCCGTTCGGATCGTACCAGCTATTTATACCACCACGCCATTTGCCCGACAGATCAGGGTGATTCACGTCCACTCCGGTATCCATACTCGCGACAACAGCTCCTTCACCTCGGTGTCCCAGATCCCAAAGCTGGGGTGCTCCCACAGCATTTATATTCCACTCCGGGATCGACGAAATACTCTGCTCCGATACTGGAGCTTTCAGGGTGTCGTCAAGCCTTATGCTTTCCACCAAGGGCATTGTGGCTAATTCGCGAATGACATGGGATGGTGCTGTAACTGCCATACCATTTATTAACCAGAGTGTGACGATGCGCTGGGCCCCTTTGGCTCTCAAGAAAGCCTGTACCGGAATCTGCGTCAGATCTGCCTTGCTCTTAAGCGCCCTGATGATCATTGCACGCAGAAGGCCCTTGTCCATACTCTCAAACTGGGTCAGATCGACTTTGTCTGTGAGTGTGACAATGACAGAGATATTTTCCCCAGGCGCTGCTGCCTGGAGCACGTGTTCCAGGTCAGGCTCTATGGTATTTGCATAGGATGTGAATCCTATCGCGCAAACAAATAACAGACTGATTAAAATTACAAGAATACTTTTTACAGGTTTAAAAGTCTTCATCTCATCCCCCTTTTTTGTCGATATCTATTCTCAATTCACAGTAAGATCCTCTGCTCTGAAGTCCCCGATCACTACTGTGACTTTGTTTCCCTGCTTGACATACTTGCCCGGATTGGCAAACAGAATAAAATATGTCCGGTCAGCCTGCGGCGGGTTCGATGTCCGCAAAGGTCCCACCTTCGGCGGACTCGGTACCATAAACTTTGCTCCGCTTGCCTGATCAATGAGATAAGGCTTCTCCTTGCGATCAAAAATAGGTTGTGCTTTTTCAGGGTCTATGACGCGATAACGGAAATCGAGCATATATCCTCCGGCCGACAATCTTATCCCATCGATCTGTATTCCCCATTCATTCTCAATTTTTGCCAGATCAATCTCTGATGGCTCTGCAGGCCGATTTTTCAAGGTGTTTGCACATCCTGTAAGCAGAGAAATGAATAAGATTGAAAGCCATACATTTATGAAAATTTTTCTTGTAGATATTCCTGTTTGTTCCTTTCTCATTGAAATTTTTCATATTTGAAGCCGGGCACCGTAAAATGCCCGGCTTTTATTGTTTTTACCTAACGACATTTACCCTTACTGTTGCCACATTCGAGGTGGCGCCTTCGTTGTCATTCACAGTGTAAGTGAAGGTATCCGTTCCCCTGAAGTTCTTCTTCGGAGTGAAAGTGACCGTTCCGTTATTGTGATTAACTACGCTTCCGCCTCTCGTAGGCTGTGTTACGATTGCAACTGTCGTGGGATCGATTGTCCCGTCAGGATCAGTGTCATTCAGCACAACATTGATGGTGACAGGTACGTTCACTGTAGTAGACGCGTAATCATCTGTCGCAACGGGCGGAGTGTTCACATGCGGGTTAACGGTGACTGTCACTGTTGCTACATTGCTGTCAGCAGTTCCGTCATTTGCCGTATAAGTGAAAGTATCCGTCCCGGTAAAGCCTGGAGTCGGGGTGTAGGTTACCGTGTTATCAGGATTAATGACAACCAAGCCATTTGTACCCTGGGTCACAAAGCTCACTGTGAGCGGATCGCCATCTACATCAGTATCATTTGCCAGAACGTTGATGATGACAGCCGTTGCCTCCACTGTCGAAGAAGTGTCATCTACCGCCACCGGCGCATCATTTATCGGGTTGACTGTTATCGTAACCGTGGCAACATTACTGTATGTGATTCCGTCTGTGCTCCTGTAAGTGAAAATGTCGGTTCCATTGAAGTTAGCATTTGGAGTATAAGTAAATGAACCATCAGTATTCAGGACAATGGCGCCGTTGGTCGTGCTGCTATTCAACACGGCGGTAGTGCCTGTTTCGCCCGTGAGCACGCCTGGTGCTACTACGGTAAGGATGGCGTCCTCGTTGACGCTGTAAGTGTCGTCAGTTGCCACAAGGCTGCTTGCTCCGACTTGCAGATATATAAGCATGCCGCCAGGTGAGTGGCTCCGGTCATAGACCGGATAACCGCCGTCGGACGGAGCAGTCCATATAGCATCCATCGTTTTTCCTGCGGGAAGCAGGACTGAATATTGGTTCTTCGGATATGGATAGAGATTTCCGTCTTCGGCAATAACACTGATATACTGATCATTGAGAGACGGGACATGCGTTTTCAGACCCATATTCAGAAAACGAATGAGCACCTGCTCACCTGCGGTTATCGGATGGTCTGCAACAGCGTTCACGGCAGGATTTGGCTGCTCGCCGTTGACCAGGAAATGCTTCGGCCTGTAATTAAGCGGCTGGGCAACTGTTGCCGGAGTATGCAGCACAGGATCTATTTCGCTGTAGAAGAGAATGACCTCATTGTCGTGAGCAATGCCCGGATAAGCAGAGCCGCTTATATCGGTCACGGTAACAGCGCCATAAGGTCCCATCTGCACCTGCAACGCGGGGTGTGAACCACTGTGATAAATGAACGTGCCTGGTTTAAGGTTGTTCCACGTGTAAATGCTTGTACCACTCGCTAATGTTTCGGTAGTGAAGGATAAAACACGCTGCCTTCCCTGTGCATCAGTAAAAGTGACCGGCGACAGGGCAGCAGGCTGGCCGGGAATAACAACGGAAACCGGCTCGGCGAGACAGTTCCGCAGATTGATTGTTAGAGTGCTGTCACCGGCTGGCACATTGAGCGTAGGGCCAACATTCCATAAAACCGGTGCGCCAGGACAGGAGCCCGGATCATTAATGAAACCCCACATGGTGATCGGAGTCGCACTGCCCGGCGGCGTCCATGTCGCCTCCACTGCCGCGAGGTCAAATGTTGCAGCAAAGGAGGGGCCAGCCATCAGAGATACGGCTGCCAGCAATAACAGAACTTGTATTATCTTTTTTATGCATTTCGTGTAGGTCATTTTTCCCCTCCTTTCCTTAATGCATAATCATCGTTCCGGGCGGCTCGATTATTATCATGGTCATCATGCCTCCAGGAAAGATGTCGTAGTTAGTCATTTCTTTTTCCGTATGAGAATGCCACATGTAAGCAAAACCGGCATTCGGGTTCAGACCCCCTTCACCCGGCGGCAGCGAACCGAGCACGCCCATGAATGGGCTTCCACTATAGAATCCACCGAAGGTCAGATCCAGATCGTTCGGTAGGATGACCGGTAACGGTTTACCGTGGTCAGGGCAGTATTCCTTTGTTACTGGATCATATCCAGGAGAAGCAGGACTTGCGGCAGTAACTGATATGCCGTTACAGGTATGCTCGTATTCGGATCCCGTTCCATAGATGTCCCATCCAAGGTCTTTTCCTGTCCATTCGAATATCGCATCCACTGTCTCACCGGGCACAGCCTGTATAGTGAATACTTCATAGCTAATGTCCGGCCCGGTCCCCAGAGCACTTTCCAGGAGCCTGCCGTCTTTCGCGACAACCCGTGCATGGTTGCCGTGCTGGTGGTATGGATGCATGTCTCTTCCGGCATCTATTACCCGCATCAGCAGCTTTTCGCCAGGATGCATCATAGGCATGCAATTATAAGGTTGCGTTGGAAGCCATGCAACGCCAGCGTCGACCATTGTATCTGGGGCGTTCCGGCCGTTGATGAACCAGTAGTTGGGGAAATAGTCAGAAAGGTAATCGGTATTCGCCAGTGCAGCCACTCCCTGAAACTCCACCATCTGGTGAATTCTCGGATCCATCTCGCTGAGAAGGAAGAGAAACTCACGGTCAAACATCGTTGCGGGATGGTTATACGCATAGTTGTCTCCCATAGCCGGCCTCACAATGATCGCGCCGGTCAGCCCCATCTCAACCTGTAGTTCAGGCCATGTTCCGCTGTGATAAAGATATGTTCCGGGATGAATTGCAGTGAAGGTGTAAGTGACCGTCGACTCATCAACATCCAGAGTCGCAGGATCATCTGCCTGTTGCGCCTCCTGTGTCAGCAACCCGGACACACCACCAGTGGCGGCTACCTGCTGTCCCGGAAACACGATGGATACATTGCCTGCATCGACGGGAAGGCTGTTCGTCAGATTGATGACAACCGTGGCTCCCTGATTGACAATGAAGGTCGGCCCCGGATATTGAGCCCTTCCTGCGCCATTTGCATATCCCCAGAAAAGAACTGATCCGCCATCAGCAGTGCTTATATGATCCACTTTCGCCGTGAGGTTGATCGGTGTTCCGCTGACGACATTAATGCCGTCAATCACGCCGTATGCATTGGCTGCAATCATCAGCAGGAGTATGGCTGCGCATCCAAGAGGCACTTTAATGTATTTGAATAGCATGTTCATCGCAGTCCTCCTTAATTAATGACGATTTCGGTCATCATGCCTCCGAAATCCTCTTGATAGTTGCTCAGATAGTTCATATTGGTGGTATAAAGGAAATATTTGCCCGGAGTAACTCCTGTTGTGTCAAGAATCACATCGACAGATTCGCCTCCGCCCAGAGTGACCGAGTTTGTCGTATAGTAAAGATTCTTTCCGTCGGGCCCTCTCAATAACCGGGCATTTAATCCCACCACCTTCATAGGTAGTCCCAAGCTGGCCAGGGTGTAAAATCTTGTCACATTAAGATTGGAGATGCGAAGCAGGACTTTCTGTCCAGCCGTGGCCTCAATCAGTGTGCTCACATTCTGTGAATACTTGCCGCCGTTCAAGAGTTCTCCGGCTTCACAAGGCACCACCGGATCCACATAGGGCGGCTGACATTGGGGCGGAGGAAGTGAACCGGGGTTCACAGTGTCGGGATACCCCCTTCCGTTTAGCATGGGATAGTTATCCCTCATCAGCGCGAATGGCAAAGGCTGAACTTTCCAGCTCGCTTCGTGGAAATTTGAATCGAAGGAGCCGATCTGAATAGGGTAATCAACATCGTAATATGTTGAACCGTCCCCGTCATTGTAAACGTATTTGTAGCCGTTCTGGTGAGTAAACCCGTTCAGGTCTGTTCCGTTCGGCAAATTATTCTGCGCCGGGAGCACATAAAGGTTTCCCAGCATAGCCATCTGCATATGCTCCGTTGCCTCGACATGGCAATGGTACATATAGGTGCCGGGTTCCACCACCTTATAATAGTAGGTCAAGGTAGCTCCCATGTTGATGGAGATTGAGGCATCAGGAACTCCGTCAAAAATCGCCGCAGCCTGGGGGAATCCATGCCAGTGAACTGTATGCGGATCGAAAAGGTCCGGCCTCATCATCATTCCGACGTTAGTAAGGTTTAAGTAGAAGTCGGTGCCCTCCTCAACAGCGATAGTTGGAGCTGGAAAAGTCATGGCGAGCATGCCCTCCATCATCACCATTTCGGGAGGTGTTCCGGTAACGTCTGCGAAACCGAATATATATGCCGGCCTCCCGTCAGCCATAGTGACGAAGCCGTCTCCGGCTGCCAGATGCATGCATCTGATGTTCCTGCATTCAGGCTTGTTCGGCGTATCCACGACAGCATCTCCATCCTTGTCGCACGGACACTGGACGAAGACTTCTGCCTGCGTGTCGACCATTCCAGCCAGAAGAAGAGGAACTGTCAGAAGCACGACTAACAATGTTTTCATTTTGATATTCATAATCTCACCTCTTTCAATGACCGCCCGCCGGCGACCGGCGGGCGGATTCATAAATTCTCTACGGCCAATACTCATCGGCGCCGATGTCGACACCACCGTTTGGCCTCACCTCGTCATCATAGTCGCGTGTTAGTTCCGGAATTCCGCTCACCATAGAGCCACTGCTCACGGCAGGCGAACCAGAGAGGATGTGGTAATCGCTGGTTCCGACAGTCAGAGGTCCGTATCTCACCTTTATGAAATTGCCGCCTTCGTCAAAGGCGACTGCTGGCTGAAGCGCGGTAGTAGGCTCTCCAGGAAGCACGGTCTGGCCGCGTCCGCCATTTTCATAACCCAATGCGAATTGCGGATCTCCGCTGACGTTCGTCGGGCCGTATCCGGCCGTATTCGTCAGGAGACAGTACTGCGGATTCAGGCTTCCCGCTCCACCAATTACCGCCAGATCCTGGTATTGCGGGGTAGCCGGTGTGATCAGGTACTGTGTTGGCACCACTGTGTCATCAATCAGGAAGTAGAAGGAGCGGTTGTGCCAGATGATGTTGTCAACCAGTTGCGGGCTGGAGAAGTTGGGCTCTGTTCCAGGCAGAACTGCTGAAAGGGCAGCGCTGTGCGGTCTTGACACGATGCCTGCCGGCTGTGGATTGGATTGGTCAGGAACACCAGGCGAGAATGCCTCACCCGCCGTGGCAGTGCTGTCATTGTTTGCGATTGTGTTATGAATCACATTGACTCTGACGCTGTCCTGCAGCGAGATGCCCCCGCCTGCAAGCGCGGCAACATTGTTGACGATCATGTTGTTGAAGGCATCAACCGAATACCACTTATAATTATTATTTTCTTTCTTTGTTGTATCCTCACCGTTCACCCGGCTAAGGCGTATGCCGGCACCGTCACCTGCCGCTGCGTAATTGCCTTGAATCAGATTTCCAATCACCTTAACAGAACCCGCACCGGGGCTCAGGGCCAGCGGGTCCAGAGCCGCAAGGGGCGCCTGTCCGCCGATGAAGATGCCTCCGCCTGATACGGTTGTGCCCTGATTGAAGCTTTCGTTGAAGATGATGGTATTCGTAGCAATAAGGCCATTCTCACTCAGGCCTGTATGCCCGATCCCGCCTCCATTTCCGAGAGTGAAATTGCCGCAGACGTAATTCGAAGTGATTTCGTAGTTATCCGAGCCAGTGCATACGGATACGCCTCCGCCTGCGCCGCCCTGGCCGCCGTTTCTGGAAACGTAATTATTATGGATGCGGACGTAATCATTATCGGCATCCTGATGAAGGAGATTGTTGCCCTGCTGAACTGTGAGAGCCGGATGGCCAATCCGGATGCCGCCGCCATAAAATCCGTTATTGCTGACTATCCTGTTATTGCTGATTTCGAGATAGTCGGCGAATCCATTTACCACAATTCCTCCGCCAGTGTCAGCGCCGGTTATGGTGAAACCGTCGGTTCTGGCCCCTCTGTTCCTGTTCTGGTTGAAACTGCTGGGGCCTGTTTCCTTCGCCAGCACAATAATACCTGCGCCTTCTTCGGTGAAGAGGGCATCCGGCTCTATACCTCCGAATATGGCTTCCTGCCCATCCAGAAGGTCCACTGCTCCGGAGGTAACCAGTTGTTCAACCTTCAGCCTCCAGAGAGCCAATTTCTCGGTTGGCACTTTCACAGCCCTTATCACCGAACCCTCGCCCCATCCCTGGAGCTGTACAGGCTTCCACATGATGACCATTTCGTCGTATGTACCCGTTCCTACCAGGATGAGGTCATTGGTGCCGGCGGCATCGATGGCCGCCTGGATGGTCGGGTAATCCAATGGAACGCGTTTCACACTGGCTCCTTGCCTCAAACCCACCTGGACTGTCACGCTATTGACAGAAGATTTATTCGTATCGGTCCGTGTTACCACGAGTTCGTCTGTAACAGTTCCTGCTGCCACTGTTCCCGTGATTTCGGTATTGCTCCATGTAACACCTGTAAGAGCCACACCACCTATCGTCACGGTCCCACCTGTCCCGAAGCCATAATCGCGGCAAATGGTCTTAGGCTGTCCCAGATTACCGTACTCGGGATTGGGCACGGCGACTTCATTTAGTGCAGCACATGGGCCGGTTGTGTCTGCCAGGGCAGTTATAACTATTTGCTGTCCCGTTGCCGGAACATAAGGACCGCCTCCCACCCCATTGGCGGGTGCTGAAACGCTTTTAATCCTTGGCGTCCCGTCAGGATATTCGCAATCGAGTGGATACTGGTCAGGTCCTGCAAATGCAGCAACAGGTATCACAGGTGTGTCGAGATATGTCGTAGCACCGGGCATGTACTGGAATGTGTAACAGAATGTGCTGTACTGAGGATTGAAATATGGATCAGGTATAAAGTTACCAAGTGAATCTGTCGTACCCGGGCTGTTCATACAGGTGATAAGCATATTGGGAGAGACTCCGCTTGGAACTCCAATATTCATCGTATATGTCGATGGGACAAGGGCATTGTATCGACCGAATTCATCCGAATAAGTCCGGCCGATCTCCCTGCCTGTCCAGTCGTGTATCGAGATCGGCAGCCAGGGTGGCGCATACTTCTCTCCGAATTGAGGAGAAGTCGGATCGAATTCATTAGCTGTGTCGTCAAGAATGAATCCCACGATATGAGCAGCAATAGGAGTTTCCGTAAAAAGGAAGAAGTCTGCGGCTGCGTTTGCACCATCGCTGAGTATTACGAGTTTGCGGTCGCACAGTTTAAGAGGGTCTCCAGCCAATGGCGCCGGAACTCCCGGGAAAAGGCTCAACTCAGTGGGAACTGTGTAATCCGTTCCCACACAAAGTGGCGGTAAGAGCAAGGGACTCGGTACATAGTCATCGCCAAAGTCAACATTCTTATCCTGTGATTTGATTATCTTATATCCAGCAGGAGGTACGACTTCGACAATGTATTGCCCTGCGGGTAAAGGAGCTAGTGTAGCGCCAGGCGTAACCATACTAACGCATGCCCCTCCAGCGTCCACATAGCATTCTGTAAACGCATAACCCCCGTCAAAAATACCCGGGCGAACCTGGTTCCAATTTCTCATACCGTCATAACATTTTCCTCCCATATAAAACAGGTCTGCTGGATCACCCGGACAGCCTGTTGGCAAAGAATCATCCCAGCTATCAGTTGTGGTGCTGTTAAGCAATGTCGCGCCGGTACTGTCATAAAGATTAACAGTAACTCTTGGAATTCCCGGCTCCCAGGGTTCGGCTGCAGCCATCTCCGGATCATCTTCTGCCCTTGTGGTGGCGTAATAGACGATGCCTGAAATACCGCCGTTTTCTCCGGGATCATACGCCTTTTTGCCCCACATCATTACGCTCGTCTGTCCGAGAAAGCCCTGGAATGCCTGTGTGAGGACGGGGCCGGTTTCAGTCCTGTACGGAACAATTGGCGATCCCCAAGTACCGTCTTGATCTTGCGGATTGAGCTGGCCGCCAAACGTCCAGGGATCTGCGCCATTGATAGGTCCGCCAGCGTCCACAACGACAGTAACTCCTGTGGCCTTAAATCTAAGAAAATCGACCTCTGCCACCATCCAGCTGAAAAACGGGAATATCTCATCGAATGGCACAAAACCCTCGGTGTCAGTCGGAAAAGACTGGTAGAGTGTGCCATCCCGCCAGCGGAGGTTTATGGCCTGCTCCGGCATTCCCCCTTCACCGGCACTCTGGTCCCAGATGCCGTTTCCATCGGTTGGATCAACGACGTTGTCCCCGTTGTCATCATTAAATACCCAATGCTCTTGTCTGGTGAACCATTGGAAGACAGGCACGTCTCCGAGATTGCAGCTTCCGCCAGGCGTGTTACAGCCAGTGGCTGTTACAGTGACGCCGTGAAAGGCGATGAGGAGATCGAGATTGTCATCCCAGACTACAAGCTGGTAATTTCCGGGAGGTACATTATGAATGGAAAAAGTACCGTCGGAATTTGCCCGCTGGGCATATACCATTCTCCCCTCACCAACCGCGAGATCATTCAGACCGACCCACGGTGTAGTGTGGCTGAATGGCGCGCCATTAAAAAAGTCATAATCAGGAGGCCGTGACAGATGGAGATTTACCACCTGGCCTGATATTGTCTGGCCTCCGGTGAGAGCAGTCGCGTCTATGGAAGGTCTCACAAAACCGACAAATACGTGCCAGCCGGGTGGACCAAATTCCTGGAAAAAGGGAGGTTCGTTTGCTTTCACCCATGCATCGATTACTTTCGTGCCCTCAATGGTTGTTGTTTGCTGCCAATTCGGACTAACCCAGTTGTTGGAACCCGGAGGGTCCTCGACCGCGTTTGGAGGCACAACTATTACCCCGTATTTTCCAGGGGGCAGGTTCTTGATGTTTGCATAGCCATTTGCATCGGTTACGATATTTCCCAGGGGGTTGCCGAAAGCGTCAAGCATCACGGTACCACCTGCCTGGCCGTATCTTCCGCCTGGCTCCTCCAGAATAATCTTGAAGCCGCCAAGTCCGCGTTCTTCAGGAAGGTCAGGGGCATTGTTCAGTGGCTGGTTGTCTTCGAATACGAAGATGCTGATCTGGGCTGTCGGTATCGGAAGTTGATTGCAATATACGGTGACTGTTCCAGCTCCTATAGCAACCTGCGCTCCCCCATTCGTGTAACTCAGCCCCGCGGGATTGCGATCAGGCAGAACCGAGATATAGTAATGTTTGGTCGGGTCAGGGACTGTTATAGACGCCTGCCCAACCGAATGTCCCTCAGCAACAACCAGCATATAGCTTCTGTGGAAATCAAGAGCCATGTTTGTCGCTGGATTACCGGGCGTCACATGATATGTTGCGTCCTCCTCAAGCAGCCACCGGTATGCCGCGACCGGTGTCGTCGTACCGTCCTTATTCACCCCTGTCACATTCAACGTGAAAGCCTGGACAGATACAGAGAGTGATAAGGAAATGAGAAAGACGGCAACAATCAAATGCCATTTCTTCAGCAGATGATCGTCAATCAGACTTTTTTTCGTGTGGTTCTTCATTTCTCCTCCTTTCTATCAATTGAAAATTTAAATGGATGCTCGAAATACTGAAAACGCGTTGCGTCACCTCCTTTCATAAAAAAAGCCGGTGTCATAATTTCTTTATGACAACCGGCTTTCTCGAAGCTCAAAAAGTTCCGCTTATTTAAAATGTTTCATCTTATTACTTTTCATTCATATAACCACATCTCGGGCATTTAATGAGCCCTGCGATTCTGCCTTTTCCGTTCTCTTCGGCGAGAAGTTTGTTGCACTTCTGACAGCGGAATTGTCTTTTTCCCTCTGTCCTGACATTTGAGTTCCTCTGTTTTTTTTCTTGTGTTATGAGTTCTGTAATCATGGCCGAATTTGCGCTTTAGATCGTTTCTAACCTTCGCATCGATAGCAAAACTGGTGCCTATCTGTAACTTACTGATTAATAAGATTTCCGCGATTTGAAGGGTATATTTTCGTCGGGAAAAACGCCTTGAGGAGTGGAATTCTGCCCTCTGCTTATTTTTTTCTTTTTTTTATTTATTTTTTAAAAATTTAGGAAATTTTTTTGAGAACTCCTGAACCAGTGTGAGGGAATTTTGCCCGAACCAGGAAAAAGTGACCCATCATGAATAGTCCTCAAACATGAAACTCAACTATATCTCTGTCTCTCAATACATAATTTTTCTCGACCCTCTGGCCGTCGAAGCGTGCTGATCCCCATATCCTTGCGTACTTAAAATTAAAAACAAAATCTTTATGGATGGACCTTGCGAGGTCAAGTACTGTCGAGCCCACGGGGATCGTGAAAGGAGTTGACAGGTCCGGCTCTTTGCCAGGAGGCTTCGAATAAACCCTTATAACCCCTGAAATCTTAAATATCTCCCTCCTGAGGTCTTCCAGATTTTCTCTCTTCAAAGCTGACACCGTTATACATGGACAGTTATGTTCGTATCTCTCCCGGAGTCTCATGAAACTTTCATCTGTGCCTGGGAAATCCTTTTTGTTGGCTGCGATCAGCGACCTTTTCAATATTTGAGTATGTGATGTTGAATTTGGCATCGGGGAATTGGCATTTCCCGCAATATATATGTTCCATCTTCTAAGCTGCTCTATAAGCAGTTCTGCCTGTATCTCGGGATCGTCAGTGAGATCGACGACAAGTAAAAGGGCATCTGCATATCTTAAGACGCCTGACACCCAGCCGTCTGTCGCCTCATGTCCTATGGGCGGAAGATCGACAAGTTGAATTTGTACGTCCTCGAAAGGCATCATTCCCGGCAAAGGGGTAACAGTCGAGATCGGATATTCTGCTATCACAGGCGTTGCGTTTGTGAGGCATGCGAGGAGGGAAGACTTCCCGGCGTTGGGAAAACCCACAAGAGCTATCTGTGCTGCACCTTCCTTTGGAACATTGTAAAGATCTGTCCTGCTTCCCTTCTTCTTACTTACAGCCTCTTTTCTGAGTTGTGAGAGCCTTCTCCTCAGGTCAGCTCTCAACTTATCAGTCCCTTTGTGTTTAGGAACTGTCGCTATCAGATCTTCAAGCGCTGAGACCTTCTCAACAGCCGTTGTGGCTTGTTTAAATCTTTTTTCTGCTTCGAAATATTCTGGCGGGAGATTTGCCGGCATATAATTTATTATATCAATGAATAAGCAATATTTATAAGATTTGAGGTATTTAATTGTCAACCAGTCCGGTATCTGGTAAGTAGCAAAACATTAGGGGATCATACTGCAAAGTTCCCCTCTTT
>JBFLXE010000007.1:0-35755 GCA_040757455.1 Nitrospirota bacterium
ATATTTCCTGTGCTCAGGGCGAATGCAGTATATGAAGGTTCCTATCTTCTTGGCACATCAATCGCCCGTCCTCTGATCGCCAGGAAACAGATAGAAATCGCCGAACAGGAAGAAGCCGAAGCCGTTGCCCATGGAGCGACAGGAAAAGGGAATGACCAGGTGAGATTCGAACTTGCATACTATGCACTCAGGCCGGGAATAAAAGTGATCGCTCCATGGAGAGAGTGGCCCTTCAAATCCAGATCCGCCCTGATAGAATATGCTCGCGAAAAAGGCATTTCAGTTCCGGCGACCAGAGAAAAACCTTATAGCATCGACAGAAATATTTTCCATATAAGCTATGAGGGTGGAGTACTCGAAGACCCCTGGCTGGAACCTCCGGCAGACATGTATACGATGATCACACCTCCTGAAAAAGCACCGGATGAGCCCGAGCTGCTTGAAATTTCTTATGAAAATGGTGATCCTGTTGAGGTCAACGGCAAGAAGCTACCGCCTTTGGAACTTCTGGAGAAGCTTAATTTAATGGCGGGCAGGCATGGTTTAGGTAGAATTGATATTGTGGAAAACAGATATGTGGGCATCAAGTCGAGAGGGGTTTATGAAACCCCTGGAGGAACTCTCCTCCATCTGACCCACAGGGCGGTGGAATCACTTGTGCTCGACAGGGAAATAATGCACATGAGGGATTCGCTCATCCCACGCTATTCTGAACTCATTTATTATGGGTACTGGTTTTCTCCTGAGCGAATTGCCCTTCAAAATTTTATAGACGATACGCAGAAGGATGTCGCGGGCACAGCTAAGATTAAGCTTTATAAGGGGAATGCTTACGTGACAGGAAGGAAATCCCCGAATTCTCTTTATAATCCGAAGCTTGCAACATTCGAGGCCGAGGAAATATATGATCAGAAGGATGCCGAAGGGTTCATAAGACTCAATGCATTGAGATTAACACTGAAGAAATTAAGATTAAGATAATTAAAACAGATAGATATGTCAGATCTAATATACTGGATAGCTCTGTCGATGCTGCCTGATATAGGTCCTGTAAGAGCCAGAAAATTACTCCGCATGGTCAAAACCCCTGAAAAGATATTCGACGCACAAGTCAGCCACCTTATCAACATCGAGGGCATGGGACAAAAACTGGCGCTCTCTATAAAGGAGTCTTCTCCATGGGGAGCAGCTCAGAAAGTGATCGAGATCATAGAGAGAGAAGGCATGACGGCTATAACCCTTGAAGACCCCCGTTATCCAGTGGCTCTAAAACAAATAGAGGATGCGCCGATAGTAGTCTATATGAGAGGAGATATTCAACCCTGCGACAGACATGCCATAGCCATAGTCGGCTCCCGGAGGCCAACACACTATGGAGCTTCTGTAGCCGAAAGAATGTCAGAGGAACTGGCATCAATGGGGTTTACTGTGGTAAGCGGAATGGCCAGGGGGATAGATTCTATTTCACACAAGGGGGCACTAAAAGCGGGCGGGCGAACCATAGCAGTTCTCGGCTCGGGACTTGACAGACCTTATCCACCTGAGAATAAAATTCTAATGGAAAAGATAACTTACTCTGGCTGTGTCCTGAGCGAGTTCACTCCCGGGACTCCTCCGGATAAGGAAAATTTTCCGAGGAGAAACAGAATTATTAGTGGCCTGTGTCTCGGCGTGCTGGTTGTGGAGGCTACATCTGACAGCGGATCACTCATAACAGCTGCATATGCGCTTGACCAAAATAGAGAGGTATTCGCGGTGCCCGGAAGCATCACATCAGCTAATTCTGAAGGGACAAACAAATTGATAAGGAGAGGCGCTATACTTACAAGAAACGCGGAGGATATTATCAAGGAGCTTGCACCGGCCTTGAAAGGATTTATAAGATACAGGGAAAAGGTGAAAATGGAAATTTCTGAAGAAGAGAGAGAACTTTGCACTCATCTTTCGGGAGAGCCCAAACAGATAGACTCTATCTCCCGTGAAAGTGGGTTGCCAACATCCAGGGCGCTCGCAATCCTTCTTGAGTTAGAGCTGAAAGGAGCTGTGAGACAAACATCAGGAAAGAGGTTTTATCTGGCATGAATTCACTTGTAATTGTTGAATCCCCGGCAAAAGCAAAGACTATACATAAAATACTCGGTAAAGAATTCGCGGTCAAGGCTTCCATTGGCCACATAAAAGACCTTCCCGAAAAAGAGATCGGTGTTAATATCAAGAAAAATTTTGAACCCTATTACGTGGTGATACCCGGCAAGGAAAAGGTCATCAGGGAGCTAAAAAAGGCCGCAAAGGAAGCTGATGAAGTGTTCCTTGCGCCTGACCCCGACAGGGAAGGTGAGGCAATAGCATGGCATATTGCGTCCGAAATACTGGAGAGGAGAGCCCGGAGTCTTAACGGGAAAATATACAGGATCATCTTCAATGAAATCACGGAAAGGGCTGTTCGTGAGGCCATCAGGAATCCTAAAAAAATAGACATGAACAAAGTAGAGGCACAACAGGCAAGGAGGATACTTGACAGGCTTGTTGGTTACAGCCTCAGTCCTCTTCTCTGGAAGAAGGTTCGAAAGGGACTCAGCGCAGGGCGGGTTCAGTCTGTTGCGGTGAAGCTGATAGTTGACAGGGAGCGAGAGATAGAAGAATTCAAGACCGATGAGTACTGGAGCGTAGATGCGGAGTTCGAAGGCTCGCGACCACCTGCGTTCCGGGCGAAGCTCTTCAAAATAAACGGGAGAACCGAAGCTGACAGCAAATTCTTGATACCAGATGAACAAACAGCGAATGCTATAGTTTCCGATCTGGGGAAAACGGTATTCTTACTCGAAAAGATAGAACGCAAGCAGAGAAAGAGGATGCCCTATCCTCCCTTTATCACCAGTACCCTTCAGCAGGAAGCGGCGCGGAGACTTAGATTCCCCGCGAAAAAGACGATGATGGTCGCACAGCAACTTTATGAAGGAATCGAGCTCGGAGAGGAAGGTTCGGTAGGACTCATAACCTATATGAGGACAGATTCTCATAGAGTGGCTCCCGAGGCTCAGGAATGGGCTCGGGATCTGATCGCAAAGACCTTTGGGAAGCAATACATACCTGAAAAGCCCCCGGTTTACAAAAGCAGGACGTCGGCCCAAGAAGCACATGAGGCAGTGAGGCCGACATATCCTGATAAGCGACCCCAGGACGTAAAACAGTTTCTTTCAAAAGATCAGTTGGCTTTGTACTCGCTCATCTGGAACCGTTTCATTTCGAGCCAGATGGCGCCGGCACAACTTGAGCAAACAACGTTTATTATTAGTAGTTCTTTCGAAAAAGGCGATAAGGAGGAATTTGAAAGAGAGGAGAGGGATGTGGTTGCTGACTTTCCATTTTACGAATTCAGGGCCACGGGAACAGTGATTCGCTTTGACGGCTTTATGAGCCTGTATACCGAAGGGAAGGATGAGCTGGAAGATGAAGACAGATTGACTTTACCCAGACTGAGGGAGAAGGAATCCCTTAAGCTTCTTGAGTTGCAGCCAAAACAGCATTTCACGCAGCCGCCCCCGCGTTACACCGAGGCGACTCTCATAAGAGCTCTCGAAGAAAAAGGGATAGGAAGACCGAGTACTTACGCAGCGATACTCTCTACAATCCAGGAGAGAAAATATGTCCAGAAGGTTGATAGCAGATTCTCACCAACGGAGTTGGGCATCGTAGTAAATGATTTTCTGGTCGAGAAATTCCCCGAGCTTATAGATGTGAACTTTACCGCAAAAATGGAAAACGAACTTGATCATATTGAAGAGGGAAGAATGAAATGGGTGAAGGTGGTGAAGGATTTTTACAAGCCCTTCAGTAGTGATCTAAAAAAGGCCACACAGACTTCGGGGAAAATAAAACCAAAAGATATCCCGACTGATATCCTTTGCGAGAAATGCGGGCAGCCAATGGTCGTCCGGTGGGGTCGTCACGGAAGATTCCTGGCATGCTCCGGATTCCCCAAATGCAGAAATACCAAACCTCTCGAAAATCATGAGTCCTCGAACAATCAGCCCCCAATAACATATCAGTTGTCGAGCGAGGAATGTGAAAAGTGTGGGGCGCCTATGGTTGTGAAATCGGGCAGGTATGGAAAATTTCTCGCCTGTTCCAGGTATCCCGAATGTAAAAATACAAAACCCCTTTCTACAGGAATCAAGTGTCCTCTGGACGGAGGAGAAATAGTTGAGAGACGGTTAAAGAGGGGCAGATCTTTCTGGAGTTGTCGCAACTACCCGCAATGCAAATTTGCTGTGTGGTACAGGCCTGTTGCAACGCAGTGTCCGCAATGCACAGCCGACTTTCTCCTTGAGAAGACTGACAAGAATGGTAATGTGACAAGGTTTTGCCATAATAAAGAGTGTGGGTATAAGGAGACAAAGAAAGTTCCCCTGGAAGAAGCTGTTGCTTCAGGTGTTTGATGAATAAGGAGAGAAATCGGTTTCACTCTGTATCTCGCTCAAACACCTGAAATGGCGCCAATCACTGTAGGAATCGGCGGTGCTCACAGCGGTGTTGGTAAGACATCTCTTGCTTCGTTAATCCTCAAAAGACTTAAGGGTTGGGGTGCTATAAAATACACCAACACGCCGTTGTACTGTTCTATAATAGACGATATTGAAATCCTTTCGGAACCGGGCAAGGATACAAAGAGATTGCTTGATGCCGGTGCCGAAAAAGTCCTCTGGGTCCAGTCTCCTTCTTCTGAACTTGGTGATGTTTTACCGAGGGCCATAGAAATACTCTCGCATCTCAAAGGCATTATGGTAGAAGGAAACGGCGCGGTTGAAGCGTTAAAGCCTGATATTGTTATTTTTGTATGCGGAACCAAAAATGAAGAGTTCAAAAAGAGTGCGGAAAATTTACTCAATATGGCTGATGTCGTGCTCTGCGACGAGGTGCCGTCCGGCATACCAGAGGTGGCAAAGAAATTCAGGAAAGAAGACATCGATGAGTGCGTGAACTTTGTGATAGATGCTGTCAGGAAGATTTCAGTGTGATCTCGATTATCGGGAAAAGTCTGAGTGGATAAAATGGTTAAAGTCAGAATGAAAAAGGAAACCGTTAAGTTACTGAAGAAGGTCTCAAGGAAAAAGATTGCTACATCATTATTACGGGGGAAAATAATTCCCTCCAGGAAAAGGAAGCTGATAGAAAAGGCTTTGAAGAAGGCAAGCCTGGATGATAGCGGATATCAATGATTGGCATGTTTTTCAGGAATCATCTGCACAAAGCACAATTCTATTTGCAAGGGGTTATCATGCAGTTCATTATCTCTATTTGTGTGATTCTCATGACGGGTTGGATGGGTTGTAGCAGTGTCATTTATGAATCCCTGAGGTTGGATAAAAGTCACTCGAAGGTCACAAGTATTATAAAACCGATCAACGAAGCTCGCGCACGGGGTTTCAAATGTGGTAACAGATATTATAGGGCGACCCATCCTGTCGCCTGGAACGACAAGATCGCACAGGCGTCGTTATACCACTCTCTTGATATGGCACAAAATGGTTTCTTGAGTCATAAAGGCACTGACGGCAGTGATCCCGGCCAGCGACTGTTAAGAGCCGATTATAAGTGGTCCGGTTACGGGGAAGATATAGGTCAGGGTTACCGGACTCCTGAGGAGGCAGTGCAGGCATGGCTTAAAAGCGAGACGCACTGTAAGAATATCATGAACCCTCAATTCAAGGAAGCCGGTGCTTCATATGCGAAAAGCGATAATCAACGTACCTACTGGACCCTTATTCTGGGAAGACAGCGATAATGAAAATTCTCATCCTGACAAACGAATATCCACCTCATGTTTACGGCGGTGCCGGCGTTCACGTCGATTATCTCACGCGGGAGATTGCAGCTATAGGCGGACATGACATAAATGTTCTCTGTTTCGGTGAACAAAAGGAGCATAAAAGAGATATAAAAGTACAAGGCGTTCGTATCAATTTTTCATTTCCGTATCAGGATGCGGGCCGAAGGAAATTTCTGGAGACCCTTTTCAGGAATATTATTATGGTGGGTTCCGTTTCAGGTGCTGACCTCATCCATAGTCACACATGGTATGTCGCATTGGCCGGGTGTCTTCTAAAACGCATGTTGAACGTTCCTTATGTTATCACAGCTCACTCGCTCGAACCACAGCGACCCTGGAAAGAAGAGCAGCTTGGCCTTGCATACAGAGCCAGTAAATGGCTCGAAGAATCTGCTTTCGCAAATGCTGATGGCATCATCACACTCTCTGAATACATGAAGAGATCAGTCCACGGAATCTATAAAATTCCGTTTGATAAAATCAGAGTGATACCGAACGGTCTTGATGTAAATGAATACAGACCCACTTATGATCCGAATCTGATCGCGTCATATGGCGTCAGTCCCGACCGTCCTTTCATCCTTTTTGTTGGACGGATTACAAGGCAGAAGGGCATCTTCCATCTGCTTAATGCGATAAAGCATTTTGAGAGCAGGCTTCAGGTGGTGCTAATTGCGGCAGATCCAGATACGCAAGAAGTTGGTTCCGAAATGAAAATGAAGATTCAAGCTGCGCAGGCAGATTTTTCTGGCAGGATCATCTGGATTGACAGATTCATTCGTCGGCACCATCTCATTGTCTTTTACAGTCACGCCTCAGCCTTTGTATGTCCGTCAATCTATGAGCCCTTTGGAATTATTAACCTGGAAGCAATGTCCTGTGAGACGCCTGTTGTTGCTTCCGCTGTTGGAGGTATTCCGGAGGTTGTGGTGGACGGGGAAACAGGCATTCTGGTACCCTTCGAACCGAAGAATTCAACCGACAATGAGCCTCAAGACCCCGAAAAATTTTCGAGGGATCTGGCGGACGCGATAAATTCCCTTATTACATCACCCGACAGAAGGCGAGCCATGGGTAACAAGGCACGCGAGATTGTTACAAGGCATTACAGCTGGCAAAACATCGCCCGTCAAACTCTCGACTTCTATGAGGAGATAAAGAATCCAAAGGTATCCTAACCCATTTTGCTCATAAATTTTATCAGGTATGACAGGACATACAGTTACTAAATCCTCATTCTCCTGATCGCGTCCGCAACCCGCGCTACTCTGACCATCGCCTTTACATCGTGAACCCGGATTATGTTGGCGCCGTTGAAAATTGAGATTGCAACTGCTGATGCCGTGCCTTCGGATCTTTCCTCAGGAGGCAAATCACCCAGTATCTTTCCTATGAACGTCTTTCTCGACGGCCCGACGAGGATCGGTTTTTTCAAATAGGTAAACTGCTCAAGCTTGTGTATGATTTCGAGATTGTGCTCAAAGGTCTTGCCGAAACCCAAACCAGGATCCACTATTATCATCTCTTCCGAGATTCCTGCATCCAGGGCAAGTCCAATAGAAGTCCTGAGATAACTCACTATTTCCGGTATCAATTCGTGATAGAATGGATTCTGCTGCATATTCTTCGGTTCTCCTTTGATATGCATGACCACCACAGGCACCTTATTCCTAAAGACAACACTCGTCATCTTCGGATCAAACCTGAGTCCGCTTATGTCATTCACCATTGACGCACCGGCATCGAGAGCCCTTTGTGCAACCTCGGATTTGTACGTATCAATAGATATAGGAATTTTGACTTCTTTTGCAGCGGCCCTGATTACGGGAAGTGTCCGTCTGATCTCCTCTTCCAGGTCAACAGGGTCAGAACCGGGACGGGTTGACTCGCCGCCGATATCTATGATATCGGCCCCTTCCTCCATCATTTCCACGGCTCTTTCAACGGCCATGCCATGATCAAAATACAGTCCGCCATCCGAAAAAGAATCAGGGGTGACATTGAGTATCCCCATCACATATGTCCTCCGGGAGAAATCGAAGGTGAAATTGGCCCATTCGAGTTTCATAACTTAGAATACCTGAATCTGATTTGGATTGACTACTCTTGCTGAATCAGTGTCTGCGGTGGTGGGTATGTTCTTTTCTGATAATCTTTACAGTGGTTGCCTGAGGGCCTTCTTCTCCCTGCTCCTCGTTAAAGCGCACTTCCATCCCTACCTTGAGATTTTCGAATCCATCGAGTGAACTGTTACGGTGGAAATAGATCTCACGCCCTCCCCATGACTGGATAAAGCCATATCCCTTGTCGGGGTAAAGCTTTGAGATCACCCCGTGGGGCAGCAGGTCATGGTCTTTTATATCACCATACTTCACTAAGGCATATTCTTCAAGCTGGCGGCAAGCGTCTTCAAAGGCATGGCGGATGGCGACAAAAATATCTTCATGACTGTGATGGAAAGGATGTTCCCGGTTTACGACAATCTGCTTATTCGGCACATTTAGAACGATCGTTGCCCTGTAAAGATTACCTTCTCGATGACGCTTATGGGGTTTCTCGACCACGATACGGCAACTGATGATGCCGGGATAAAATTTATCGAGTTTGTCGGCCAACCGGCGGACTTCGTCCCTGACTTCATCTTCGTAGGGTGAAATATCTCTGAAAGCCATTTTTAAAGGCACTTGCATAATGAAATGCTATCAGCCGGTGTTCCCTTTGTCAAGGGCGGCGAATCGCGGGTTTATATGGTCCGATTTCTCTCAAGGAAGTACTACCGAAAGAACCTTCTGAAACATAAAAAACTATCAGGAGTACAGCGTCGCCTCCTTCCTGAAATTCACATTTAAATGAGAATTCAAGATGTAATAAATTATAATTGACAACAAAGGTCGTTTCTATAAAGTAATCCATTTGAAAGGAAGGTAATATCATGACAGGAAAAGGTATTCGTATCATGTCTTCTGCGATAGTCACATTTCTATATCTCATGTCTTACGGAGATGATAATGTTTTCGCACACTGTGACACAATGGATGGTCCCGTTATCAAAGCTGCCCAGGAAGCTTTAGAAAAAGGGGATGTGAGTTTTGTTCTTATCTGGGTGCAGAAAAAAGATGAAGCTGAAATAAAGAAGGCTTTTGAGAGAACCTTGACTGTGCGTAAATTGAACTTGCAAGCAAAGGAACTTGCAGACATGTACTTTTTTGAAACACTGGTTCGAATTCATCGTGCGGGGGAAGGAGAACCCTATACGGGTATAGAATCTGCCGGAACAGAAATAGAGCCAGGGATAAGTGCAGCTGACAAAGCGATAGAAACCGGCTCCGTTGATGATCTTCAAAAAAAGGTCTCAGAAGTTGTTGCCAAAGGCATACGCGAACGTTTTAACAGGGTAATGGAAAACAAAAAATATGCCGGCCAGAGCATCGAAGCTGGGCGCAGGTATGTTGCGTCATATGTTTCTTTTATTCATTATGTTGAAAAGCTTAATTCGGTGGCTTCAGGAGCGGAATCACACCATTGACGGTCAAAGAGTTCAATATATGGGGGACATCACAACCACTGATTATTTCCTCATCCTGATTACAACAGCATTCTTCAGCAGAGCCGGCATATTCACATTGTTTCTTATTAGATCACATTAAAAAAAGAAATGTTGGCTCTGATAGAACAAGATGCTGCATCGCTGTGACGGCAACAATCCTTCCTGAAAGCATTAAAAATAATTTGTGCTATAATGATGTTAATTTATATTGAAAATAAATTATGGATATCTTTAAAAATTCATATTAAATAGCAAAATATCCCTTCAAACATCTATTAGATGTCTTTAAGATAGCTGATAAAAAGTCACATGTCAAGTGGCAAATATCACTATATTGCTCTCAATCTTACTACAAGAAACGAGATTGCGGAGCTTGTTCCGAACGAAGTGAGGAATCTTGCTCTGGGTTTGCTTCGGCTTCGCCTCGCAACTTCATTCGCAAGACAATTTTTATCGCTGGATTCGGGTATAATTTGATTAAAGCTAATCAGAGAGGGGGACCAAGGGAAAGATTCATACACAATATCCAGCCATATCTCAAAATATTTTAGGCAGTAGTGAAATTATGGTAAATTAATATGCCGGTCAAGGAATTCGTCAAACCTGAATTTATTAAGATCTCGGATGTCGTATGGGACATCCATCCCGATTTTAAAGAGGGCATGAGAGTGCCCGCAAGAATCGTTGCAACGAAAAAACTTATCGATCAGATGGACCTTCAAGTATATGATCAGATAACCAATGTTGCAACGCTTCCCGGGATACAGAAATACGCTTTCTGCATGCCAGACGGCCACAGCGGTTACGGGTTCCCGATAGGAGGAGTCGCGGCTTTTGATGTCAATGCGGGCGGCGTTATATCTCCCGGAGGAATCGGATTCGATATCAATTGCGGGATGAGGCTGGTACTCACAAATCTTACGCATGATGAGGTGAAGCCTCATCTGAAAACTCTCGTTGAGAAGCTTTTCAAGAGGGTCCCGGCCGGTGTTGGAAGCAGAGGTTTTATCGAAATCTCGAAGCAGGAATTCAGAGACCGCGTAGCTGTTGAGGGTGCACACTGGGCTGTCGATGAAGGATACGGCTGGCCTGAAGATCTGGAGAGGACAGAATTGGGCGGCAGGGCGGACTGGGCAGACAGCTCGAAAATTTCCCAGAAAGCAATAGACAGGGGATATAGCCAGATCGGCACGCTCGGTTCAGGAAATCATTATCTCGAAATCCAGTGGGTGAAGCCGGAAAACATTGTCAATGAAAGTCTCGCAAGAAAATGGGGACTTTTCCCCGATCAGGTCGTAGTCATGTTTCATTGTGGTTCCAGAGGGTTTGGACATCAGGTTGCAACGGATTATCTTGTGTTATTCCTGTCTGTGATGGAGACCAAGTATGGCATAAAGATTCTTGACAGAGAGCTTGCCTGCGCCCCCTTCAACTCGCCGGAAGGCCAGGATTATTACACGGCGATGGGCTGCGGGGTGAACATGAGTTTCGCTAACAGGCAGGTAATACTTCACAGGATCAGGGAAGTCTTTTCCGATTTTTTTAAAAAGAGTCCAGAAGAACTTGGGATGCATATGGTTTTTGATATCTCTCATAATCGGGGAACTTTCGAAAAGCATGAAGTGGACGGACGTGTGAAGGAATTAATTATTCACAGGAAAGGGGCTACAGGATGCTATTACCCTGGCAGAGAGGAAATCCCGGAAATGTATAGAGAGGATGGTTCCCCGGTTATAATAGGCGGCTCCATGGAGACAGGCAGTTACCTGCTTGTAGGGGGGCCGCGCGCAAGAGAGACCTTTTGCTCAACGGCCCACGGCAGCGGCAGGACGATGAGCCGGACAAAGGCCAAGAAATTAGTGAGGGGACAGGAACTGCTTGAAGGGCTTGAACAAAGAGGAATCTTTGTGAAATCCGTGAGTTTCTCCGGCGCTGCCGAAGAAGCGGGTTTTGCTTACAAGAATATTGATGATGTGGTCGAGGCCACGACATTAGCTGGCATTTCTCTTCCCGTGGTCAAACTTCTTCCCCTTGGGAATATCAAAGGATAAATATGCCATATAGATTTCTTGAAGAACACGCTATTTCGGATGTTGCATTTGAGGCCTGGGGCGACACCATCGAGGAGATGCTTCAATCCGCGGCCCGCGCCCTGACCAATACGATGACAGAGGATGTCGATAAAATCGAGCGGAAAATAACAAAAGAATTTGACGTAGAGGCTGCAAATGTCGAGATGCTGGTATTCAATTTCCTTCAGGAACTAATTTTCTTCAAGGACGCAGAACGGCTCCTTTTTAGCAAATTCGACCTTGATGTGAACGAGAAAGAAGGGCGGTGGCATCTCAGTGTAAAAAGTTATGGGGAGGAGCTCTCTCCTGAGAAGCATGATCTTCGCGCGGATGTCAAAGCCGTGTCATTTCACAATTATAGGGTAGAAAAGACTCCGGGGAGATGGGAAGCCGACGTTATCCTTGATGTCTGACTCTGATTATTCATAAACTGTCAGATAGGACATAGTATCTTCGCTCATCCCCGTTTCGCTGTCTCTTGATTTAGCGCCGTATTTTGCCTCGAGTCAGTGAGGCAAATATTCCGAGGAAACAAAGAGCTGTAAAGATAACAAATGCTGCTTTTTCGGCTCTCAGGAAGATTTGATAGTACTCAGGCGTAATCTCCACCTCTCCCATATACACAGCAAAAGTTACTATGACAACCGACATACTGAACATCTGCCCAATTAGTCTGACGGTTCCCACGGCGCCTGAAGCCACTCCGTAAAACTTTCTCTCAATGGAGCCCATAATGGCGTTCGTATTGGGAGATGAAAAGAGAGCAAACCCGAGACCGATTAGAATCAGGCCAGCGACGATAGATTCAATGCGCGTTCCTCCGTCCAAAAAAATGAACAGGAAAAGCCCCAGGGCGGTAAAAGCCATTCCCATTGAAGCAACAATCCTCGGTTCAATCCTGTCTGAGAGCTTGCCTGCAAAGGGGGAAAAAAGAGTCATTACAACTGGTTGAATGACCAGGATGATACCCGCATCCTGAGGACTTAATCCTCTTGTGTATTGCATATAGAGGCTCAGCAGAAAATTCGCTCCAAAGGTGGCGCTATAGTTTATTAAAGCAGCAATGTTTGAGAGGACAAAGACACGGTTGTTCCTGAAGAGGGATATATGAAAAACAGGATTTCTTGCGATCATTTCCCATCTGATAAATGAGAAAAAGCCGGCAGTCCCTAATATGATCAGCCATAATCCGCCAGTTGCCGGTAAGATTGACAAACCATAAACCAGTGAAGTGATAGCGATCCCATATATTATTGATCCAGTGTAATCGAACTTCTCACCCCTTGCTTCCGCCCACTCGCCTTTGAGTTTCCAGGCCGTGAGAACGATGATAATGAGGCCCAGAGGTATGTTTATGAGAAAGATGCTTCTCCAGCCTAGATAATGTGTAAGAAGACCGCCCATAAAAGGCCCGAGGGAAAGGCCCAAATAGACAGAGGCGACATTGATTCCCAGTGCCCTGCCTCTTTCTCCGGCAGGAAACACGGAGGTGAGAATAGCAATCGCCGTGCCGAAGATCATGGCGCCCCCGATCCCCTGTAAGACCCTGAAGAATATGAGTTGGGATGCTGAAGTCGATATCGCAATCAGTAAAGAAGAAAGGGTCAAAAATATTACGCCGATGACAAATATCTTTTTTCTGCCATATATGTCAGCTATCTTGCCGATCGGGATAAGGAATACAGAGGCAGACAGAATGAATGAAGCGGTGATCCAACTCAATGAAATAGCACTAAGTTGAAACTCTCTTCCAATAGAAGGAAGGGCAATATTTACAGAAGATCCCATAAAGGGCGTAAGGAATGAAGCAAGGGCGGAGATAACAAGGGCAGTTTCTTTGCTCACCTCGCCGTTTGATGACATAATCCATTCTGCCTGTTAAGATCAAGAACTTCAAGGACTATAAAACTTATGTTGTCCGGAGCGTCTCTTGCCATTGCCTGCTTAAAGAGACAATCTCCGGCGTGACCGAGGTCTTCTTTAGCGAGACATCTCTCCATTTCGTCTTTGCTCATGCTTTCCCACAGCCCATCAGAGCAGAGGAGAAATCTCTCTCCCTCCGCTATTTCTATTTCTTTGAGAAAAAGGTCAGGGGGATCGCTCCTCAGGTCCCCCATCACGGAGGAAACGAGTATGTGTTTCTGTGGATGGAATCTCATTTCTTCCTCCGTGATAATCCCGCTGTCAACAAGCTCCTGGACAAGAGAGTGGTCTTTCGTGATTCTCTTGAGACGACTCTGGCTGTACATGTATATTCTGCTATCCCCGCAGCTGAATACGAAGGCCCGTCTGTTCTTGAAAAGAAGCCCGGAAATAGTCGTCCCAAGGCCGAACTTTTCTCTGTCAGACCTGACAAGGCTGTTAAGATTTTCTCTGGCAAGTCTTACGATATTCCAGATGTCATCTGTATGTTTAATTTCTCTGTATTTTTCTTTAAAAGCCGTAAGAACAGATCTGCTGGCTAACTCTCCCTTCGCATGTCCGCCCATGCCGTCGGCCAGGGCATGAATCTGGACTTCTTCCGAAGACAGCTGACACTGAACATCTTGCATGTCGGCCTCTGATAGAAGAAGTTGATTTATTAAAACACAATCCTCATTATTAATCCGCACTTTCCCCCTATTTGTAATGTAGCAGGCTCTCAAAATCATTTTATTGTCCATCATCCACGTGACAGAGAGACTGAATTTTGAAGGAAGTCTGAATTTGCTAAAAATTGAAGGCTTCCCTTCCAAAGATTGTGACATAAATCTACATCAATGTTAAGATTGCCCGACAGACCGTTGTATTTGTCTCTGTCCTGCGATAAGCTTAATTCATGGTTGTGGAGGAATTGGTTAACCATGGAGCGGAAGCCCGGCTCATAGAGATTATTCGGAAAATGGGTCTTAAAGAGCTATACCCTCCGCAGGAGTTGGCTGTTAAAGCAGGCCTTTTGAAAAAAGGGGAATCCTTTGTTATAGCGGCTCCCACAGCATCAGGGAAAACTCTTATAGCAGAGATGGCTTCATTGAAAGTTTTTTTTGGAATAGGGAAGAAGATTGTCTATCTCGTACCATTGAGGGCCCTGGCGAGTGAAAAGTACGAAGACTTTTTGGACAAGTACAGTGGAATCGGTATGAGGATTATGCAGAGCACCGGCGATTATGACAGCTCAGAGCCCTGGCTCCACGAGGCAGATCTCATCATAACCACAAATGAGAAGATGGACTCTCTCATAAGGCACCGTTCTTCCTGGCTTAGAGATATAGAACTTATCGTGGCTGATGAGATACATATGATTGGCGACCGCCATAGGGGTCCGACTCTCGAGATAGTCCTGACCCGCTTGAGATCTATGTATCCCCAACTGCGGATTGTGGCTCTGAGTGCCACAATACCTAATGCAGAAGAGATTTCGAGGTGGCTTGGAGCGCGGCTCATTTGTTCAGATTGGAGACCCGTTCCTCTGAGGGAGGGGGTCTTCTTTAACAGCGCCGCAATATTTAACGAAGGCACGGTAAAGTGGATCTCCGAGGTTAGCAAGGTTGCAGCCATTGATATTGCCCTTAAGACAATTAAGGATAAAGGCCAGGCATTAATTTTTGTGAACACAAGGAAATCCACCGAAGCTGTGGCCAGAATGGCCGGAAAATACTTATCGGACTTACTTTCAGAAGAGGAAAAGAGGATCCTTGCAGGGTTATCAGGTGAGGTTCTCGCTGCATCTCCTGAGCCCACAAGGGTCTGTAAGAAACTCGCTGAATGTGTGAGTAATGGCGTAGCTTTTCACCACGCAGGGATTATTTATCAGCAGAGAAAACTCATCGAGGATGCCTTCAGAGCTTACAGGTTAAAACTCATTGCCGCTACCACCACACTTGCCATGGGTCTGAACCTTCCTTCACGGAGCGTTATCATCAGGGACTGGTGGAGATATGAATCAGGGATAGGAATGATACCGATACCCGCAATAGAAATTAAACAAATGTCGGGAAGGGCAGGCAGGCCCGGGTTCGACAAGTATGGAGAGGCTGTATTAGTAGCCAGAAACAGAAGAGATGAACGCTATCTCTTTGAGCATTATATCAAAGGGGAACCCGAAGGAATTGACTCGCAGATTGACGATGAATCGGCCCTGAGAACACACATCCTGGCATCCATTTCTGGCGATTTTGCGCGTAACAGGATTGAACTGCTGGATTTTCTGGGGATGACCTTCTTTGCTTTTCAGAGGGGAAACCGCCGTCTTACGTCTTTAGTAGAAGAAATCATCGGATTTCTCGAAGATGAAGGAATGATAGTTGCCGAAAAAGACGGTCTTCACCCGACGAGGTTCGGCCGCCGCGTCTCCGAGCTTTATATAGATCCCTTGACAGGAGTGGTCTTAAGAAACGCACTCACCGAAAAGAGAGAAAAAGACGTCTTTTCACTCCTCCACATGATAGCTCACACTCCCGATATGATGGCATTACGTGTGAGGAAAGCGGACTATGAGGAAATGCTCGACGTTTTTTATGCACATGCAGGAAACCTTTTAATCCCGGATGAAGAAAAATTGCCGACTGATGAAGTCCTCTCAGAGATAAAAACGGCTTCGGCACTCATGCAATGGATACTTGAGATGCCAGAGGACAAAATAGTCGGGCATTTCGGCATAGGACCCGGCGACGTTAGAACGATTATAGAGCTTTCAGATTGGCTGCTGTATTCAGCATCCGAGATAGCAAAGATTTTTCGCCTTAAGGACGAGGTGAAAAAAATCTCTCTCTTGAGGGTCAGAGTTAAATATGGGATAAAGGAAGAACTCCTCGAACTTGTGAGCCTTCGCGGGATAGGCAGGATAAGGGCAAGGAACCTCTTTAACTCAGGATTCAAAAGCCTTGGAGATATCAAAAAGGCATCCATCGGGGAACTTTCAAATGTCCCAGCAGTAGGTAAAATCATTGCAGAGGACATAAAAAGGCAGGTATCACCATTACAGGGAGATATTGCAAACCACACAACTTCTGTTTAGTCACGCTCTGAAACTCGATTGTATTCTGGTCTCCTTACGAATCTTTTATCTCCTTCATGATTTCAGCTCCCGCGGATGTGCCTATCCTTGTGGCACCTGCTTCAAGCATCTCAAAGACCTGTCTTGCTGTCCGAATACCACCCGCTGCTTTGATGCCTGCTTTGCCGTTCACAATACTCTTGATGAGCCTGATATCTTCCACTCGTGCTCCCTGCGGTCCAAATCCTGTCGATGTCTTGATGAACTCTGATCCTGCTTCAAGTGCTATTTCGACGGCCTTTCTTTTTTCGTCGTCCGTGAGATACCCCGTTTCTATGATCGCCTTGTGAGCAATCTGTTTCGTATACACTATCGTGTCTGAGATATCTCTCCTGACCGTCTCCCAGTCACTTGATTTCAATGCCCCGATATTCATTACAATATCTATTTCATCAGCGCCATAGACTGCAGCCTTCATCGCCTCAAAGACTTTCGACTCGGTAAGGTCCATCCCGAGAGGGAAACCTATGACCGTTGTCACTTTCACATCGCTGTCTCCGAGTATTTCCTTGGCCATTCTTATAAAAAAGGGATTTACACAGACAGAGAAGAAACTGGCCTCAAGAGCTTCTTCGCAAAGCCGTCGGATGTCTTTATACGTTGCAGTAGGTTTAAGCAAGGTATGCTCAATAAGAGATGCGATATCTTTCCCTTTCATAGTTGATCCTTTAATGGAGAGATTCTTGAATTCTATTTTTAGTCTAGGCTTCTCCAGATAAGAGAACTGATATGGCTGAATACCTCATAAACACAACGAATCGACAGTGATTTTAGCTGCATCTTGTTTCCCATTCGAAGGGTGTTTTGCAGACCGGACATCTTATCATCACCGCGGGAATTCCATAAGCATCTTTTTGCCTGTCCATCATATTTCTCAAAAGTTCCTCTGTTCCCAGTTCAGTCCCGCAATTCCAGCATGTCTGTTTTTCTACCAGTGGAAAAGTAATTAGCTGTTTCAATATCAAAACCTCCTTTATTTTTTTATAATTTTTCCGAGAGGTTTGTCAAATTGACAGATTCTCAGGTAGCAACCAAAAACTGGCATGGACTCAGCAATTGACAAGGAGGCGCAATTTTTTGTAAAATGATATTGAGAATCAGTCTCAATTATGGAAAGAAAGATCTTCAGTAAATTCCTTAAGGATAAAGGGTTAAGGTTAACAAAGGAACGGGTAGCCATTCTTACAAAGGCATTTGACTGTCATGACCACTTTGATCCTGAATCTCTTCATTCAGAGATCAAAAAGACAACAGGAATCAAAGCGTCACGGGCAACCATTTACAGGACGCTGAACCTCCTTTGTGAGTGCGGGCTTATAGAGAAAGTGAGCAAGACAGATCGTGGCACTTTTTATGAGCATACCTTCGGGCACAGACACCATGATCACATGATGTGTGTGTGCTGCGGTAAAATCATTGAATTTTACTCTGAGGATATTGAAAAGCTCCAGGATGAACTCTGCGGGAAGCAGGGATTTCTGGGGAAAAGCCATATCCTGGAAATAAAAGGGTACTGCCGGAGATGCCAGAAGGAAGGAAGGTTAAAGGGGTGAAAGAGTATATGACCGTTGATTTACTGCCACTTAACTCTCTCAGAGAAGGAGAAAAAGGGATTATACATTTTATTTCGGGAGGATACGGCCTTATTAGCAGACTCGCTTCAATGGGTATGGCCCCCGGTATGCAGGTTACGATCCTCAGAAACAGTGGTGGACCTCTTCTGGTTCTCACGAACGGGACGAGGATTGCGATCGGAAAAGGGCAGTCTTCAAAAATAATGGTGAGCAGGATAAAGATTAAAAAAGATAAAAAAGTGAATGACAGAGAAAAATAAACTCCTTGTGGCCTTGGCGGGACAGCCGAACGTGGGCAAGTCTACGGTCTTCAATATTCTCACAGGGTTGTCGCAACATGTCGGGAACTGGCCTGGAAAAACAGTAGAGAAAAAAGAAGGTTTATTTGTTTCTGGAAATACAGAGATAAGAATAGTTGACCTGCCGGGAGCATACAGTCTTACAGCATTTTCAGAAGAAGAAAGGCTGGCAAGGGACTTTGTAATAAAGGAACGCCCGGACGTTGTTATTCTTTTAACAAACTCAGCAGCACTCGAACGAAGTCTTTATCTACTTTCGGAGGTTCTCCTTCTTGGTTCCCCTGTCATACTCGGATTGAACATGATAGATGTGGCGGAGGAACAGGGGCTTCAGATAGATGTGGAAGCCCTAAAAAATTTCCTCGGAATTCCCGCTGTTCCATTGATTGCTGCAAAGAACAGGGGAATAAAGGAGCTCATCCTGCAAGTGATATCTTTAGCGAAAGGAAAATCTGAATATAATCCGTTGATTCCTGAGGTATCTCCTGATCATAAGGAAGTCTTCATTGATCTTGTAGAAACGACGAAAGAACATATCCCTCAACCTTATCCTGTAAATTGGGTTGTAACAAAATTAATGGAAGGGGACCCGGAAGTCATGGATATGCTGAAAAAATTCTTGCCGGTTGAGAAATGGGTAAAAGTAGAATCTCTTCTCCAGAAACATGAAGACTCACAACTCGCCATCATTGGAGGTAGATACGACTGGATAGAAGATGCCATCCGCTCCTCTGTCTCCCGATACAGAAGGGGGCAGATACTTTTAACGGATAGGTTGGATCATGTGCTTACGCGCCCTGTCTTCGGCATACCGATACTATTAGGAATACTCGGTATCGTTTTCCTGTTAACTTATGGGTTGGGTTCACCCTTACAAGGGCTCCTGGAATGGCTGATAAACTCTTTTGCGAGATTAATTGACCCATTTCTCCGCAGGGCTCCGGAATGGATAAAGGGAATCATGATAGATGGCATCATAGGAGGCGCAGGGACTGTCCTCACATTCCTTCCTGTATTGCTCATTTTTTTTGCAGCCATGGCTTTTCTCGAGGACGTGGGATACATGGCGAGGGCTGCGTTTGTGATGGATAGATTCATGCATACGATCGGTCTCCATGGTAAGAGTTTCCTTCCCATCTTTCTCGGATTCGGATGCAATGTTCCTGCAGTGCTTGGTGCAAGGATAATAGAATCGGAAAGGGCAAAGATACTCACAATATTAGTCGCACCCTTTGTGCCGTGTACTGCAAGGCTTGCGGTTCTGGCATTAATAGCTGCGGCAGTATTTGGGGGATCTGGAGCCTTTGTATCATGGTCGCTTGTGGCTCTAAACATACTTGCTCTCGGCATCACCGGAATGTTTATCAACAGATTTTTTTTAAAAGGGCAAAAAATGCCCTTCATTATGGAACTTCCTGTATATCACAAGCCCAATCCCAAGACAATAGGTATAGTTGTCTGGAACAGGCTAAAGGCATTCATCAAACGAGCCGGGACAGTCATACTCGGGTTTTCTGTATTTATATGGATCATATCCAATATTCCCGGTGGAACAATCGAGGAGAGCCTTCTTGGATGGATAGGACGTCTTATTGGACCATTAGGAACACCTCTTGGTCTGGACTGGAAAATGATAGTAGCCCTACTGGGAAGCTTTGTAGCAAAAGAAAACTCGATAGCGATGCTCGGTGTGCTTTACGGCGTGGGCGAAGAGGGACTCAGGAATGTTTTGCCAACCGTGATGAGCCATGCATCTGCACTTTCATTCCTTGTCGTTATTATGCTCTTTATCCCATGTGCTGCAACAGTGGCTGTGATGAAGCAGGAGATTGGAAGTTGGAAGTGGTTGCTTTTCTCTTTCGTCCTCATGTTTCTAATATCATTCGGCGGCGCATTCATAGCCTATCGCCTTGCACTATTTTTAGGGATATAGTAGCGATATAAATATTATCACCGACAGGTTTTATTTTTCTCTTTTTTCCTCAGTAAGCATAAAGGACAGACAGCCTTCCCCTTTCAAATTTTGGCTTGTCTTTGTCATCCCGAGAATCTATTGAATCTATCTCTATTCTGTACAAATATGGTGCCGGAGGTCCTTTAAAAGTAAAATCTGAACAGACAACGCACGTTCCTCCGAGGTCTTCGCCGCTGAGGTCGGTATAACCTTTTGTTGTATCAACTATCTTTACAAAAACCTGATAATTCGTTCCAAAACCTGATAGAGGAAATGGCCGAAAATCAGGATTATCTATTGGATTTAAAGAGGCGCTGCAATCGGGTAAATTCCAATTATAAGTTCTATCGCTCTTGTAAGGCGGGATGCACAATTTACGGCACAGGCAGGTATCAGGCGATGGATTGGAATAATTCTCATCATAGGGATCAGGATCGAGTCCGCAGAGGCATGTATTAGGAAGGTTTATCCCTATACCCGGAATAAGAAGTTGACCTCGATTAGATATCAGAGCTGCTGCTATCTCGACGCCGCCAAACCCTGCATCAAGGGCAGATGCATATCTTTTGTGAAAACCCGAAAAATTTGTTCCTTGTATGACAAGATATATTAGCGTCCCCACGATTGTAAGTGCAATCAATGACAATACAAGGACCATTGCAAGGGCGATGCCTTTTTCGTTTGCAAGATGCAAGATGCATGATGTACGATGCACGATGCCTGCATTCTGTACCTTGCATCCAGTATCCTGTATCTTGCATCTTGCCATGTTTCATCTCAGATTGTGTGGTTTCACAACTATTGTATACACCTTCCAGCGATAATTTTGATAATTGGGGATCGTTGAAAGCGAGAAATTTCGTCCCAAGGCGCCGCCGACGCTTATCGTGTCATTGGAATACCTGTAATTTACGTCCTTCTGCCCCTCATGTGCCAGAATGAAAATTTTCACTTCTTTCACCTGTTCGCGTATCTCCTGAGCAGTGAATCTGGCAAGGCTATTAATATATTCATCTCCGGAGCCCGGTTCAAAATCGCCGTCAGCATCTTTGTCGAATCCGTAGATCACCTGCATATCTGCCACGCAGTCAAGGAGTGGATGGATGCCGCCCTGATATGTCCCGCTGTGGTTCAAAAGAGCCTTTCTCAGGACACCGGTCCTGGGCGCGCATCTCTGTGGCACATTCCGATTTGATACGTAGTAATCAGCCCTGTTGAAAGGCATCATCAGTGGCTTGGTTGCGGGATTAGCGGGACCTGTCACTCCATATATAAGATAAGTCTCACCCTGCAGTGGTGAAAATTCTTTCGAGAAAGAACTTTGATTAAATTGGACGGTGAAGTTTCTGTTATTGTTATCACTTGTTTTTAAAATCCTCTGACCATTTTCACCCTTACTCAAAACCAGCACAATCACCCTATCGCCGGCATTCAAATCGTCTGCTGTTGACGCCCAAGATTTTACATATATCCTTGAGCCGTCATTTGAAATGTCCGCCCATTTTGTTGCTGCTTCATTTATAGCGACATTTGTTGCCTTTATCACCAGATAGTCGGAACCCTTCACTATATCAGGATAGTTTACATCATTGCCACTCTGAATAGCCCTCGGCGGATCTGTTGTGCCGCTCGCGGTCACTTCATTAAAATCGCTTCCCGGCGGATTGGCTGCCTCAAAATATGTTAGGCCCTCAGGTATTTCCCAGGGAAGGCCAAACCCCGCGTGCTCCACGTCTCGCCGTAATATTTCAAGGCCAAGTATTCCCTCGATGTTGCTTTCTGTTATCCTGCTTTGTTGTTTGCATTGAGTGAGGAGTGGGACAAACACGGATGAGGCCGCCGATATGGTGAGAAGAAAGATAGCCATTGTAACTAATAATTCAACCAAGGCGAACCCTGCCCCCTTCTTTATCATTTTCTTCTCACTGTTGTGATACTGTGCTGGAATTCTCTATTTGTGGGAATCAGAGGTGTATTTTCTTTTTTGTGATCCCACCCGACCACTATTTCAATACTTTTTGTGTCAACACCAGCGTCCAAATTTGCGATATTATCACAAATTGTGAACTGTCCTGATGCGTTCCTGAAATTCCGCTGAACTATTTGGCATGTTGTGCCAGCTATTAAACTGTCGACAGGCGTATTCTTCATCTCACTCATCCGCTCATCAGCAATGGCAATTGCCTCTTCCCGTAAAAGATTCCGCAGATTATGATCTATGCTTAAGAGAGCACTCTGCATAACTCCCATAAAGACAAGAAGCAGGACTACAAGGGCTATTATCAATTCAACGAGGGTGACGCCTTTATTATTCTCCGGATATCTTGTTGCGTTACTTGGCATTGCAAACTGCACCTGTCATATCAGTTTTTCCTATTCTTATTCTCGCTTCGTCTATCAGTATGCAATCAAATTCGGGATCTCGATTATTGTCGATACGGAAACTAATTGTCGCTGCTGCGCGAGGAATAAGCCCCCGTGTATCGATTTTGAGGGTGAGAGGAAATTTATCTGCACTGATCATTTTGAGTTGGCCTGACTGAAGTATTTTCGGACCGGGCCAGAGAGATATGTCACCTGCGTCAGGCATGCTTCCAAAGTTGCTGTTTGTATCCTCGAAAATCTGATAATTATTTGTATTCAAAACCATATAGTGCCACATTTTTCTGCTCATGGATTTTGTCCTGGCTTCCATTAAATCGGAATACATACACCTTATCTGGCTCTCTATTCTGTAGCGTCCCATCCATCCCTCAAAAGAAAATCCCATAGCCACTGTCAGTATGCCAATTATGCTGATTACCACGAGAAGCTCAACTAATGTCATCCCCTCATCTTTCATCGTGTACGTATATGGAGTATTTTTTTCATGGGTTTGGGAGGAATGCTTACCTGAGGTTTTTCGGATGATGCCAATCCCTCCGTCGGTCCGGTTCTTCTGAAATCCATAGTTTCTCCCTGTTTTGCGCCAATATCCTGTTTCTGCGTAAAAGCACCGGACAGATCTATCTCCTCGATGTTTCCTGTCGAAACCTGAAGCAAGGCTTTTCCCCGTAAAATGCCTTTTTTAACCGCACCGCCTGTATCATAATCTACGGCCCAGAGATGGCTTATTCCCCCAAATTTACATACATCAGCGACCGGTTTTATGGTTGTAAAGAACACCGCTCCGATAGGGGTTGCAAGAGGGTCTGTTATCAGGCGCTCCGCTTTATAAGCAACTCCTGAATCCGAACAGGAAGCCAAACTTCCGTTAGAGGTCGTACACGAATCGAGAGTTATTTTCCATCCATCTGCTGTAGCGTTTGAAGATGACCCGGTGACATCCCCTAGAGAACTGTCGCCGGAAAAAGTCTTACTGCAATTCGGGTCAAGTTTGTTGTCAAAATTTGATGAATCCCTGTCAAAGCAGGGATCTCTCACCCCGTAGATCTTACGTGTGTTGTCAGCATCATCGATCCGGGATGAAATTTTATAATAATATCTTCCTGTACCGAAGAACAGCCACAGTGATTCCTGCCCGGCCCGGTAATTCTGCAATTTGGAAACTGCTGCTGTTACCGGACCGATATCTTCTATTACTTTGCTTAATTTCCAGTTCAGCGGATTGGCGCTTTCCAGCGTCATTAGGCGTAGAACTCCACCTTTTGTCCATTTTGAAGTTGAAGGCGCTGCTTCTGCCTGCGTATAACCGAAATAAAGCACGTCATCAGAATAGAAACCTGCTTTTGTCGGATCATTTTGATCAAGATCAATAGGTGCGCCTGCCAGAGAACCTGCGAATGCGTTCTTTAAGCCTGACGGTATTTTCCAGATATGTCCATTCTTAGGTCCCCCTTTAAGGTCAATGATATACAACTCCAGTTCCTGGTCAGAGTAGCCCATGAATTGGTGTGCATCAGTATCTATCGGGCCTGTTGGACCGGAGGCAAATACCACAAACCATCTGCCATTTTTCCCCTTAGGCCCTATCCTTACTACTGCAGGCCCTGAAGTCGAAAATCCAAGGCCACCGGTTCCGAAGAGACCCTTGATATCCTCCTTTGAGAATTCCCAGAGAACCTCCGGGGGTTTGGTGGGATCAGCAAGTGTTTCGGTGATGTCAAGGGCAAAATACGATGAATAACCAATATCCGGTGCCGGAGTCTGCACGCCATAAACGCTTGCCCTATCCTTGCAAGCGCCTCCAAATCTCATTCCTCCAATCAGGACAGTTCTCCATCTGCCCGCACTTATAGGATCATCCGGATTTCCTCCTATACTTATATCGAAAAGATTTGGTACTGCGTCAATATAATAGAGATGGCAGTAATCAGGGTCAGCCATAAACTTCAAATATGGTAGTGCGTGCTTTGGAATGTACGCCCACATTTCTTCTCCCAGATTTGTTCCTTTTAGTTCTGCTTTCTTACACTTATCCTCATATGATCTGACTGTGCCGAGTTTAAAGGCATGGAGCATGCCGTCATTTGCACCGACAAATACCATCCCTCTGTTTTTATAGTCTTGTGTTGTGATAAAGTGTTTTGTATCAACCGGATCAGACAACCCGGGATTAAAATTGACAGGCCCGTACGTTTTGTCTTTATATACCTTATGATAAGCATTCAACGGTATCCGTGATGCGACCTTAGGGGTTGAATTTATTATGTCTCCAAGTTTCCAGGTGTTCGCGGTGCCGCCTATGGAGACAGTCCTGTTCCTGAATTGAAGCAGGCATGTCTCACCAGAAGGGCAGTCAGCATCTTTTGTACACGATGTTGACACACTTCTTGAACAAAACCTGTCGGCTCCCCGTGTGTAAGTGATTATCTGTTTGGCGTTATCAACAGTAGGCGCCTGCAGATAAAACATTAAAGTTTCAGCACTGTCAATTTTGAAGTCAATTCTCGTCTGACGTCCGGCGGTCGTATAAATTTTTCTTGTATCCGGGCTTTGTGCCCACAATTGTTTTCCTGCTTCCCAAAGGTAATTTATCTGTTTCGAAGAATCTGAGGACAAGAATTCATCCAGATATTCGGCTCCGATATAACTGTCACCATCTCCGTCACAATCTGAATCCAGATAAAGATTGGCAACAGTATTCTCATCTGTTGCCGAAGCAGGGAATCTGAAATGCATGATATAATCGTTTCCTAAATTGAGTTCACGTGGACTGGCAGAGTCCTCTCTTATGCTGCTGCCTAAGAATGGGTCAATATAAAACCAGAAGTTCTGGAGAGAACCCGTCCATTCTATCCTTGTTCCATTGATTGTCCTTTGCGGGAAAAACAATGCCTGTATGAGATTTGCACCGCTGCCTTCGCCAGAGGATAGCACTGATGCGGCTGTTCCTGAAGACGCCTTTGCTGCGATTGACTGAAAGGTCTCTTTTAATATCTGATATAATCTTGCTGGGTTTTCAACCTTTTGGTATATTCCTCCGCCATGCGCTGCTGTTTCCTGCATAAGTTTTTCAGGGGAGGCTTCACCCGCTCTCTCACAAATTCCATTCGCATCTTTGTGTGTACAGGGATTACCCATATAGATCACGTGAGTTATTATGGTATCTTTTGCATATTGAATTTTATACTCTGGATCAGAGCTAAAGTTGTTGTGGGTAGGATTAAATATACTGAAATTATGAGCATACCACGCCAGGTCATCAAGGTTCAGGCTGCCGTAATATTCAGGAACGGTAGTATATGATGAGGAAAGAGCGGTGGTAATCTGGCCATCATCATTCGAACTTGCAGCTATTTCCGCGGGACGTACAGTATTGCTGATATGAAAACGTACGGCGCTGTTCTGATCTGCCGTTGAGATACCATCTGTAATAAATAATACATTGTTTGTCTGGCAGTAATGTTGAACGGGATTTGGTTTGTCTGGGGATACAAGAAAGTCTGTTGAATTAATCCTTTTTGTTGTATCTTGTGAAAAATAACCCAGTGCATTGTAAAATGCCTCTGAAAGCGGCGTCCATGAAATTGCATTTATATCATTGATTGCCTTTATCATGCCTGAATTATGGTCACCGACAGGATCTCCTATGTAAGCATGATCCAGGATGTGGCCTGCGTCTAAATTAGTACTTGCCGCACAGGTGCCGGGTACGGCCTCAGAGGATGACCCAATGCAATTGAAAACCATGGCGCCGAAACGTATGAGCAATCTATCGCCGCCAAACTCTTGAATGAGACCTTTTGGTGGTGTTGTGCTGACCTTTGCGTGGAAAAACCGTCCACAATGGTCATAGAGACCGCCCGGACAATCTGAATCCTGTGTGCAGGTTGTCGTGGTACTCCTGGTGCAGAAACCACGGGATAATTTTATGGGATCTCCTAATGATCTTGCCCCGGCATCCGTAATTATCGCTGGAATGTTCCCGGTGTTATTCTCAGAAGCACCCTGAGAAGGATCGATAACCTCAGAACTGCTGTAGCCACTGCAAAAATGGAGAATTTCTCTCCTGACACATCTTTCGTCCTCAAATGAACCATTCCAGCATTTCCCGACAAAACCGGCGGGGTCATTGCCGAGAGAACCATAATAGGGGAATGCCGGCGATATGTGTATTGCAGAGGCCGAACAAATATAATTGCCTCTGTTTTTATTATTCAATATGGAACAAGCAACTATATTGTTAGGATCAGGGCAATCATTTGCATAAATGCTTTTACATTGAGCCATTAAGTTATAAGGTGAAAGATTCTTAAAAAGACCCGAGTCATCAGGAGTCGTTCTTCCCTTTGCAATATTATCCTTGACCTGGTAGCATGCCCTTGCTGCCTCAATAAAAGTGGCTAATTCCCTGCCGGAAGCGGTGCCAGGGCCTCCTGATATTCCAAAACAATTCCTGCTTGCATTGAGCCACTCATTTAAAGAGTCGTATAACCATGCGTGAACAGCGTCCTGACAGGCGGCTTCATTGTAATTACCTTCGTAAATTTCTATTCGCGCCTGCCCGCCTTGCGTATCAGGATTTATGAAATCAGGCTCCTGTACATTTGGGCCCCTTACTGCGAAGACAATACCAGGTAGCGAAGGCAATTCCCTGATGAATCTTCTTCCGACACAGCCTCTCGATTCTCCAACTAACGCACGATTCGTCGTATCATATTTCCCGCCCGTCAAGACCTGTTTCTGGACATCTAACTTTGACGCAGCAAGCCAGTTCAGAAATTTGCCGCTTGCTACAAACTGGGTGATAGTTCTTGTACTGCCGGTTCCCGCCATATTTACGCACACAAACGGACTGTTCGTGCTTGACCCGCCATATGTGCAGCTTGATGGGATGAATGCTGCTTCAATAAATTTCCCCTCATTAAAATCATAACTGTAAACAGGATATGAGATAGTCTGCGTAGCCGGATCAATTTTGCCAAAGTAGCCGGCGTAATCTTTGGCTTGATCGTAAGTATCATCATAACAATAAGACCGATTGGCTGAAATGTATATAGGGTCGTACATACTTGCCGAGTTGTCTATTATCAGGAGTAGATTGGGCTGGACACCTAAAACCACATGAGGAGGCGTAATGCAATAATCATTCATGCCCGGATGGGCAGATAATGGCAAATATAATAGAAGACTGGCAATCAATATATATTGCAAACATTTATTCATATGCAATTCATTGGCGATCTAAACGCCGTGAACGCGAACCGGAAATGCCGAAAAATATATTAATCATTTGCTAAATTTATGTAAAGAGAATATTTGTTGGTTTTTCTGAGTCAAAAAGAAGGTAAGGAGTTTTCAGGAGCCGCTTTTTGAAAGGGAAAATGATTATGCTGATTTTGTTGTAGTGGAGAAAGTTGATCCGGTTGAAGGATTAATCGGGTCTTATTTCTATGTTAAAGCTATGCGTTGCTTCGCCGCCATGGCCGTCTGTGACAGACACAGTAATCGGAGCTTTGCCGTTGAAATCATCAGGAACACTCCATTGGATAAGTCCCGTGGAAGGATTAATCGTCATTCCCTCAGGTGATGATTTAAGGGAGTAGGTGAGATTATCATCATCGGTGTCAGATGCTTTTACCTGGTAAGAGTAAACATTTCCACTGAATTTCGCTTCCACGTGCTGGAGGATTTTAGGCGGAGTATTTTGGATTTCGACGGATAATGTTTTAGGATGACCGTAGTCCTTGCCGTCGAAGGGAGTTATTTTCACGAATATCTTGTCTCCTCGTTTCAATCCACTTATCGTTTCTCCAGCCCCAGCAGGCTCGCCATTTTTGGTCCATTCATACTGGAGAGAAACTGCATCATTGTCCTTATCCGAGCCACTCGCGATTACGCCTACAGTATCAATAATCTGAGAAGTCTCAAGCTGTAATTTTGCCTTCTCCACAGCTGGAGGAGTATTCGTAGAAGTTAACCCTATGACGGCCATACCGGTTTGTAATTGTACTTGTGAAGATACTTTTTCTGCTGGAGAAGTCATAGTAGCTGGTTTATCAGTTTCTTGCTCAGGGAGACCCATGATTCCGGTTTTTTCAGTACTGCATGAGCAGATAAACAATAACAATATAATAAAAAAAATAGAGCAGAAGACGGAGGAATTTCTTTTATGATTATTTTTCATATGGATCTAATAGGCATAGAGAACTGACATATTAGCTCGTTCGTCAGGATTATTCATGCGTTCACCCTGAACCTCGATTCGATACAAAACCGGAAAATGCTGAGGGGTAACCATGCCTGATCCTGATTCTGTCACACCGAGACCCTCTAAAGCCAATCCGCCGCTGTCAGTATTGCCTTCGATGGTGTCTACTATTTTTGCGTAGACACTAAAATTCGGCTGCGGCGGAACACCGGGAAGCGTAACGGAAAAATCAGCGATAAGGGAACCGTCTGATTTTTTTAAGTCAAAGGATTTCTCATCGGCAGAACAGCTTATCCAATCAACAGTCGAGAGGAGGAGCTTCTCCCGTAAACAGGCTGCGTTTGATGGAAAAGATAAACTTATAACAGAGTATTCCCCTCCGAGTGTGCTTTCGATAGATATCAAATCAGCAACATTCGTGCTTCCAATAGTCCGCGGAATAATCTCTCTCGTTACGAATTCAACGTCGCCCTGTGCTGCCTCTTTGGCGGTCTGGTATCTTTTCTGGAACCCTGAAATCGATGTCCCCTGAGTTACGAAATAGATTAAGGCAGAGATGATGGCAAGGGCAATAAGTGAAAGTATTAACGCCATCATCAGGGCAACACCTTTTTCATTCTTTAAATATCTCATAACTACCTCAAATTTTGGGGTCTAACCACAAGGGTATAGACTTTCCACCGGTAATTTAAATAATCGGGAATTGTAGAAATGTCGAAGTCTCTCCCCAGACCCATCTCTCCAACCCGGATGCAGGTAGGGCAGGCTCCGAGAGTGAAACCACTGAAAGTAAAAAATCTGTCAATCTGACCCTCATGGGCAAGGACATACACCCTGATTTCTTTTAAGCGGTTCCTCAGTAATTCTGCGTCTCCCATCGTTTGTTGAACATTAGTGACATTGCCACCGTCAGTTGAAGATACATTGCTTCCGTCAGCATCCGCATAGGTTCCTGCTTCACCGTTGTCATCCATGTCGAGACGATAAATAATTTGCATATCAGCAACGCAGTCAAGGAGGGGAAGAAATTGTGTTAGTCCTCCATCGGACTGGTTCACAACAACCTTTTCTAACACACCTGTGTTAGTAGCACATCTCTGCGGTAGATTAGTGGTTGAAACAAAATAATCAGCCCTATTAAACGGCATTCTCGGATCTGTGTCAGGGTCTATGCCATAGATCAGGAAATACTCAAATGGCTTTGTTGGAGCGAATTCCAGAGGAAAAGATGTTGCAGAATAGTTTGCAAAGTAGGTGTTCCCGTTCATCACCAGCTGCCTGAACTTTGTTTCGCTCACCTTTGGTTTGATGACAATCACCCTGTTATTATTCTGTAGATCCTCTACCCCCCACGCTTTTGTTTCGGTATCCGGATCGTTAGTTGGATCGTTGTCAATAGCAATGTAGCTCCACCTCTGGGAAGTATCATTTCTGGAGACCACAGTAGATTTGATTATCAGGTAGTCCGAACCATTCATTATATTTGCATAGTTAACGTTGTTACCGCTTACGATTGCACGGGGCAGATTACTAGGCGCATCATTGAAGGCGTTGGCCGGAGCCGCTGCAGCTTCATTATAATTAATAATATTCTGGAAGAGCCAGGGCAGGCCGTGTCCGGCATGTTCTATATCGATTCTCAGTAATTCAAGCCCAACTATTCCTTCTATATTTGTCTCTGCCGTTTTGCTCTGCTGCTTGAATTGATTGACCAATGGGCCGAATACCCCTGCAGCAGCAGCAATGACAAGAATGAACACTGCTATGGCCACCATTAATTCAATTAAGCTGAACCCCTCCTGTCTCTTCATCATAGCAATGGCCTCCGCACTATGGTGCTTAGCATATGTTGATATTCTTTATTAGTAGGGGCAGGCCGCTGGGCTACTGGTACTTCCCCTTTATAGTCCCAGCCAACAGCTACACCAAGAATTTTAACATTGACATTGCCAAGAGAATCTTGGATATCTGTAATCTGCCAGCAAACAGCATAATCCCTTGTCATACTTCTGAAATTCCTGGAGATATCGCCAGCGGTACAGGTCCAATTAGTTTGTACTAAATCATTAAAACGCTCGTCTCTTAGGCCTGTGTATTCATTATTGTATTTGTCAATTAGGACTCCGTTCATCCTCTGTTCAGCTATTCTTACTGCCTCATCCCTCAGGACGTTTCTGAGATTGTTGTCTATAGATAATAGAGCCGCCTGCACAAGGCCTAAAAGCAGCACCAGGACGATCACCATTGACACTAATACCTCGATAAGGGTGAAGCCTTTATTTCTATTTAGCCTGACAGGTTGCTCCATCGTATTTCCCCATACTGATTCTTGTCGGTGCAATGACGATACAATCATAATCCACCTCCGAGTTTCCATAGGTTGTTCCATCATCCTTTAGAAGCCAGATATTGATCCCGAGCGGTGCAGTCGAAGGCTCAAAAATACCCCTTCTGTCCATTCCGATATCGACGACGCCTCCGCCATTCCATGCAATATCATGACTGCGGTTTTGCTTTGACAACCTGCCTATTTTTGTATCACCGGCACAGCAGGCGTCGTCATTATTTGTATCTTCATAGGCCGAATATTCTTTGGTAGCCGCTGAATTCAAGCGTAAAAAATAGTTAATGTTTCTCTGCATTGCCAGCGTTCGGGCATTAGATAAGTCAGTGTATAGATCCTTTATTTCACTTTCAACCTTATATCTCGCCATCCATCCTGAAAACTCAAAACCGGAAACGACGATCAGAATCCCGATTATCGTGATCACTATCAATAACTCTATAAGCGTTAGCCCGTCCTGTCTCATCGTTCCTGCATGTGGAGAATCTTCTTTATTGGCTGAGGCTTTGCCACGACAGTCAGCCCCTGGTTTTTCGGAGGCACGCCCGGAAAGCCGACTGTTCTTCTGCCGCCTTTTTCTGTGAATGCCGATGAAAGTGGTACCTCCTTGATCTCGCCTGTGGATACCTGAACTAATGCAGTTCCATATAAGGAGGATGGAGGTGGTGGGCCGCCTGTACGATATTTTAGAGCCCAGAGGTAGGTATTACCGCCGAAGCCGCAAATGTCTGCATTGGGGGCAAAGGTTGTAAAGAAGACCGCTCCTGTAAAAGCAGCAAGGGGATTGGTGATTACCCGCTCCGCTTTATACGCAGTTCCTAAGGGATCAAGAGTAATATACCAGCCGGTGGCCGGCTCATCAGTAGGTGGAGACAATGTTGCATCAGTCAAGCCCGCTACGGAGGAAGTACAATCACTGATAAATTGATCCAGTGTTTCATCATAACAGGGTTCTTTAACCCCAAAGATCGTTCGCTGGGTATCAGCATCATCGATATCCGTGCCGATCTTATAGTAATATCTTCCTGTCCCGAAAAAGAGCCACAGCCTGTGGTTTTTCCTGTCCTGGAGATGGACAACAGAGGCAGTAACAGGGCCTATTCCGTCGATAAGTGTGCTCACAGCCCAGTCGTTAGGATTGGTGCTTTCCTTTGTCGAGATTCTCAATACCCCTCCATTTGTCCATGAACGTACATATCCTGCGTAAAAGACTTCATCCTGATAGTGGCCGGGCCTGTCTTCATTCCACCTGTCGGCGTCAATAGTGCTCCCGAGGATGGATCCCCCGAAGGCATTCGTAATACTCGGCATGCCTCCCGAACCATCCATGATCATGGTTCTGAGTAATGAGCCGGTTTTCAGATCCAGTATAAATATTCTGAGGTTCTGGTCAGATCTACCGAAGAACTGGTGAGTTGCTGTATCGATCGGACCTGTGGGACCGGAGGCGAAGACCGCAAACCACCTGCCGTTTTTGCTTTTGTCACCAGTTCTCACAATCAAGGGGCTTGTGGTCGAATATCCAAGAGAAGGGTGTGAAAACTCCCATAAGAGGGAAGGATTATGAGGATCAGTGATGTCCATTGCAAAATAGGAAGAATACCCTACTCCATCTATAGGTGTCCGCACGCAATCGCTGTTGTTCACTGCTCCGTCTCCGTTGAGATCAATAGTATTTGTAGGATCACAGGTTACCGTAGAATTCTTGCATGCACCACCCTGTCCCATCCCGCCGATGATGATCGTCCTCCAGCTTGTCTTGTTCAGATCTAAATTAGTTGTGTCAGTTACATATTCTGTCTTCTTAAGACAGTCCCAGTAATTCGCCTCATTGCAATCAGAAGGTTTTGCTATGCTTGCGTCGACAAGAACAGGTGATGCGTCTACATAAAAGAGGTGACAGTAGTCCGGATCAGTAAGATATCTCAGATAGGGAAGCGCATTCTCCGGAATATACGCCCATTCCTCCTGTCCGAGACGCACTGTAGATATTTCAGTATCCTCACACTTAGCGTTCTCATTGGTGTCATCACAGAGCTTTGCCACCCTATTGTGGTCCAGAGGATCGTTGATCATTTGGAGCTGACCGAGTTTGAGGGCGTGCAACATGCCATCATTGGCACCTACATAGACCATTCCTCTTTTCTTATAATTCATGGATTCGATGAACTTCCCATATGAATCATCTCCATAGCCATAGGGAGGATCGCGATGGTAGGTATTCAGCGATACCCACGATTGCAGTTTCGGGGTTGAGGATATGATGTCGCCAAGTTTCCAGACTCTCGGGGTATTATCAACTGCGGGATTGATAACGGTCCTGTTTCTGAAGCCAGCACGATCGATGCCATGAACATACTCTATGATATTTGAAGCCTCTGTTATATCGGCAGCCTGTAAAAGGGTCTGCAGAGTCGCTGCATTTGCTGTAGAGAAATCTATTAAGGATGTACCGTTCGTTGACGTGTACAGGGTTCTTGGTGCAGGACCGACATTCCTCAGCCAGAGTTTTCTTCCTGCCTCCCAGAGGTTCTTGACTCCGTCAAGATCTGTAGTATTCTGATAATTGCCTGCATTATCAAACAGGTCTGCCACTGTCTTATTGATACCAGCATCGAACCTGAAATGGACAATATAATCGTCTACAAGCTCGAGTTCCTCATCTGTGATGGTATCTTCTCTTATGGTGCTGCTCTGAAGTCTGGGATCGAGGTAATACCAGAGGTTCTGCATCTCGCCAACCCAGTCAATCTCTGTTTCATCAAAGACCTTTTTAGGGTAAAAGAACGCCTGGAGGAGGTTGGCACCGCTTCCTTCGCCTGACGCAAGAATCGACACCGCAGTGCCTGAAGATGTCTGCCGGAGGATATCGAGCAAAGCGCTCAGAATGGTATCTCTAATCCCTAATGCATCAGAAGCCTTATAAAAAGTATCAGGGACTCCGTTGCTATCCTTATCCCAGTCGGAAGTGGAGGCAGGCAAGGATTCACAGGGACTGCCTTTACCATTATTTCCGCAGTCATCCATGTAACAGGTATCATCAGGATACCCGCTTAAATTGTCAGGCCACGTCTTTCCTCCCCTATTGTCATAGGAACCGTACATGGCGATATTCTTCATTGACTGCTCTCCTGTACCGCCAAGGAAAAGCCCCAAAGTATATACAGCGGTGACTTTTGAATGTACATCATCCGTTGTGCCGGAAGTGCCCATGGCGTTATCAAAGCCCGTGTGCATATGATATGCAGGAACCACAGGATCCGCAGAATGGTCTTCAAATCCTGTGTCGATAGTACAGGTAAAAGTAACGGGTGGGCTGCCACCCCTGTTCCATTGTCCATCTGACAGGAGGATCACAAAATTATTTGCACAGGGTACAAAATCGCAGTTCAATCCTCCCTGATCGCAGATATACATGGGATTTTTCCATCGGTCTCCGCCTCCGCTCTGAGGGCTAAATCCACCATATTCGGGAGATTTCTGGGAATAGTAATTAAGGGCATCCCACATGGCAGGGCCAGTAGGTGTCGTGTCGGTGGGCGCAGCTGAATTAATATGGGTTATGTAGTTCATGTAAGGGAACTGATCGCTGGTCGAATTCGGTGCTGTGAAGTCGCCCATATAGACTTTCTCAGCCATCACGCCGATGCCGCTGTAGAACATCACAGCCATCCTGGGTCTGAGAGTCAATTCTTTAAATTGGAAAGCGAGACCGTTATGCACTCTGTCCCAGGGAACTTTCACCCGCTCTCCACCGCTGGTGCGGAGAATACAACCGCCGTCTGCCACGCCGTCACCGTTAACATCGAGGCTATTATTGCAGACACTTCCCACTTTGACATCGTTTCCAGGCTCATTCCATAGCTCGGGGTCACAGTATCCGGTATTGAAAGTTTGTGAGCCGTTACAGGTATCGGGTGTGCCGCCTGTCATAGCCCAGCGGAAAAGATCGACTCTCGACATATGAACATAATTGAGGTAATTCCCTGACTGGACATTACAGTCACCTGTACATAGTTCCTCAAGACAGCAACCCCACCTGCGGCATCCTCCCCCGTGCCAGACGCATCCACCCCAGTTGGAGTTTCTGCACCTCCATCTCACACAGCTACATGAGCAGGGTAGTCCTGTGGGCACTGTTTCCTCGTAAACATTATCAGCGCGATTGCAGTCGTTCGGATCAGGCGAACACTTATATGACTTTGAAGGCGTGAAATATCCTTCATATGAGACTGCGGGATTGTATTTATCCAGGATGCCATCGCCGTTACTGTCACTGTCTCCATAAGCATAGGCATCCCACCCCATGCTGCCGCTTACGTCCACAACGAATAGAACGTTCGGTTCTACAGGCGTGCTGAGAAAAGGTGGAACCTGACAGTATTCTTCCATCAATTGTGCACTCGCAGCAGTAAAAGAGCCAAAGAGGAATAATACGAATAAAAATAATATTGAAGTTATGGTAATACTTCTTTTCATTTTCTCCCACCCGTTGGTATCGACAGCT
>JBFLXE010000008.1:0-32367 GCA_040757455.1 Nitrospirota bacterium
AGGCAGGATTCAATAATTTTTTGCAGGAACTAATCTTGAATTTACTCTCACTCTTTGAGAAATACTCGGGCATGCCAATTTTGGAACACTGCGACAGGAAGCTACCGGATTTTCGCGGGCAATCTCGAAATCTTCACACGAAGCGCTCATTCGTTCTCTCGATCTCTTCTTTAACCAATTCGATTATCTTCGGAATACTTGCCTTCACTTTTTCTGACAATTCCATACTCATCTCCAGCGAACCAGGTTCGATTCCTATTACCGTCGCGTGGGGTGTCTTCCCAATCAGTCCAGAGAGGTCTATGACCTCTAAAATCCCGATCTGATGGACAGATGTCTTGAAGCCCGATGGGGCGCTCCTCACATCATCGATGTCAAAACGATAAATTGTGCCGGGATCAGAACCTCCTTTTACTGCGTCAATGACTATCAACCGGTCTGCGTCTGTTATAAAATTAAGAAGGCGGAACCCGTCGGTTCCGCCTTCAATGACCGAGACATTCGCAGGCAAATCCATTTTCGTCAGTTCATTCGCGACATGAACTCCCACTCCTTCGTCTGAGAGAAGGAAGTTGCCGACACCAAGGATAACAATTTTTCCCATCTTTTCTGTTTTCTTGAATTGCTATTCGATAATGAATTTCCGGATTTCATTAGTCTTCGGATCTATGAGATGTATAGCACAGGCAAGGCATGGGTCGAATGAACGGACTATGCGAACCACGTTAATAGGATTTTCTGGATCGGGAACAGGTGCTCCAATTAAAGATTCTTCGTACTGGCCCCGCGTGCCATTTTCACAGCGAGGCGACGCATTCCATGTCGAAGGAACAACAGCCTGGTAATTTTCAATCTTCTTGTTCTTAATTTTGATCCAGTGGCCCAGCCCTCCACGTGGAGCTTCATGAAAGCCGGCGCCCATACCGGTCTGCGGAGGCTCCCAATGCTCGGTATCATGGATCTTGAACCCCGGTTTCGTCATTTCCGTCTGGAGCTGATCCAACCACGTATAACACGCATCGACCATGAGTTTCGTCTCGATAGCCCTGGCTGCGTGGCGAGCAACTGCTCCCGGTTTCGCACCTTTTTCGACAAGGCTAAGAACGTCGGGATTCTTGGCCACTATCATTCTTGCCAGTGGCCCTACTTCCATGGGTTTGCCTTCATAGCGGGGCGCTTTGACAAAGGAATAGGCATCTTTCTTTTCAAGATCAAAGACCTGTTCCCCACTATAAGGATGGACCGGCTTATTCTCTTTATACCACGCGTATTTTACGGATTCGCTAATTTTTTCTGTATTGACTGGCTTGACTTTAATGTTTGCCGGATTCAGGCCAATTATAATTCCTGCGGGGAATACTACTTTCTTTCCTTCTGGATCGAGCGCAAAATCACCATAAGAGAGATAGTTGTAATGACCTCCGCCAACTCCCATCGTCGCAAGTGGCCATAATGGCCCTGTACCAAATGCGAGTACGTCAGGTATGTATACGTCCTCTATAAATCTCTTCTGTTTATCGAGCATTGTGCGAAACCGGGCAATCTGATTAAGATCCGGATATGAGGTGACACCTCCGACAACTATATTCTGGTAATGAGGGGTTCTTCCACCCCATATCGCCCCCATGTTCCTTGCCTGGGAGTGCATTTTCAGGGCATCGATGTAATGTTTCACAGCACTTATGACAATCTCCGGGTCTTTTACAGTAAATTCGTCCGGCTCGTATCTCGGCGTTAAAGGATACGTGTCCTTCGCTTTTACCAAACCGACAATCTTGTCCCTGACTGCCAATAAGTCCTTGTCTTTGCCCTTATATTCTGCAACTGCCATGACGTCGATATAATCGAGAGCGCTCAATTGATAGAAATGAAGCGGATGATCATAAATATATTCTGCGCCCATGACCAGATTTCTTATGAGATTACCTCCCCATGGAACTCTGGCACCAAAAGCAGCGTCAAGCGCGCGGGCAGAAGCCAGTTGATGCACGCTGTAACATACTCCGCAGAATCTGCTGGTAACAAAAGAAGCATCTCTCGGATCTTTTCCCGTTAGCAGGGCCTCAAAACCGCGGGCCATTGTTCCGCTACTCCATGCGTCTTTCACTCTGCCATTTTCTACTTCAACAACAATCTTCAGGTGTCCCTCAATCCTCGATACGGGATCGATCGTTATTTTTTTAGCCATTCTTTCACCTCCCTCTTATACCTGGTCCTTTTTAGATTTTGTGTCTTCTCTCATTGCCCAAATCTTCTTGGATATTTCGCTCTCGGCAGTGTATAGAGGAGCCACCTTGTCATAGAAAACCGGATCACCACATGCCTGGCAAAGACCGCCGCAATCGAGACAGAAATTAATACCGTCATTCCATCTTCTGATGCCACAGTCAATATACGCGACAGGACCTTTGCAGCCTTTCTGGAATAAACACCAATCTTTCTGCTTCGGGTCATTCCAGTCAGTGAGAAACTCGCCAGCGTCAAAGTGGCCGCGACGCCTACAATTGTCATGGAGAAGACGCGCATCTCCAAAGTACATCGAGGGACGTCCTTTGGAATCGAGCTCAGGAATCTTCCCGGTTACAAGAACATAAAGAATCGTACCTGCAAGGTGGTCAGGATGAACCGGACACGTTGAAATATTAACGACCGGCTTTGTTATGCCAGCACGCTTCAGAGCTTCGCTTACAGAAATTCCCTTGGATGGCGTGGCCCTGGGTATGCCACCAAAAGCAGAACAGGCTCCGACAGCAAGAATGGCATTGGAATTTTTTGCCGATTCTTCAAGTCTCTGCCTGAACGGCATCCCTCCACCCATATGAAAACGATCGTCTGCCGAAGGGATGGAGCCTTCAACTACCAATAAATAGCCGCCCTGCTTCACGGCATCGTGATATGCCTTTTCGGCCACGTCGCCCGCCGCTGCCATGATTGTATGATGATATCTGAGTGATATTTTGTCGAGTATGATGGAAGCGGCAGAAGGATAAGAAATCTGTGCCAGTGCGATGGTGCATCCTGCACAGGCTTGACCTTCAATCCAAATAACGATAGGTTTTTTCGAAGGAGATTCCAATGCCTCGGCAACTTTTGTCACGAACTCGAGCTCGGAAAGACCAAGTATTGCCGCAGTTAAAGAACAGTACTTCAGGAAATCTCTTCTGTTCAGTCCGCACAATTCCAACTCTTTGAGGAGTTCCTTGCCCAATATATTCCCTTCTCCCATGTTTTTACCTCCTTGCTGTTCTTTTTTATATCCCGTGCATTATTTAATCCAGGAGAACTAAGTATCACCCCCTTTCGTGAATTCAGACTTCTAAAAAATTTTCGAATCCGGCCTGAGTTTCTACGCCACAAAGCTATCAAAAAATTGTTCGAATGTCAATTTCTTATTGAATTTCAGCGCAGGTATCTCTGATCCACGATTTCTTTATTTTTTATACTGATAACAGGCAGACATCTCCTCTCAATCATCTCATTTCGGGAAGTAGCAAAATGAATGCCATGTCATAAATGTTTGATTTAATTAATGATTTGCCAGAGAATGAAACACAAGATGTAGCAATATGCCCTTTATAGGACATTTTGCCCCATGATTCCGCGGGCTTGCTTGACACAATCTGTCTCTTTTATGACGAAAATTGATTTCTTATCTATCTCCAGCCAGGGCCTGTCTCATCACGTCGACATTGGGACGTTTTCCGGTCCATAATTCGAAAGCAAATGCGCCCTGCCAGAGAAGCATACTGGTACCGTCAATGACGGAAGCACCTTTTTTAAAAGCCTCCTTGAGAAGTCTCGTCTCCTTGTAAATGAGATCATAAATAATCTGCCCTTCCTTAAGAAGAGAGGGGTCAAGAGGCAGCGCGTCCTCTTCACGAAGTCCGAGAGGAGTCGCGTTTATGATCATATGATATCTGTCCAGTAGAGAAAGTTCTCTCACTGCAGTTAGATTATTCCGCATTACTCTGAGGTCGGCCACTAAATTCTCCAATTTTTCCGTGCTCCTTCCGTATACAGACAGGCTCTTCACCTTTTGAATAAGGTAGAAACAGACCGCCCGTGAAGCGCCACCTGCACCCACCACTAATACGTCCTTATCATCGAGATAAATACCCTTTTCCTCAAGAGACTGCATAAAACCTCGTCCATCAGTATTGTAACCTTTAAGGTATCCTTCCGAATTTACTATCGTATTAACAGCCCCAATAAATGACGCCTCCTCATTGAGTTCATCCAGTAAGGGAATGACCCTCTCCTTATGAGGAACCGTTACGTTTACACCGCAAATATTCAAGGCCCTGATGGCCTTTACAGCAGACTCGAGGTCATCAGGGTGGACAGAGAAAGGCACATAACAATAATTGAGAGCCAGATCCTCAAAGGCCGCATTATGCATCGCCGGCGATAGAGTATGTTCAACAGGATAACCGAAAATCCCTGTGATCTTTGTCCTTCCGTTTATCTTCACAGGCACCTTTCTGGAATGTCACGCAGACATATAATTGAGTACATTCTCCAATTCAGCATAGCTAAAAAAGCAGCCATCGGGTGTAACGCCGTCGAACTCACTGCACTCAGACCTAAACAGTATGCAACTCATACCTGCTTTTTTGGAACCAACGAGGTCTCTCGCCGGATCATCACCAATGTATATGGCCTCCTCGGGTTTAATAGCAAGTTTTTCGGCTGCCAGATCAAATAACCTCACATCCGGTTTTTTGAAACCAAGCCGCGAAGATAGAATTTTGAGATCGAAAAACTGGTCGATGCCGAGCACTGTCATTTCGGGTTCTGCAAATACCCACTGCGCATCAGAGATTATTGAGGTTTTATATTTTTCAGTCAACAAGCCGAGTGCCTCATACAAACCTTCGAAAATACCAAAATGTCTCATCGTTAATGATCTGAAAAGAATGGCAAAATCAACAACAAACCTCTTCGAAAATTTCGTTCTCCCGTACTCGCTCAAAATCTCATAGAAGATTCTGTATACATCAACCTCTGGATAGACTTCCTTGCTCTGTTTCATCTGCTCTTCAATCCTGGCAAAATAAGCCTGTCTCAATTCTCCGGCTGTTATATTAACTGAATGATAGGAGAGAAACCGCGAAAGCATTTCATAGACAAAGATATCATATTCATCGGTTTTTATATCGATCAGGGTTCCGTAAAGATCGAACAGTACCGCCTTTTTCATTTCAGTCTAACTCCCACAGCCATACTTTAAACACCGCCATTAACCACTTATCAAAAGTAAAGTTGAGGGAAAAGGTCTTGAGCTGGATTCAGAAGAACTCAAGGAGCTAACAGGACAGAATCTCATTACATATCGGCACGATCATTTTTTCTTTCCTGTTTTCTTTAAAGCAAGAATAATAAATAATGTGGCTGCAACAATAATTATACCCTTCCCTAATAACGCCATTGCACCAAAACTTATTCTCGTCATAGTCTTTCCGAAAATCAAAATAAACCCAATCGCTCCGAGCACCAAAGCAATTTTTTGATATTTGTTCATGAATTTCTCGCTCTGACTACAAGTTTACATTCCAATTGCATATTCTGACAAGCTCTTTTCTCGCCACACTGCTGTCCGAAATATCAATTTTCTTATTTGGTCAACTCTTTTCCCACGCGATTATAAAGGCCAAAGTGCTGAAATCCTTCCGCGTAAAAGGGCTTTTCCCTGCCCCGACTATCAACTATCACCCGCCCGGATTCAGTCACCTCGCCTATATGCGGATAATCAATTTTCTTTGAGGGCGGCGCGGTGAACAAAAGTTCATAATCTTCTCCGCCTGACAATGCAAATCTGAAGGGAGAAATATCGAGTTCAGAAGAGATTTTTCTCAGTGCCCCGGATATCGGAATGCGTTCAGCATAGATTCGTGCCCCGACGTTACTCTCATTGCATAGTCTCGTCAGATCGATCAGCAGCCCGTCGCTTATGTCGATCATGGCAGTTACATATTTGACGAATCCCGCAGGATTCCTTGCCGTGGGCATGAGGTGTCTCTTGATTAAGGGTTCAAGCATATTCCGTTTTAATCCCTCCCGGGCCAGAGCCGGGGCAAGAGCATCGAAATCCCCCAGGAAATGAACGGACCAGCTCTCACTCTTTGTCCTTTTCACATATTCAAAAGGTAAAGGTCTCCTGATCTTCTTCAACAATTCGAGACCGCATGCAGAATCCCCCAGGGTGCCGGTTACATATATTATATCGCCCTTCTTTGCGCCTGACCGCCTGACAGGCTTTCTCACAGACCCGAACACGGTCGCTGACAGTGACATATATTTATTGGATGCAGAAAGGTCGCCGCCGACAAGACTGGTGAAGTAGAAATCAAGGGCTGTGTTAACCCCTCTGAAAAGGTCATCAATCACTTCCTTCTCAGTGTTTTTTTCTGCCGCAATACTTAGCAAAGCGTAGATGGGTCTGCCACCCATGGCATAAATGTCACTTACGTTAACCGAAATCAATTTGAAACCAATCTGAAAGGGAGTAGCGAAAGCGAAATCGAAATGAACATCCTCCACCATCATATCCGTTGTGAATACGAGATTTTCTTTGAGAGGCTTGACCACGGAACCGTCATCCCCGATTCCAACGATAACGTCGCGCGATTTCTTTATAAAGACTTTTCTTATCTCATCAAGGAGAGCGAGTTCACTGATCTCGGAAAGCTTCATAGCAGCCAACAGTCATCGGCTAAGCTCTCTTTTCTTTCGATCTTCTGAGGAAATCTTTCCGGACTTAGCATCAACCTTTTTCAGTGCCACCTTGAGCACTTCATCCATAGACTCTACCAGGACAAATTCGATATCCTTCTTGATATATTTTGGAATATCCTCCAGATCCTTCTTGTTCCTCTTAGGAATGATTATATTCTTTATTCCAGCTCTTTTCGCAGCAAGTGTCTTCTCTTTAAGACCGCCAATAGGCAGAACCCTTCCCCTTAAAGTCACCTCTCCTGTCATTGCAACATTCTTACTCACAGGTTTTCCCATCAGCGCCGATGCAATGGCTGTAGCCATGGTAATACCTGCAGAAGGGCCATCCTTGGGTATTGCGCCAGCTGGAACATGAATATGAATGTCTATTTTGGAGAAGACTTCTTCTTTTATACCGAGAATATTCGCTTTGGATCTCACATAGCTCAAAGCGGCCTGTGCGGACTCTTTCATCACATCTCCCAGCTGACCCGTCAGAGTGAGGCTGCCTTTTCCTTTCATGGTTGTCGCCTCAACATAGATGATATCGCCTCCTGTCTCGGTCCACGCAAGGCCCGTTGAGACACCAACCTCGTCCTTCTCCATTTCTTCTTCCGGTAAGTATTTAGGGACACCGAGATATCTGTGAACATTATGCGCATTTATGACAAAAAGCCGCTCTTTACCCTCAGCTATCTTCTTGGCGACTTTCCGGCAGAGATTTGCGATCTCCCGTTCGAGGTTTCTGACCCCGGCTTCTCTCGTGTATTGCGAAATTAGGGTATAAAGGCCTGAATCCGTGATCTTCAATACATCACTGCTTATGCCATGCTCCTCCAGCTGTTTCGGAATCAGGTAATTCTTTGCAATACCTAACTTTTCCTCCGTCGTGTAACCAGAAAGATAGATAATCTCCATCCTGTCCCTCAATGGACTGGGAATAGTGTCTACGAGGTTACCGGTTGTAATAAACATAACCTTTGATAAGTCAAAAGGGACACCGAGATAATGGTCGGCGAAAGAGAAATTCTGTTCAGGATCGAGAACTTCAAGTAGCGCCGATGACGGATCTCCCCTGAAGTCCATTCCTATTTTGTCAATCTCGTCGAGCATAAACACCGGATTGTTTGTCCCCGCCGTCTTTATGCCCTGAATTATCCTTCCCGGAAGCGCCCCTACATAAGTTCTTCTATGTCCCCTGATCTCTGCTTCGTCTCTCACTCCTCCCAGGGACATGCGGACAAACTCTCGCCCCAAAGCCCTCGCAATAGACTTTCCCAGAGAGGTTTTTCCGACTCCGGGCGGTCCGATAAAGCAAAGGATAGGCCCTTTCATCTTTTCCTTTAATTTCCTGACACTCAGATACTCCAGGATTCGTTCCTTAACCTTCTCCAGGTCATAATGATCCTCATCGAGCACCTTCGCTGCTGTCTTGATGTCGAGATTATCCATGGTTGACTTTGCCCACGGGAGTTCAACAAGCCAGTCAAGATAGGTTCTTACAGTAGCTGCCTCGGCGCTGTCGGGATGCATCTTTTCGAGTCTCTTAAGTTGTTTTTCAGCCTCCTTCATCACCTTTTCGGGCATCTTTGCAGCTTCGATCTTTCTCCTGAACTCCTTGATCTCCTCGGCTCTCTCATCGATCTCTCCGAGTTCTTTCTGTATTGCCTTGAGTTGTTCTCTCAAGAAGTACTCTCTCTGCGTCTTGTCTATCTCGCCGCGCGCCTCCGACTGAATTCTTTGCTGAACTGTAAGAAGTTCGATCTCTCTGGCGAGTATCTCGCTCACCCTCTTAAGCCTTTGAATCGGATCGATTATTTCGAGAATTTCCTGAGCCTGTTCTGCTTTAAGGCCAAGGTTTGAAGCGACCAGGTCGGCAAGTCTTCCGGGATCGTCAATATTCTCAATGATCCCCATCACGTCAGGAAGTATCGTCTTACCCAGAGCAACCACTTTTTCTAATTGCTCTTTGACATTCCTTATTTGCGCCTCATCCTCGATCGTAAGAGACGAGACTTTAGTATCTGTTATCTTATCGATATTTGCCTTGAAGAAAGGTTCTATCTGCGAATAATTCAGTGCTCTCGCCTTGCTTATGCCCTGAACAAGAATCTTAACCCGTCCGTCCGGAAGCTTCAGCATTCTCATAATTATGGCGACAGTGCCAATCGAAAAAAGGTCCTCGGCTGTCGGATTTTCGACATTTACGTCCCTTTGTGTGAGCAGAAGGACCATTTTGTTCGTACTGAGAGAATACTCAATAGCCTTTATTGACATCTCCCTCCCGACAAAAAGAGGAAGTATCATGTACGGGAATACAACAATGTCCCTTACCGGAAGAACGGGCAATTCCTCCGGTATTTCAACTTCTTTATCCATCTTCTGCTCAGCGTCCATTACTTCTGCCATTTTCGCTCCTATTCAGTGAGGTTTTATTTTCTCCGTTATCTCAAACAGATAATTCTTTAGCGGTTCTGAGACCAGTTGATTTTTCAGCGCGAGATCAATAGTCGCTTTAAGATAACCAACCTTGTCGCCAGCATCATATCTTTTTCCCGTAAACAGGTATCCATAAATCTGTCGCTTTTTTAGCAGATCAGAGAGTGCGTCTGTTAATTGTATCTCTCCGCCCTTTCCTGGCGCTACTCTTTCGAGAACATCAAATATATCGGGAGTCAGAATATATCTTCCAATTATAGCCATGTCAGAAGGCGCTTTTTCCGGTGATGGCTTCTCGATGAGACTCCTGATCCTGTAAATATTGTTGCCCTCGCTTGTGCCGTCTATAACTCCGTATCGCCCGATTTCAGACAGCGGCACTTTCTCGAGTGCGAGAATCGGAGAATTCAATTTATTAAAAAAATCAATCATTTTCCTGAGAAGAAATGTGTCAGGGTCTATGATATCATCGCTCAACAGGACAGCAAAGGGCTCGTCTTTTACGAACGGTCTTGCACAGTATATCGCATGACCGAGGCCCAGAGCTGCCTTTTGTCTGATATAAGCAAAATTAATATTGTTTAACCGGTTGATTTCCTCAAGAAGGCGTTTTTTACCGGTCTTCTTGAGGCTCTCTTCCAGCTCAAAGGCTGAATCAAAGTGATCCTCGATAGCACGCTTATATTTCCCGGTGATGATGACGAATTCATTGATCCCGCAGGCGCACGCCTCTTCGACTGCATACTGAATCATGGGCTTATCAACGATCGGAAGCATCTCCTTCGGAGATGCCTTTGTCGCTGGCAAAAACCTTGTGCCGAGTCCTCCTGCCGGCAAAATAGCTTTCTTTATATCATCTTTCATTTTTCCTTCTTATTTTATCATACTACCATATTACATAAATGTGCCCCGTTATTCAAGAAAGGCATTAAATTTCAAATATTTATTAACTTGACAAGATAAGTCTTTTCAATTATATTTTTTTATTCGTCTTTTTGGAAAATTCCTGACCGGGAAAGTCTCAGTATTCCTAACGAAGAAGAAAAATTTGTGTTCTCTGAGCGTCTCAAATTTATTTGGCGAAAGGGGGTGAGAAAAGGTGAAGATAACAGTAATGTCTGTTCTTCTGATTATCGCAATTGCTTTCGTTGGTAGCGCCATCGCCAGCGGACCGGGAAAAACAGTTGAATATCCTGGCGGCGAACAGGGCAAGGTAATCTTCAAGGGGGATACCCATGGCGTTAAGCAGGGAATGAAATGTCCGGACTGCCATCCAAAACTTTTTCAGATGAAAAAGGGATCCTTAAAAATGACGAAAGAGGATCACGGCGATACAACAAAAGGTTGCGGAGTTTGCCACAACGGAGAAAAGGCTTTCTCACAATCGAATGAGGCCGATTGCGGCAAGTGTCACATTAAAGAAGAGGCACCCGCACCAGCAGCACCCGCAGTACCGGAGGCACCAGCAGCACCCGCAGCACCTCCAGAGCAGCCAGCACCGGCAGAACCTGAAAAGAAATAAAATCGAAAATTGAAAAGATAAGGGGTACATTTGTACCCCTTATCTTTTTGTTGCACACCCGGATTATTCATAAATTTAATTGGGGGATATGGTGTTCGAGCGGATTTAAATTCTTTCGAAGAAAGAATTTACCTCGGAGTCTCGACAGGATGTCGAGACGAGAATGAGCGAGAATACTATATCCCCCAATGCTTTGATGGATTCGTAACAATGTCCATGAATAATATGGGCTAACCCCTTTTTCCTATATTCTCGTAAGCCAGGCTTCGTACCTTTTGTTCTTTCCTTTCACCAGATCAAAAAATATTGACTGAAGTCTCTTGGTCATTTTACCTGGCATACCTTTACCGATCATTCTTCCGTCCACTTCTCGTATGGGGGTAACTTCCGCTGCTGTGCCGGTAAAAAAGGCTTCGTCGGCGATATACACCTCGTCTCTCGTAAATCTCTCTTCTACAATCTTCAATCCTTCGTCCTCAGCTATTCTCATAATGCTATTTCGCGTAATACCTTCAAGTATCGACGTCAGAGGTGTCGTCTTTAAAACTCCGCCTCTCGAAATAAAAATATTTTCCCCGCTTCCTTCGGACACATAACCTTCGGTATCAAGCAGAAGCGCCTCGTCATAGCCACAAGAGATAGCCTCCCTTTTAGCAAGTTGAGAATTGACATAATATCCGCAGACTTTAGCTCTCGACATATTTGAATTAACATGATTTCTGATAAAAGAGGAAACCTTAACCCTTATTCCGCTTTCCAGTCCTTTTTCGCCAAGATACGTTCCCCATGGCCAGACAGCGATGGAGACTTTTACAGGATTCCCCTGGGGATATAGGCCCATGACTCCATGTCCAATATATACAAGCGGACGTATGTAACATTCTTTTATCTTGTTCACTTTGATGGTCTCAATTATCGCCTCTTTGATCTCTTCTTTCGAATAGGGCATGTCTATCATAAAAATATGGGCAGAATTTATAAGCCTGTCGATGTGTTCATCCAGCCTGAAGATAGCAGGCCCATCAACCGTTTCATAACATCGTATTCCTTCAAAAACACCGAGGCCATAATGGAGGGTATGAGTAAGGATGTGAACATTTGCACTATCCCAGTCCACGAACTTCCCATCCATCCATATCTTTTCAGTCTTTGTAATCATAAGCCTTATTTATAGCAGCAATCCGCAATTAATGTCAATTTTTCAATTTTTTCGTCACATCTTTTCGGGAGCGCTTATACCAAGTATTTCAAGCCCATCTCTCAAGACGATCCTGATAGCCTCGCAGAGAGCGAGCCGGGCTCTTGTCACCTCCAGGGCGTCACCAACGATTCGATGCCTGTTATAGTAAGAATGGAAAAGGCCAGAAAGTTCCTGAAGATAAAATGTTATCCTATGCGGCTCACGGGCATTAGTGGCGCCCTCGAATATCATTGGATAGAGCAAAAGTTTCTTAATAATTCTCAATTCGTGATCCAGAGAAAGCAGCTCAAGGCTTGAATCATAAAGGCTTTCCTCATTCAGACTTCTTTCTTTAGCATATTTGAATATGCTGTTAATCCTTGCATTTGCGTATTGAACATAAAAAACAGGATTTTCACTTGACTGGGCCTTGGCCACTTCAAGGTCAAATTCGAGATGGCTGTCAGGCCTTCGTGTGAGAAATATGAATTTCGATATATCCGGCCCCACTTCATCCATTACTTCCCTTAAGGTTACAAACTCGCCGGCCCTCTTAGACATTTGAACCGGCTTGCCGCCTCTCAGCAGGGTCACCATCTGCACAAGAAGAATGGTTAACTTCTTCTTGGGATAGGCAAATGCTTCGATTACCGCCTTGATCCTCGGTATATATCCGTGATGGTCTGCGCCCCATATATCGATCAGTTCATAAAAATTTTTGTCGATTTTTTTTCTGTGATAAGCGATATCAGACGTGAAATAGGTATATTCGCCGTCCTTCTTGACGATGACCCTGTCCTTGTCGTCCCCGAATGCTGTCGCCCTGAACCATAAGGCACCATCCTTTTCATAAATGTACCCTTTTTCGTTAAGATCCTCGATTGCCCTTTGGACCTGGCTACTCTGGTACAGTTCTCGTTCGCTTTGCCAGGAATTAAAGTGAATCCCGAAATCACTCAAATCCTTCCTAATGCCTGAAAGGATTTTCTTATAAGCATAATCTATAAAGAATTCCGAAACATCTTCAAAACTCTTGTCTCTGTATTTATCGCCCATCTCCTTAATGAAGGAATCTGCAATCTCCTCTATATATCCGCCTCTGTAACCATCCTCCGGGAAAGGAGTCTCAATCCCCAGGAGACGTTTATAGATTGCAAAAACCGACTGACCAAGAAGTTTGACCTGTCTCCCCGCGTCATTAATATAATACTCGCGCTCCACTTCATACCCGGCCGCCGCGAGAAGGTTTGCAAGCGCATTGCCTGTAGCACCACCTCTCCCATGGCCCAGATGGAGAGGTCCTGTAGGATTTGCACTGATAAATTCAACCTGGACCCTTTTCCCCTCACCCAGATTTTCTCTCAGGTAACTACTTTTCTGCTCCAATAATTTCTTGATTTCCGAATAAAGATAATTCCTGGCAAAAAAAACATTGATGAAGCCGGGGCCGGCGATTTCAATCTTCCTGAAAATAGATACATCCGTCAAGCAGTTAGCAATTTCTTCCGCGATCTTTCTGGGGGGCTTACCGAGTCTGCCTGCTAAAGACATGGCAAGGGGAGTCGATAGATCTCCCATAGTCTCCTGTGGAGGTATTTCCACCTCGATGACAGAGGGTTCTGCCCAGCCTATCATCTTCGCCGACTTTCTGAGCCTTTCCACAAAAATCTTTTTCATTTCTAAAAATGCAAATATAGATATGTGAGAGAATAAGTCTAAACGCTTGTTACTCTAAAGTCAACGACACGCCTAAGTAATAAAACACTGGGGATCTTCGGCAAGAAAATCATCCTCTCCTTTTGCCTTCGAAAACGCATAGGCTATCGCTCTGCATCCTCTACAGTTAGCCCATCTTTTACACTCACGACATTTGACCTTGTATCCATTCCTGTTTCTGAGGGCTTCGAGAACGGGTGAAGTGGCCCAAACTTCTCTCAGAGAATCCTTTCTGATATTACCTATAGGAATATCCAGCCTTCGACAGGGCAGCATGGTTCCGTCAGGCAAAATCGTCAATCCCGAAACCCCGGCCGCGCATCCCCCTCGCGGAACGTCACCCATGTCACCCTGTTCAATTATGCCGGCGAGAGGACCATCGTTTTTCGGTTTCTCTCTTAATTGGCTCGCAACGGGATCCCCTGTTACAATCTGGCATCCTTTTTCTGAAGAAAAAATTTTTTTATACAACTCTTCTAACTTCTGTTTATCAAGCATTTCCTTAAACATGGCTTCGCCCCTGCCTGAAGGGACGAGCCTCGAAAATCCAAGCTTCTCGGCCCCGAGATTCACTCCCATGTCGACCATATCCATAAAATATTGCGCATTGACCGAAGAGAGAGTAACATTTAAAGTGACCATCAGACCAGCCTCGACCAGGTGTCTAATACCTCTAACAGACGAGGAAAAACTACCCTTCCCTCTTATCGAGTCGTGAATCTCCTCCGGACCCTCCATGCTTACCTGCACCCCCTTTACTCCAATGTCCGAAAGCATTCTTGCTCTGAATTCGTCAACGAGAATTCCATTTGTAAGCAGATAAATATCGAAGCCACGCGCCTCTATTTCTGAGAGAATTGAGTAAAGGTCTTTCCTCAAAAAAGGCTCTCCGCCCGTTATATTAAAGCTAACTGAAAAATCAAGGCTATAGGCTTGCATCCATTCATCAAAGGTTTCAGATATTTCACCGAGGATCTCCTTAATCTCGATAAAAGACATCTCTTCTGTTGCAGCTCCTGTCTGATAGCAGTGTCTGCATTTGAGATTGCATCTTTCTGTCAGATGCCACTGTATAAAAAAATCCACTGCCGTTTTTATGGCCATAACTGATTTTCCGTCTACCTGCGGATTTTAACCTTTTTCAGTCCTGTCATCCAGGAGAGTAACATGCTCACGATGCTGATAATGAAAGCGCCCCAGAATGCCGCCCAGAACCCTTCGATCTGGAGGCCGAGCTTCAGAGGACCGGAAAGTCCGGCGGTTATAACAAGCATTAGTGCATTAATGATGAGCGTAAACAACCCCAACGTAAGAATAATGAGGGGAAAGGTGAAGACCGTCACAAAAGGTTTAATGAAGGAATTGACAACACCGAAGACCGCTCCTATGAGTATCATCTTCCACCATTCTCCGGTAAAAGTGATTCCGTCGACTAGCCTAACAGCCACAGCGATAGACAGGGCGTTAATCATGATTTTTAATAATAAATAAGCCATATTAATGTTTATTTTACCCCATAATTGTCCAAAATAGTCTGTGGGTACAGGAGGCTGGATGCCTCCTGTTAAATTCATTTTGCTTCGAAAATGCCCTATGTCATCCTGAGCTTGTCGTTCGCCTCAGCGAATCCGCCGGGGCGGAAAGGATGACCATCATGGTTCGCCCCTTCGACAGGCTCAGGGCTCATCATGACAGGATAATTTTCACGTTCCTTTGCGCCGTATATGCGGCATGAACGTTTGGACTGGTATGATTTTAACCAGTATATTATTTTTTTCTTCGAAAAAAAACCTCCGATGATATAATATCCGGAATTCTCTGTGATGGATGTAATGCATGGATTTGATGGACTGTAGATAGAAGGTCAAAACAATACGTACCATGAGGATTGCGCTCGCTCAAATTAATCCTACTGTCGGGGATCTTGAGGGCAACGTCTCGAAGATTCTCAAAAATATAAGAAGAGCCCGGAAGGTTGGTGCTCACGTTATCGCCCTGCCTGAACTGGCAGTACCCGGATATCCGCCTGAAGATCTTCTTTTGAAGACCCAATTTATAGAAGATAACCTTGAGGCTCTCGACGAGGTCCGGAAGAACGTGGAAGACATAATTGCAATAGTGGGCTTTGTTGACAAAAAAGATGATATCTACAATGCTGCTGCAATAATCTATAACAAAGAAATAATCGACATCTACCATAAGATGTATCTTCCTAATTACGGAGTTTTTGACGAATTTCGCTATTTCCAGGTGGGAACTCGTTGTCCAATATACCGCGTGGGCAGCATATGGGTTGGAGTGAGCATATGTGAAGATATCTGGTACCCGGATGGCCCCGCACGCACCCAGTCTCTGGCCGGCGCCGAGATCATTTTTAATATAAATGCCTCTCCTTATCATATTGGCAAGGGAAAATTCAGGGAGCAGATGCTTTCGACCAGGGCCTCGGATAATATTGTAATCGTTGCCTATCTAAATACTGTCGGGGGACAGGACGAACTTGTCTTCGACGGCCACAGCGTTGTCCTTGATCAGAACGGCAGGCTTGTCGCCCGGGGGAAACAGTTTCACGAAGATCTGATCATCGTCGATCTGGAGACCGAGGGCGTGATGATGAGAAGGCTCCACGCGCCGCTCAGAAGGAGCCAGGCTATTAAGCTCGAAAAAGGTGTGGTCGAAAAAATAGATATCCCTGTATCGGGGACATTCTTTAAGAAAACCCCTCAGAAGGTTCGCATTCCTTCCAGGGAAAATAGAGTTTTGGATGGTACAGAGGAGGTCTATACCGCCCTCGTACTGGGTACCTCTGATTATGTCAGAAAGAATGGTTTTGATAGGGTCGTAATGGGTTTGAGCGGAGGAATAGATTCTTCCCTTGTAGCCTCAATAGCGGTAGATGCTCTCGGAAAAGAGAACGTGACGGGTTTATTTATGCCATCTCCTTACACATCAAAGGAGAGCAAGGAAGATGTCTTTGACCTTGCGCATAATCTTGACATTAAAGTAATAGAAATTCCTATTGACCGCATGTTCAGGTGCTACCTCGATTCCCTTAGAGATCAGTTTCAGGAGTTAAAACAGGATGAGACCGAGGAAAATATACAGGCAAGGATAAGGGGGAACATTCTTATGGCTTTGTCAAACAAATTCGGATGGCTTGTTCTCACGACGGGAAATAAATCTGAGATGAGCGTTGGATATGCGACTCTATACGGAGATATGGCAGGCGGCTTTGCAGTAATAAAGGATGTGCCGAAAACAATGGTTTACGAACTTTGTAGATGGAAGAATAGCAAAGCGGGTACTCCCGTAATACCCGAAAGAGTGCTCGTAAAAGAACCTTCGGCAGAACTTAAGCCAGGACAGAAGGATACAGACACTCTCCCGCCTTATAATATTCTTGATCAGATTTTAAAAGCGTATATCGAAGATGACAAAAGTTTTAAGGAAATTCTTTCGATGGGATTCGGGAGGGAAACCGCGGCGCGTATTATCAAAATGATCGACAGGAGCGAATACAAGAGAAGACAGTCTCCGCCTGGAATAAAGATAACGCCGCGAGCACTTGGCAGAGACAGGCGTTTTCCGATAACCAATAAATACAAAGGTCATTAGCTCTGCAAGATTTTGAGGTACGCTATAGCTAAAAAGGAATCCTTGGTGAGAAAAATATTAACTGTTCTTGTTAGTTGTTGTATTTTCTTTGTAACTCCTGCGCAATCTGTCTTTTCAGGTGACAACAAGAATTTTCATTTCAAAAAGCAGCCTGAAATTCAGCAGATTAAGCCAAAAAAACCGGTCAAGATCAAACTCAAACGTACTGCTGAAGGGCGCTATTCATGGGATCTCACAGGTGATGACGTGGATGAGATTGTCAAAGCAGACACGCGGTTAAGAAAACTGCTGAAAATAGAGTGACAGGTACTCTTTATATAGTTTCGACTCCGATAGGAAATCTTGAGGACATCACACTGAGGGCCCTGCGAATTCTGAAGAATGTTGATGTAATTGCCGCAGAAGACACTCGCCGCTCGATGAAATTACTAACTTACTATAACATCTCCAAACCAATGATAAGTTACTGGAGGGAGAAAGAAAAAGTCAGGTCATCAGAGATCATCCATATCTTACATTCCGGACAGTCTGTTGCTCTCATCTCAGACGCCGGCACACCGGGTATATCAGACCCTGGCTCACTCGTGATAAGGGCGGCCATTGAACAGAATATTCATATCGTCGTAGTGCCAGGGCCGACAGCCTTTGTTGCTGCCCTGACTTTGTCCGGTCTGCCAACGGAAGAATTCATATTCAGAGGATTTCTACCTGCCAGGAAGGAACACCGCAAAAAAGTCCTCCGCGAACTGATCCTCGAACCTCGGACGCTTGTCTTTTATGAAGCCCCCCATCGCCTCCTCGATACTCTTTCCGACATGAAACAAATATTTGTCGAGAGAAAGGCTGCCTTAATAAAGGAGGTGACAAAGATTTACGAGGAGGTGTTGAGAGGAGACGTGTCAGAAATATTCGAGAGTGTCCAGAAATCAAAAATCGCAGGAGAGTATGTGATCATCCTCGAAGGGAAGAGTAAAGATAAGAAGATCGTGACCGAAGATATCCTGCATGAAGTGAATTCCTTGATAAAAAAAGGTTTAAGCAGAAAGGATGCAGTCAGGAAAATCGCTGATCAATATGGCGTGAGTAAGAAAGAACTTTACGATAGAAGCCTGCACCATGACACTTGACTTTTTCAAAACTTAACAATAAAATCTTTCTCAGATTCGTCTGATTCGCCGAGGCGAAAAAGAAAACAAGAGGTGAATAGTGTCATATAAACTTCTTCTGGCAGATGATAGCATCACCATTCAGAAAGTGGTGGAACTTATACTGGCAGACGAGGGATTTGAGATCAAAGCAGTTAACAACGGAGAGGAAGCGTTAGCTGCAATCACATCTTTCAATCCTGACATCGTTCTTGCTGACATAGAAATGCCCAGGATGAATGGTTATCAACTGTGTGAGAAGATAAAGCAAAATCCTGCCATGAGAAACATTCCGGTTATTTTGCTGACCGGCGCATTCGAACCGATAGATGAAGAACTGACAAGACATGTGAATGCTGATGACTATATAGTTAAACCCTTCGAATCGCAGGAATTAATAAGCAAGCTTAACGCGACTCTTGCAGTCTCAGCTGTCTCCGAGGAAGAAACTGAAGAAGTTTCAGAGGCTGAGGCAGTTGGCGTCGTATCGCCGGGGATTGAAGAAGATCTCTGGGCAACCGAAGAGATTCCCGAGACTGCCGAGATTGAAAGCCCGCCATTTGAGGAAGTGGAAGAAATCGTTGCGGGAACTGAAGAAATGGCCATGTTCGAAGAAATGACGGGTGAAGAGAGCGTTGCAGTTCCGGCGTTTGAAAAGACGGAGGCAAGGAAACCTTCGGCAAGAATTCAAGACGTTCAGCTTCTCTCGAAAGAGGAAGTTGAAGAGATATTTGACAAACAGATAAGCGCAAAAATATCTTCTTTATTGTCCGCCATAGATGTGAAGGAAACCATCATCACCGCATTAATGCCTTTGCTGAAGGACTCTGTTGAGAAGATTCTCTGGGAAGTCACTCCTGAACTTGTCGAAAGAATGCTGAAGGAGATGTTGAAAGGCTCTCTGGAATCCCTCACGAAAGAGGTTGAGAAGGTGATATGGGAGACTGTGCCTGACCTTGCAGAGAATATGATCTCGAAAGAAATTGAGAGGATAAGGTCGGAATTTTAGAGAAGAGTTTCGATCCAGAAGACATAGAAGAAAAATGGTATGTCTTCTGGGTCTCCAAAGGATATTTCACGCCTGACCCGGAGCACAAAGGCAAGCCCTTTTCTCTTGTCATTCCACCACCGAATATCACGGGGTCTCTCCACATGGGGCACGCCCTCAATGCCGTCCTTCAGGATATACTTTCCCGCTGGAGGCGCATGTCGGGGTACAAGGTTCTCTGGCTTCCAGGAACTGATCATGCAGGCATTGCCACGCAAAATGTGCTCGAGAAACAGCTTGCTTCTGAAGGGCTCGACAGATACAAAATAGGACGTACTGCTTTCATAGACCGGGTCTGGAAGTGGAAGAATGAATACGGTGGCAGGATAATCCATCAGCTGAAGCGGCTCGGCGCCTCATGTGACTGGACGCGCGAGAGGTTTACTCTCGATGAGGGTCTGTCCAAAGCTGTAAGAGAAGCCTTTGTCAGGTTATATGAGGAAGGCCTGATTTATAGGGATAACAGACTCATTAGCTGGTGTCCCCGCTGTCATACAGCTCTCTCTGACTTAGAGGTTGATTATGAGGAACTGGAGGGGAAATTGACATACATCAGATATCCCCTTTCAGAAAACGGTGAAAAATTTATAACCGTCGCCACCACCAGACCTGAAACAATGCTGGGGGATACAGCAGTAGCAGTGCATCCTGACGATCCGAGATATCAAGACCTGATAGGCAGGACTGTGAATCTTCCCCTCACCGACAGAAAAATAATCGTCATTGCCGATGATACCGTAGACCCTTCCTTAGGCACCGGCGCAGTCAAAGTAACGCCTGCCCATGATTTCAATGATGAGGCTATAGCAAAGAAGCACACGCCGGCATTGGATTTTATTACGGTCATTTCCGAGAACGGTCGTATGACACCTGATGCGGGAGGCCGATACGCTGGTCTTGACAGATATGAATGCCGGAAACTGGTTCTGGAGGATCTGAAAAAACAGAATCTTTTGGAAAAAGAAGAACCGTACACATATTCTGTTGGTCACTGCTATAGATGTAAAACGATCATCGAGCCTCTGTCGACACTTCAGTGGTATGTCAGAGTACAATCTATGGCAAAGAATGCAGTGGCAGCTGTGAAAGAAGGAGCAATAAGGTTTATACCCAGGACATGGGAGAATACTTATTTTGCATGGATGGAAGGTATTAAGGACTGGTGTATTTCACGACAGATATGGTGGGGACACAGGATACCTGTCTGGTATTGCAAGGAGATGAAAAACGAGAGGTGCAGAGAGCAGAAGGGAATTATTGTATCGCGGGTTGATCCACAAACTTGTCCTTACTGTGGTTCAGAAAAGATCTCTCAGGACGAGGACGTCCTTGATACATGGTTCTCATCGGCGCTCTGGCCTTTTTCCACATTCGGCTGGCCCGAGGAGACAGAAGACCTTAAAACCTTTTATCCCACAAGTGTACTTGTGACGGCTTTCGACATTATCTTCTTCTGGGTCGCGAGGATGATCATGATGGGGCTTAAGTTCAAGAAGGAGATACCATTTCACCATGTGTATATTCATGCCCTCATCAGGGATGAGAAAGGCAGAAAGATGTCTAAATCAAAAGGGAACGTCGTTGATCCTCTTGTTATGATGGACAGGTATGGAACGGACGCTTTCAGATTCGCGCTCGCTGCCTTTGCTGCCCAGGGAAGGGACATAAAATTTTCTGAAGATCGCGTTGAAGGATACAGGCATTTTGCAAACAAACTCTGGAATGCTGCCAGGTTTATAATCATGAACCTGGAAGGAGAAAGAAAACACACAGGGTATAGTCAGGTTTCGCCCGGCACTGGTAGCTATTACAGACCGCGCGACCTTGCCAGTAGATGGATTTTGAGCAGACTCGCATCTGTAGCCGAAGAAATAAACGCGCTCCTTGAAGAATACAGATTCAATGACGCGGCAAACAGCATATATCAGTTCATCTGGCATGAATTCTGTGACTGGTACATAGAGCTTTCAAAAATTGAGATTCAACGTGAAGACTCTGCGGAAAGTGTCAAATGGTCTCTTCTTTATTCCCTTGACGTGTCCTTAAGACTTCTGCATCCTTTTATGCCTTTCATAACAGAAGAGATATGGCAGAAAATAAGTGCCTTCTGGCAGGACTTTTCAGACTATCCAATTCCGCAGTCAAAAGAGAGCATAATGATATCTGATTTTCCGCACTCTCTGCCCCGGGACTATGAAGCCGAAGAAGCAATGTTTTATATCATGGAAGCCGTGGCGGGACCGAGAACAATCCGTGGCGAATTGAACATTGCGCCTTCGCTCAGACTCAATTTGAGGATAAAGGCATATTCCAGGACGGTGGAAGAGATATTGCGACTGCATGTCGAGTATATCAGGGGTCTCGCAAGGGCAGAGGAGATCGTAATAGGTTCTGATATCAAGAAACCGGATCATTCAGCCACCTCGGTGAAGAGTTCCATGGAAATATATGTGCCTCTGAAAGGAGTCTTGAATATTAAAGCTGAAGTGGATAGACTTAGAAAAGACATGAAGAAGGTGGAAGAATCTATCGCGTCTTTGAATAAGAAACTGCACAACGAGGATTTCCTCCAGAGGGCGCCACGGGAAGTTGTCGAGAAACAAAAGACAAAATACGAAGAAATGATTAGTATTAAAGAAAGGATCGAAAATAGTATTAAAATCCTTATGGAAGCGGAGGTATGAGGTGTATAAGGATGAAAGCAAAATCGAAAAAAGTGACCTGGATTTCATCGAAGGTGAATTTATCAATATAAAACAAAGCACGGTAAGGGCCGTCGAAGGAGGACATGTCGAACTGCAGCAGGTGGGTGCATTGAGCATTGATGGTGAGAAAGTTGAGATAACGCAGGGCGCGACCGCCATGCTCAAGGGAAACGATGTCAGTCTCAACCAGAGCATCAGTGCTGTCTCCGCAGCGGATAATTTATCGATAAACTATTCGCTCTCTCCAGTGTCCATTTCCAGAGAACGGACTGTGGTCAACGGATCTGCAGTCGGCTTTATGGCTTCAAAAAATGTCGTATCCGAAAATACCTCTGCCTTCCTTGTTGTCACTAATAAGGTTGAAGGTAATCTGACGACTTTACTCGACTGGCGATCGGCCCTGGCTTTGGGCGCTGTTTTGGGAGGTGTATGGGGTTTTGTGTCCTTGCTATTCAGAAGGAAATAGCATGGAGATACCTCCCGGAGTCAGTGATGTCATCCGGAGAGCGCTCGAAGAAGATATTGGATCCGGAGACATTACCTCGATCCTTATAATTCCCCAGAAAAGCCGGTCAAGGGCTGCTTTCATCGCAAAAGCAGACTTCATTCTCGCGGGAATCCCTTTTTCACGAGAGGTTTTTCGTCAGCTCGACTCTCGTGTAACGCTTAAGGCTTTTTTTAAGGAAGGAGCAGCGGTTAGGAGAAATGACGTCATTGCCGAAGTCTCTGCGAAAACCCGCTCCATTCTCGCCGGTGAACGAGTTAGTCTCAATATTCTACAAAGACTATCCGGAATAGCGACCCTTACACGGATGTTTGTGGACAGAATTTCGGGCACAAAGGCCAAGATCCTTGATACACGCAAGACGACGCCCTGCCAGAGATTCATGGAAAAATACGCGGTACGAATCGGCGGCGGGTATAACCACAGATTTGGCCTTTTTGATGGAATCCTGATAAAAGACAATCACATAAAGTCCGCCGGAAATATCCGGAAAGCAGTAGAATGCGCCAGGCATGGGCATCATCTCCTGAAAATAGAGGTCGAGGTCGGGAATTTGAGAGATCTTGAGAGGGCAATAGAAGCTGGCGCGGATATTGTTATGCTGGATAACATGTCTCTTGAAAAAATGAGGGATGCGGTGGAAACAGCCGGTGGAAGGGTTCTTCTCGAAGCTTCAGGCGGCATCATGCTTGAAAACGTCAGACAGGTTGCAGAGACAGGCGTGGATCTCATTTCAATCGGGGCTCTGACTCACTCTGCTGTTGCAGCCGACATAAGCTTGAACATAATTGACTGATTCTGATAATATGGAGTGTTTTAAAATTTAAGGAGGGAATCATGACTCTCAGACAGATTAGGAATATTGCAACCAGGAAAGGCTTAAAAGCCGGCAACATGAAAAAGGAAAATCTTATACGTGCAATTCAACGGGCTGAGGGAAATTCCGATTGTTTCGGCAAGGCAGCGGGAGGAACGTGCGATCAGCTGAACTGTCTCTGGAGAGAAGACTGCCTGAAAATGTAGCATAAATTTTTGCTACTTGGAACCATCTCATGCACAGTTTGAAGTTCCTTTTCATAAACAGAATATAGCCGCGTCTGAAGCCGGATAATATAATTCTATCTACTTATTATGAAGATCCCCTGGAGAAGGCCTTCGGTTCCTCTTATGCCAGTAGATATATACGATGATCAATAAGGCGCAACCGATCACAAGGTATATGCTCCACTGCCTGGAGACCCTGAGAATCTCCTCGCTGTTGTTGCCTACAAAATATCCAATATAAGCCAGCAACCACACCCAGATGCCAGCGCCCAGAGCTGTATAGAAACAGAATTTTTTTAGATTCATTTTAGCAAGCCCGGCAGGAAATGAGATATAATGCCTTACACCCAAAATCAGCCTGCCAATGAATGTACCTATGTTTCCGTGCTTAAGAAAAAAGTTTTCACCCTTGATAAATTTTTTCTCCGATAGACCGAAATATTTCCCGTATCTAATGATAAAAGGCCTGCCCAGATAAACTGCAATTGCATAATTGAAAAGGGCACCCAGGACACTGCCCGCGGTACCTGACGCTATCACACCTGTCCAGCTCATCTGATTTTTTGATATAAGATAGCCGGCGGGAGGGATGACGATTTCAGACGGCAGAGGGATAAAGGTGCTCTCTATGAACATCAGTATCATAATACCCGGATAGCCGAGAGTGCCCACAGTCTCTACAATAAAATTAAAGAAAGAGTTCATGCCTGCATTTTATTGGTCGGTACGACCCTATTTGAACTGGCCGCCCGACAAGCCATTACCTCTTAGGGCTGAATACCTCCTATTATTTCTCCTTGTGTGCAAAGATTTAAAATTCTTGACCCATAAACTGTAGCAAATGGGTAAATGCGTTCAGCTTTTCCCTGTCTTCTTCTGACATATCGATAAATTCTATACCTATTTCATGCATTGCTGGATCCCGATCAGTCATCAAGCGATATGAGGCTACCCTCCCTAAAAGATTTATATGTTTATTCTCTAAAAGAAATATTTCCATCCGGATTTTGTTATCTATTTCCAATGCCTGATCGCATTCGATAAGCATGCCACTTAAGCTCAATTCTTTTATTTTGTAACTCTCATAGAAGTGCAATGTGGCTTTCTCTGGCTCCATGATATTAAATCTCACATAAAGTCTATGCCTACTGCTCTTATAAACTTCTGCCTTCTTTTCTACCTTTTTGCCATGTTCTTCTATGAAGGCTGCAATTTCACTTATCTTTTCATCCGAGAGATCTAAGAATTTCATGCCTGACGTATATATCGGGATAACGTTTCCGAGTAGATCTTTCCTACTTTCGGTCAGTTGGGACCAGACTACCATTCCCGTTGCTTTAAGAGTCCTTCCGCGTCCCTCTATTGTCAGCTTATGGTGAACGCCCATATTTAGTTTCTTGTCTGTTTGCAATGCTACTCCTCCAATATAATATTAAGAATTCTTACATATTTGGCGAGCACCATCTTCCCGCTTATTTCCATCATGTCTACTTTGTACCGCTCGAATCGCCTTTCGGGGTTCATCTCAATTTTTTATGGACAGTAACATAAAAGTTCTCACAATGAGCAACAAAGCATCATTTCTTCGGCATCTGTTCAGTCTGCACCTCTTTTTCCTGTCAAGTAATCGCCAAGAAGCCCTCTGCTGTGCTCGTCTTCGTGGCAATAAACACATAGATTTTCCCAATTGGAACCGTCGGCAGGATTGTTATGCCGATTCCCGTCTTTATGGTGTACAGTAAGGAGATGCCTGCTTTTGAAATCAAACTCTCTTCCGCATTTGGCGCAGATGAGTCCGTGAATTTTTAGAGATTGTTCCCTATACTTTGCGGCAACAGGCGAATCCGCTGTTAATTCCCTTACTATCTCAGCAACGGATTTGTCTCTCGCGGGCTTTTTTGGTTGAGGTTTCCTGATTCTTCGTCTGATTCCCAAAGGTATTCGTTAAAGATTCATTGTTATAAGCTCTAAGAGTGACCATACCATGTATAGAGTATAAAATGATTGCCTCTCTTTTATCCAGATTAATAATTCCGTCTCAATAAATCCATTTGCCATATCCAGTCGGCTTCTTCCCTCTGAGGTCAGAGATCTCCTCAACACAATACGATAGTTAAGAGGAATGCCCGCAAGTGCCAGGCTAAGGAACTTCAGCTAAAGGACCTCGGAGGATTTCATCAGGATAAACAGGAGGGTTCTGGTGTATTAAGGCGTATATAGTTTCGGTGATTATCTGAGGAGTGGTTATAGTCTATCGCCCTGCCGATCAAAGTCAGACCAAACTGCACCTCATCTCCGGGTTTATAGCCTCTTCTTTTTTCGGGCGGCGGTTCTATTATGAAAGGATGAGGGGCGGCCCTGTATTTTCTCATTATTCTCGTATCAGACGGCGTCGGAGTTTCGAAGACATAGGAGTAGACGCATTTTTCTTTCAGCAGGCAGTCTGAACATTCTTTATTTCTTATAGCGCAGACGACACGTTTAAAGGCATATCCGAAACCGCCCCTGAATGTCGAACCTTTATAGACGGGAAGGATAAGAGGTTCTAATGCAGTGCTTCCGAACCGGAAGCAACCGTATTCGATAGAACACTCTGCCAAGGTTTTTCCCAGTTTTATTATTGCCCAAATCTTACCACAAAGAGATTTTTAAACACAATTCCTTTGAAAAATTCAGACACAGGTTAGATACTATTGTGTTCGAGGCTATGGGCGCGTCCTGCCTATGCAGGAATAGCGGATGACCCTCACTCAAACCGAGCAGGTTTGGCTATTGCCGGTTGAGATGATCCATCTTGTCGAGTAATTGCTTTTATTGGTCGGGGCGACCCGATTTGAACGGGCGACCACTCACACCCCAAGCGAGTGCGCTACCAGGCTGCGCCACGCCCCGATTCTAATCTGATTTTAATGAAGCTGGCTCAGTATCTCTCTAAGCCTATTTTTGACGTGCTGAATCACCCGGGAAGGCTGACTATCTTCCTTCAGCTGAACATCCGCCTGTACTGGTGGCTCCGTTTTAATTTCAGTCTCAACCGCGCTCAGGCCGAGTCTCTTTCTCACTCCTTCTATTGTGTATCTTTCCTGATAGAGGAGCCTTTTTATTTTAAGCAGAAGCTCTATGTCCTTTTTAATATAAACGCGCTGTCCCGATTTGTTCTTCCTGGGTTTCAGAAAAGAAAATTCTGTTTCCCAGTACCTTAGCACGTAGGGTTCAACGCCGACTATTCTGCTAACCTCTCCTATTTTATAAAAGAGTTTGTCGGGGAAACTTCTGTACGGCTTAATCTTTTCAGTGGCTGACTTATACATTCTGAGATTCCATCGCGGATTTCAGTTGATTACTCGCCCGGAAAGTAATAACTTTTCTCGGCGTTATCTCAAGATCTTCGCCGGTCTTAGGATTTCTACCTCTTCTGGAGGACTTCTGCCTCACGTTAAAGGTGCCAAAACCTGAAATCTTAACCGATTCTCCTTCAACAAACGCCTGTTTCATGACATCAAATATTATCTCGACGATCTCCTGAGCCTCTTTCTTCGAAAGACCTATCTTTTCAAAAATTCGTTCGATCAAATCCGCTTTTGTCATTATGACCTCAGTCCGATTTTTTTAATTATATTAAGGAGATAGACACTTGTCAAGAACAAATTAGTTTATGTCAAATATTTTTGACATTTATTTCATGTTATTTTATATAAGATTGGCACTGACCATTAAAAACAACTTCTCTCCAATACCATTCATATTCATAGGTTTTTCCTCCATACTCCTGCAAATCACAGTCCTCCGCCTTCTATTCTCGACGTTTTCTGGCAATGAACTCGATATAGGAATCACCCTGTCATTCTGGCTCATCTACGTCGGCCTTGGAAGTTTATTCGGAAAAAGGATAAGGATCAGAATTGCTTTCGCCTATTCATTTGTTCTAATCTCTGTCCTCGTTTTTCCAACCGTCCTTGGGATTAAAGCGATAAGATCCCTTTTATCCCTGCAACCAGGAGAACTTGTGCCTCTTTCTCTGATTGTCATCTCGACGGCGATCACGATCTTGCCTCTCTGTCTTGCCACCGGCATGCAGTTTCCTTTGGCTGTCATATATTCAGGGGAACCGAAAGCCGCGGGAATAATATATGGACTTGAAGCAGTCGGGGCTTTTTTTGGAGGACTGCTTTTTACGTTCCTTATCTCATCAAGAATTAACATGATCGATTTAAGTCTATTTCTTTCACTGATAAACATACTCGCTGCTTTATATATTGCGAAGAAAAAAATCATTTCTTTTTTCTTTATTTTTCCCTTAATTTTTTATTTTGTTTTCCATGAAACTGCACCTTCTATGCCATGGTTCGGCCTGAAAGTTTCGCAAAATGTGGAATCGAGATATGGAGAAATAGCGGTTATTGAAATTAAAAATCAGTCGAGCATATATCTTAACGGACACCTTCTTTTCACTTATCCAGATAAACCTGCTGCTGAAATAAAGACGCATCTGCCCGTGACTCTGCATCCATCGCCCTCAGAAATACTTGTGATCGGAGGCTCACCGGGCAAAATCAGAGAGCTTTTGAAATACCCTGTCGATAGGATCACCTTTGTGGAGATTGATCCCGAGATTGTAAAGGTATCTTTCAGCCTGCTCGTTGATGAAGACAGAGAAATATTGAAAGACAAGAGATTGAACATAATTATTGAAGACGGCAGAAGATTCGTCAAAAAATCAGTAAAGCCTGAATATGACCTCATCCTTTTGAACCTCCCTCAGCCATCAACCTCGAGCATAAACAGATTCTATACAACTGATTTTTTTGAAGAGGCGAAAAATGCTTTAAAAAAGAACGGAATTCTTGTCTTGAGCCTGCCAAAAGCAGCAGGCTACATAGGAAGGGATATGCAGCTATCTAATGGCTCTATATACAATTCTGTTAAATCGGTCTTTACTCATGTCGAGGTCACCTCAGAGGAATACGGAGGACTATTTGCATCCATGACTCCAATAAACACAATTCCCGAAGTCCTCGAAGAAAGATTTGCTGAGAGAGCACCTCATGCAGAGCATTTCCACCGTTATATATTTTATGATGCATTTTCCCCCATCAACGTTAATTATGTGAAAAGAAGACTTGGGGAAATAGAATTCTTAAATACCGACCTGAAACCATCTGCCTATATTTACAATCTTCTATTGTGGACAGAAATCTATGGGGGCAGAACACTCCGTCACCTTCTCGGGATCAAAGTATGGCATATCATTCTGTTCTTATCACTTGTCCATATTCCTGTTTTGTTCCTCGCATTCAGAAGAAAGATGAGATCTATCTATTTCTCCATCATAACCACCGGCTTTTCGAGCATGTCATTAATGGTTTCACTGATTCTCGCATATCAGGCGTTTTACGGCTATGTATATGAAATGATAGGTTTACTAACTGCCACCTTCATGATCGGTCTCTGGGCGGGTACAGCCATCACCAGGAAAACCCGGGAGCCTCTGAAGATTCTTTTCTATCTGGAGGTTTCGACAGTGATTCTTGCGGTCACCTCGATATTATTTTTCAAGGGGGAACTCTTTTTCTATCTACTGCTTTTATTCTCAGGGATGATAACGGGTGGTCAGTTCAATACAGCGAGTCTCGCGACAGGAAAGATGGAAACTGCCGGCAAGATTTATGGCCTTGAGCTCATCGGCTCATTCACGGGGGCACTAATTCCTTCGATAATCTTCATTCCTCTTTTCGGCATTTATAACGCGCTCCTGTTTGTGGCAGGGATTAAAACATTCTCTGCCCTGATGATTTACTCCTCGATAGTGTTGTTTTCTCAACCGTTTATTGATCCTGCATAGGGATAAGTTATAATAATTTATGTCAAAAAGAGTTCAGTGTGAACTTTGCCCTAACAGCTGTGTCCTTGATCTCAATGAGGTGAGCAGATGCAGAGCAAGGATGAATAAAGATGGAACCTTATATAGCCTGGTCTACGGAAAACCCTGTGCGGTTCACGTTGACCCTATAGAGAAAAAACCTTTCTCACATTTCCTTCCGGGAACGACGGCATTTTCGATTGCAACTGCCGGGTGTGTCCTTAGCTGCAAGTTCTGCCAGAACTGGCAGATATCACAGGCAAAACCGGAGGATACGGATACATATGACCTGCCGCCGGAAAAGGTTGTGACCCATGCAATTTCTCACACGTGCAGGTCAATCAGTTACACCTATACTGAACCCACTGTATTTTATGAATATATGTACGACACGGCAGTAATTGCCAGGAGGAAAAAAATACGCAATACGATGCATTCCTGCGGATATATGAATAAAAAACCACTCTCCAAATTAACAGAATATATGGATGCGGCGAATATTGATCTTAAGGGTTTCTCGGAAGATTTCTACGCGAAAATGTGTAACGGCAGTCTTAAACCCGTCCTCGATTCACTTGTCTTGTTGAAGGAGAAAAATGTCTGGCTGGAAATTACAAATCTCGTTATACCCACTCTAAATGATGACATGAAAAAAATCAGGGAGATGTGCCGATGGATAGTCAAAAACCTTGGCCGGAATGTCCCGGTACATTTTTCAAGATTCCTTCCTCATTATAAATTGACGAATCTCCCGCCGACGCCGGTAGAAACACTCACGGAAGCGAGAGCCACTGCGATGGAAGCAGGGTTAAAATTCATTTATATAGGCAACATAAGACATAAGGGTGAAAGTACATACTGTCCCGAATGTAAGAAGATCTTGATCGAAAGAATAGGTTATTTTATTAAACGGAATAATATATCTAACGGCAGGTGCAAGTTCTGTAGCGCTTCTGTTCCGGGTATATGGAGTTGATTAAGGAGTTAATTAAGACCACATGCCTTGTTCTCAAGCGGGAATCCAGTTTTTTTCATTGGTTTTACTGGGTTCCTGCTTTCGCAGGAATCGACATGAGCCCTTGGCTCACAAGGAAACATGAAAATACCATCACTCCCCCTTTGGAAAAGGGGGATGAAGGGGGATTTTAAGAACAAATTTTTCCAATTATTAATCATAAAATCTCCCCTTGCCCCTCTTTGCCAAAGAGGGGTATTTTCGGGTCAATGACCGATTACTAATGAACTTATTACTAATAGAGAGGTTGACATTATGAAGAGAAGAGATTTTCTGAAGTTCTTTTTGATGGGTGGCTTTTTCACTTTTTTCACCAGAAAAGTGAATGCCGGGAAAAATAACGAGGAGAAATTAAAAAAAGCAATGTTCTGGAGAAGATTAGATTGACTGTTCAAAAGAGGTATCCCGTTTCCTTGTTATTTGCTTTTGTAATATTCTTTTTCCTCATTACCCTCCCCCTTTCTTCAGGCTGCACAGAGGACCTTAAAGAACCTGCTGTAGCGGGCATATTTTATCCCTCCGATCAAGGTGAACTTAAAAAAACAGTTCAGGCATTTTTATCAAAGGCAAAGAGGGTAAAGGCTGACGGTAAACTTATTGCAATGATTTCCCCTCATGCAGGATACATTTACTCAGGTCAGGTTGCGGCATATGGTTACAAGCAGATTAAGGGAAGTGACATCAGAAAAGTGATCCTGATTGGGCCGAGCCACCACGCGAATTTCAGAGGTGCGTCTGTGTATGCAAAAGGTAGATTCAAGACACCCCTTGGTGTTCTGAAGATTGATGAAGAAACTGCACAGAAACTTCTAAATGACTCTGCGGATGTGAAGTTCTTCCCTCTGGCATTCGAAAAAGAGCATTCTCTTGAGGTTCAGCTTCCTTTTCTCCAGTCGGTGCTTGATAATTTCACTATCGTACCTATCCTCGTTGGCTCTCCGACGAAAGAGACCCTCGAACATCTCTCAGAGGTTCTGTCCGATCTTCTCGATGAAAAGACTCTACTCGTCGCTAGCACTGATCTCTCACATTATCATGAATATTCGAAAGCCAAAGACATGGATGCGAAGATTGTCGCCTCTATCGAAAGACTGTCTCTATCGGAGACCGAGAGGCTTTTAAGGTCCGGTGATGCCGAATTATGCGGTGCCTTTCCGGTATTAATAACGATGGAAGCTGCGAGAAGATGCGGCGCAAACCTTGGCATTCTCTTTAAATATGCAAACTCGGGTGATGTGACGGAAGAAAAGAGTAAAGTCGTCGGTTATGCTTCAATCGGATTTTTCAGGACTTCCCTTCTGGAAGAAGAAAAGAGGGAACTGCTTAGTATTGCAAGAAATGCCATTCATGGATTCGTGACAAAGGGAAAGAACGTTGAGATAGACATGAAAAACCTGAAGCTGAATACTGACGGTGCTGCTTTTGTAACCATTAAAAAGAATGGTAGCTTGAGAGGCTGTATTGGCCACGTCCATCCGGTCATGCCCCTTTATCAGTCAGTTATTAAAAACGCTGTGTCAGCCTGTTCAAGTGACCCCCGGTTCCCCCCGGTCAAACCAGATGAACTGAAGGATATCGATATTGAAATTTCGCTTCTTTCGCCTTTGAGAAAACTCAACGATGTGAAAGAGATTCAGATCGGTAGGCACGGACTCGTCATCAGAAAAGGGTTGCGGCAAGGGATCCTCCTTCCACAGGTGGCAAAAGAAAACGGTTGGGACAGAGATACTTTCCTCGAACAGTTATGTGCAAAGGCAGGACTACAAAGAGAGGCATGGAGGGATGCTGAGCTGTATCTCTTTACTGCCGAGATCATAAAATAAATATTGTCAACAAAATATTCACAATCTTTTTACAGC